>NZ_JBHWUW010000037.1:59902-87070 GCF_042737245.1 Streptomyces sp. NPDC060002
GGGGCGGGGGCCCCGGCGCGGGGGGGGGGGGGGGGGGGCCCGGGGGGGGGGGGGGGGCGGCCCCCCCCCCCCCCCCCCCCCCCCCCCCCGGCGGGGGGCCCCCCCCCCCCCGACCCCGACAGCTGGAGCCCGATCACTCCTATGATCACCAGGCTGATCGAGACGAGCTTCAGGACCGACACCAGGTCGCCGAGGAAGATCATGCCGTAGATCGCGGTGCCCGCCGCGCCGATGCCCGTCCACACGGCGTAGGCGGGGCCCACGTCGAGCTTCTTCAGGGAGAGGGTCAGCAGACCGAAGCTCCCCAGCGCGAAGGCGCAGAAGGCGATGGTGGGCCAGAGCCTGGTGAAGCCGTGGGACAGCTTGAGGCACACGGCGAAACCGGTCTCGAGCAACCCGGCCACGACGACCAGCAGCCACGCCATGTGCTGTCCCTCCGTTCGCCCGGCCCGGTCCGGCTCCGGCTCGGTGCGATTATGCACTTACCGGGCCCGGGCGGACGCAAACAACGCGGTGGTCAGCCGGTCGATCAGCGAGTGGATCGGCCGGTGGATCAGTCGGCGGATCTGTCGGTGGATCAGTCGCCTTCGGTGCGCTCCCGGGTGGCCAGCAGCCGGCGCAGGGAGTACAGCCGCGCCGGATCGGCATGGCCCTCGGCCACCCACGCGTCCAGCGCGCAGTCCTTCTCGTCGTGGCTGCACGCGCGCGGGCAGCCCTCCGTGCCCGGCACCAGGTCGGGGAAGGCGAGCACCACCCGGGACGGGTCGACGTGGTGCAGGCCGAAGGACCGTACGCCCGGGGTGTCGATCACCCAGTCGTCCGTGCCCGCCAGGGGCAGGGCCAGCGCCGAGGTCGTGGTGTGGCGGCCGCGGCCGGTCACCGCGTTCACATGGCCGGTCACCCGTCGCCGCTCCTCCGGGACCAGCGCGTTGACCAGGGTCGTCTTCCCGACGCCCGAATGACCGACGAACGCCGTGATCCGCCCGGCCAGGAACGCGCGCACCCGGTCCGCCGCGTCGCCGTTCTCCAGTTCGTCGCGGCTGGTGACGACGTACGGGATGTCGAGATGGCCGTACAGCTCCAGCAGCTTGTCCGGCGAGGCCAGGTCCGACTTCGTCATGACCAGCAGGGGGGAGAGGCCGGCGTCGAAGGCCGCCACCAGGCAGCGGTCGATCAGACGCGGGCGGGGCTCGGGGTCGGCGAGGGCGGTGACCACGGCGAGCTGGTCGGCGTTGGCCACGACGACGCGCTCGTAGGGGTCGTCGTCGTCCGCGGTGCGGCGCAGTGCCGAGGTGCGCTTCTCGATGCGGACGATACGGGCGAGGGTGTCCTTCTTGCCGGACAGGTCGCCCACGATCGCGACCCGGTCGCCCACGATCGCGGCCTTGCGGCCCAGTTCGCGGGATTTCATCGCCATCACGATCCGGTCGTCGACCAGACAGGTCAGCCGGCCCCGGTCGACGGTGAGGACCATGCCCTCGGCGGCGTCCTCGTGCTTGGGGCGGATGTGCGTGCGAGGCCGGTTGCCCTTGCGGTTCGGGCGGCTGCGGATGTCGTCCTCGTCGGTGTTCTTGCTGTAGCGGCGCATGGCGAAAGTCCCTATACCCCGAGCATCCCGGTCCACAGTTCGGGGAAGTCCGGCAAGGTCTTCGCCGTCGTCGCCACGTTCTCGATCTGCACGCCCTCCACGGCCAGGCCGATGATCGCGCCGGCCGTCGCCATGCGGTGGTCGTCGTAGGTGTGGAAGATCCCGCCGTGCAGCCGGCGCGGGCGGATGTGCAGACCGTCGGCGGTCTCCGTCACATCGCCGCCGAGCTCGTTGATCTCCTTCGTCAGCGCGGCCAGCCGGTCCGTCTCGTGCAGGCGCAGGTGGGACACGCCCCGCAGGGTGGACGGGGAGTCCGCGAGGGCGGCGACGGCCGCGATGCCCGGGGTCAGCTCGCCGACGTCACCGAGATCGACGTCGATGCCGTGGATCGAGCCCGAGCCGGTGAAGACCAGGCCGTAGTCGGCCAGTTCGCAGGAGCCGCCCATCTCGGTGAAGATCTCGCGCAGCCGGTCACCCGGCTGGGTGGTGCGGGCCGGCCAGTCCGGGATCAGCACCCGGCCGCCCGTCACCAGCGCCGCCGCCAGGAACGGCTGGGCGTTGGACAGGTCCGGCTCGATCGTCAGGTCCCGGCCCAGCAGGGCGCCCGGGGTCACCCGCCAGACGTTCGGCTCGCCGCCCGACTCCGGGGTGTCCACCTGCGCGCCGACCGCGCGCAGCATGTCGACCGTCATCCGGATGTGCGGCACGGAGGGCAGCGTGGCGCCGGTGTGGCGGACCTCCACGCCCTGGTTGAAGCGGGGGCCGGAGAGGAGCAGGGCCGACACGAACTGGGACGAGGACGAGGCGTCGATCTCCACCGTCCCGCCGTCCAGCGCGCCCCCGCCGTGCACGGTCAGCGGCAGCGCGCCGCGGCCGTCGTCGTCGATCCGGGCGCCGAGGACACGCAGCGCGTCGACGACGCCGTTCAGGGGACGCTCGTACGCACGCGGGTCGCCGTCGAAGCGGACGGGGCCGTCGGCGAGGGCGGCGACCGGCGGCAGGAAGCGCATCACCGTGCCCGCGTTGCCGACGTCGACCGTGGCCGGTCCGCGCAGCCCCGCGGGGAGGATCCGCCACGCCTCGCCGGTGCCGTCGGGGCTCCCCGCGCCGGAGGAGCTGGACGACACGGTCTCCTCGATGCCGACGCCCATCTCGCGCAGGGCGCCCGCCATCAGCAGCGTGTCGCGGGAGCGCAGGGGGCGGCGCAGCCAGCCGGGCTCGGAGGCGAGGGAGGCGAGGACGAGGGCACGGTTGGTGACGGACTTCGACCCCGGCACGTGGACCGTCGCGGCGACGGCCTCGCCAGCGTGCGGGGCGGGCCAGAGGGCGGTGTGGGCGGGGTTCGGGGCCATGGGCCCCACTTTAGTGGTCGGCCGTCCTGCGGGTGCGGCGCCGTCGGGGCCGGCGGCGCCCCGCGGCGCAGCCGTGGAGGTTCACATCCCGCACCCCTGTGACGCGCGGCTTCGGGCTGCGTCACAGCCCCAGCAGCCACCTGCCCCCGCCCAGCAGGGCGCACAGGCTCACCGCGTGGAACAGGAACAGCCACAGGCCCGCCGGTACGTGGGTCAGACGGGACAGCTGGTCCGCGTCCGAGTCGCCCGCGCCTGCGCGCGAGCGCTTCGCCTGGAGCTCGAAGGCGGGCCGTACGCCGCCCAGCAGCAGGAACCACACCACCGCGTACGCGAAGGCCGCCTGTACCTGCGGTCCCGCCAGCCAGGACACCAGCAGGAAGGTGCCGCCGGTGAGGACCATCGTGAGGGCGCCGTACGCGTTGCGGATCATCAGCAGCATCACGACCAGCAGCGCCGTCGCCACCCACAGCAGCAGGGTGATGCGGCCGGCGCCGAGGAGGGCGGCGCCGCCCAGGCCGAGCAGCGGGGGAGCGGTGTAGCCGGCCGCCGCGGTGAGGATCATGCCGAGACCGTGCGGCTTGCCCCGGCTGAGGGTCAGGCCGCTGGTGTCGGAGTGCAGCCGGATCCCGGTCAGCCGGCGGCCGGTCAGCAGCGCGACCAGGCCGTGACCACCCTCGTGGGCGATGGTGATCGCATTGCGCGATATCCGCCACAGGGTGTGTGGTACGACGACCGCGAGGGCGGCGACGGCGGTGGCCAGCACCACCCACAGGTCGGGGTCGGACTGGGTGCCGACGAGGCGGTCCCACAGGTCGGGCAGCGCGAGGGCGGCGGTGCTCTCCATGTTTTCTGGTGGCTCCCTTTCGGCTCACGGAGTCTGGCAGTGTGGCACGTATGTGCGGACGGTATGCAGCGAGTCGCAGGCCCGAGGATCTCGCAGGAATCTTTGAAGTCGAGAAGTGGGAGCCCGAGGAGGCCCTGGAGCCCGACTACAACGTGGCGCCGACCAAGGAGGTCTACGCCGTCCTCGACCGTCCGGTGAAAGACGCCGACGACCAGAGCCCGGTTCGGCAACTGCGAAAGCTGAAGTGGGGACTGGTCCCCTCCTGGGCGAAGAGCCCCGAGGGGAGCGCGCGGATGATCAACGCGCGTGCTGAGACCGTCCACGAGAAGCCCTCCTACCGCCGCGCCTTCGCCGCCCGGCGCTGCGTCCTGCCCGCCGACGGCTACTACGAGTGGGTCACCGGAGTCCAGGAACGGGACCTGGAGGTCGAGGGGAGGAGGAAGCGGCCGCGCAAGCAGCCCTACTTCGTGCTCCCGGCCGACGGCACGGTCTTCGCGATGGCCGGGCTGTACGAGTTCTGGCGGGACCGGACCCTGCCCGACGACCATCCACAGGCCTGGTGGGTGACGTGCTCGGTGATCACGACCGAGGCGGAGACCTCCCCGCTCGCCGTGGCCCCCGCCGACGGCCCGCACGCCCTCGCCGACATCCACCCCCGGATGCCGCTGATGCTCACCCCGGACCGCTGGGACGCCTGGCTGGACCCGGCGCGGACGGACGTCGACGACCTGCACTCCCTCCTCGAACCCCCGCCGGCCGGACTGATGCGCGCCTACCCGGTGTCCACGGCCGTCAGCAGCGTCCGCAACAACGGGCCGGAGCTGCTGAAGGAGCTGGAGGGGCCCGAGGAGGGCACACTCTTCTGACGTGAGCAGCGAAACAGTGGTGAGCACCGAAACGGTGGAGACCGACGCGGGCACCGCCCGCATCACCTGGCACCACGCCGAGAAGCCGCGGCTGGTCCTCGCCGTCAGCCATGGCGCCGGGGGCGGGGTCGAGGCCCGGGACCTTCGGGCGCTGGCCGCCGTGCTGCCCGGACACGGGGTGAGTGTCGCTCTCGTGGAGCAGCCCTGGCGGGTGGCGGGCAAGAAGGTCGCGCCCGCGCCGAAGACCCTCGACGTCGGCTGGCGCGGGATCTGGCCCGCCGTCGTCGCGCCCGGGCTGCCGGTGATCTCGGGCGGCCGGTCGGCCGGCGCGCGGGTGGCCTGCCGCACGGCCACCGAGCTCGGGGCACACGCCGTGCTCGCGCTCGGCTTTCCGCTGCACCCGCCGGGCAGACCGGAGAAGTCCCGCGCCGACGAGCTGCTCGGGGCCGGGGTGCCGACCCTCGTCGTCCAGGGCGGCAACGACCCCTTCGGCGGACCGGACGAGTTCCCCGCGGGCGGGTACGCCCTCGTGGAGGTGCCGTACGGCGACCACGGGTTCGCCGTGCCCAAGAGAGCCGGGGTCACCCAGGAGGAGACGCTGGAGGTCGTCACCGCCGCGGTCGTCGGGTGGGTCGCTTCACTCGGGTGAGGTGACGGGTGGGGAATGTGGAGGGGCCGGGCGCTGTTGAGGCGGACAGAAGTGCTGAACAACCGGCACCGAAGTCAGTGGGAGAGGAAGTCCGCCGCATGGGTTCGACCATCTGCCCGAGCCGCAGCAGCCGTACCGATCTGGACTGGACGGTGCTGCGCGCGGCGAGGACCGCTCCTATTGGAGCGGCGGCAGGCGCGGGTAGTCGTCTATCCTCCGATTCGAGTGGGATCGGTTTCGGTCCTACCCGCGATATTGAGGAGGTGGGTCCGGTCACCGGTACCGACGCAGGGACCGACAACGGCCAGGCGGAGCTGCCCGAGGGCCAGGGCGTGAGCCAGGAGACGGGCGCGGAATCCACCGCCGAGCGCAGCGCGCGCTTCGAGCGGGACGCGCTCGAGTTCCTCGACCAGATGTACTCGGCCGCGCTGCGCATGACGCGCAACCCGGCGGACGCCGAGGACCTGGTGCAGGAGACGTATGCGAAGGCGTACGCGTCCTTCCACCAGTTCCGCGAGGGCACCAACCTCAAGGCCTGGCTGTACCGGATCCTCACCAACACCTTCATCAACTCGTACCGCAAGAAGCAGCGTGAACCCCAGCGCAGCGCGGCCGAGGAGATCGAGGACTGGCAGCTGGCGCGCGCCGAGTCGCACATGTCCACAGGTCTGCGCTCCGCGGAGTCGCAGGCGCTGGACCACCTGCCCGACTCGGACGTGAAGGCAGCGCTTCAGGCCATCCCCGAGGAGTTCCGGATCGCCGTGTATCTCGCGGACGTAGAGGGCTTTGCGTACAAGGAGATCGCGGACATCATGGGGACACCCATCGGTACGGTGATGTCCCGGCTGCACCGGGGCCGCCGTCAACTGCGCGGCATGCTCGAGGACTACGCCCGCGAGCGCGGGTTGGTCCCGGCCGGTGCCGGAGAGTCGAACGAAGCGAAAGGTTCGGGCTCATGAGCTGCGGAGATCCGCACGAGACGGACTGCGGTGAGGTCCTCGACCACCTGTACGAGTACCTCGACAGCGAGATGCCTCCGCTGGACCGGGACAAGTTCCAGCACCATTTCGAGGAGTGCTCCCCCTGCCTGGAGAAGTACGGGCTGGAGGAGGCCGTGAAGAAGCTGGTCAAGCGGTGCTGCGGGCGTGACGACGTGCCGACCGACCTGCGTGCCAAGGTCATGGGCCGGATCGACCTGATCCGCTCCGGCCAGGCCGTCCCCGAGCACGACGTGACGGCGACGGTCCAGGAGCGCTGAGCCGCTTCCAGGATGCCCGCTCCGAAGGAAGCCCGCTTCCGGAGAGTCGCCCCAGAAAGCGCCGCAGTCACTCGAATGTGCTAATTCATGGGTGATACGCCCGCGGGCCCGCCCCCGGCCGTCCTAGGCTCCTGAGCCCGGACAGGTACGGCTGGGGGAGGCGTCATGGAGGGGATTCCGGCGCGGGCGCGCGCCTACGCCGCCTGTGTCGCCTTCGGCGCCCTGCTCTGCACGCTCCCGTCGCTGCCCGGTGCGCGCACCCCCTGGTGGGCCGTCGCCCTCCTCGCCGCCCTGTACGCAGGGGGCGAGCGGATCGCCCGGCGCAGGTTCGCCGGCACCCTCCACCCCGTGCTGCTGGCCGGGGCGTTCCTGCTCACACCGGCCGCGGCCGCTCTCGTCCCGCTGCCCGGGGCGCTGTTCTCGCACGTCGAGCGGCGCCCCTTTCTGCTGCGCCGGGTCTGGCGGGCCGCCCATTCCTCGCTCGCCGTGTGGGCCGCCGCCCGGGTGCACGCCGCGCTCGGCGGGCGGGACGCCGTGGCCGGCTCCGACCTGCCGTACGCACTGGTGCCGGCGGGGGCGGCCGTGCTGGTGTTCTGCGCCGCGCTCGCCCTGCTGGACGGCGGGATGCTGGCGCTCGCCGAGGGGCTGCCGCTGCGGCGGGTCTGCCGGGGGCTGTTCCTGCGCTCCCTGGCGCCGCTGGCCGTGCACGGGCTCGGCGGGCTGATGATGGCCGTGCTGTGGCTCAGCCCGTACGGGCCGGTGGCCGCCTTGCTCGTGCTGTTCCCGATGGCCGTGTCGTGGTGGGTGTTCGCGCAGTACCACCGGGAGCGCGCCGCCCACCAGGCGACCATCCGCGCCCTGGTGCAGGCCGTCGACATCAAGGACGGCTACACGCGCGGGCACAGCGAACGCGTCGGCCAGGCCTCGGTGCTGATCGGGCGCGAACTGGGGATGGACGAGAGCCGGATCGACATGCTCCGCTTCGCCGGGATCCTGCACGACGTCGGCAAACTCGGCGTCCCCACCCGGCTTCTGCGCAAGGACGGGCCGCTGACACCGCAGGAGCGGCGCGTGATCGAGCTGCACCCCGAGTACGGGCACGAGATCACCCGCGGGATCTCCTTCCTCGGCGAGGCCCGCTCGGCGATCCTCCACCACCACGAACGCATCGACGGCAAGGGCTACCCGTACGGACTGGTGGGCAGCCAGATCCCGGAACCGGCCCGGGTGGTCGCCGTCGCGGACGCCTTCGACGCCATGACGTCCACCAGGTCCTACAGCAGGGCCCGGCCGGTGCACGTCGCCCTGGAGGAGCTGCGGCGGTGTGCGGGCGCCCAGTTCGACCCCCGGATGGTCGTGGCGCTGGCGCACGTCATCGCCCGGGACGGCTGGCATCCGGTCGTGACCGCCGAGGAGGACCGGCCGGGCGTGCCCGCGCAGGCCTCCGACGACCGGTCCGGTGTGCGCCGATGACCGTCCGCCGCTCGCACGTCGCCCTCCACTCCACGGCCGCGCTCCTCGTCGCCGTCTCCCTCTTCGTCACGTTCATGACGGGCGTCGAGGACCGGCCCGTGGCCCTCGCCTTCGGGGTCCTCGTCGCCGTCGGGGAGCTGACCCGCCCCCAGAGCGGACCCCCGCTGCGTGAGGCCGCGCCGCTCGGCGCCGCCGGGTCGCTGTCGTACGCGCTGGTCGGAGGGCACGCCGGGCACTCCACGCACCACGGGGTCACCCAGGTCGTGGCGGTCGTGGTCGCCGCCTCCCTGCTCGGCAGCGTGCCGCAGCTGGCCCGCGGGCAGGCCGTCCTCGACCACCTGGTCCGGCGGGTACTGGCCGTCGGGTTCGCCGCCGTCTGCTTCCAGCCCCTCCACAACCGCGGGGTGTTCGACGGCTGGAGCGGTCCCGCCTACGCGCTGCTGCTGCTCGCGCTGCTCGTCCTGACCGTCCTGTGCGACGCCGTGGTCGCCGCCGCGCTCGCCCACTCCCGTACCGGCTGGCCGTTCACCCCGCTGTTGCGGGACGAGTTGCGGGCGGTGCCCGGAATCGGCTCGGCGGTCTGCGCCACGGGGGCGGTGATGGCGCTCGCGGTGGCCGTCGTCGGGCTGTGGGCGCTGCCGGTGTTCTCGGTGCCGCTGCTGCTCACCCAGCTCTCCCTGCGCCGGTACGCGGCGGTGCGGGCCACCTACCGGCAGACCATCGCCTCGCTGGCCCGCGCCACCGAGATCGCCGGGTACACCCCGGCCGGGCACGCCCGCCGGGTCGCCGCCCTCAGCCAGGCCGTGGGCCGGGACCTGGGGCTGCCGGAGCCCGAGCTGACCGTCCTCGAGTACGCGGCCCTCATGCACGACATCGGCCAGCTCAGCCTCGTGGACCCGGTCCCGGCCGGGGCCACCGCCGAGCTGCCGGCGGCGCAGCAGCGGCGGATCGCGCTGCTCGGCGGGGCCGTCGTCCGTCAGACGGGGGCGGGCGCAGAGGTCGCCACGGTCGTCGAGCGGCAGGCCGACCCCTACCCGGAGCAGCCGGTGGCCGCGCGCATAGTCCGGGTGGTGAACGCATACGAGGAGAAGGTGCGGGGAAGCGGTCCGGGTGGGCCCCTCACCGCCCTGGAGGAGCTGCGTCTCGGCACCGGCGGGGAGTACGCGCCCGAGGTGGTGGAGGCGCTGGCCAGAGTGGTGTGGAACGCGGGGGCGGCGCGCCGGGGGTGCCCCCAGGGGTTCAGCCCCGGGGGAGCCTCGGGCAGGGTGGTGGCGGGTGACGGGCGGGCTGTCTGACCTTGCCGGTGGGCGGGTAACCCATGGGTAATGAGCGGCCTTCCGGCCACACGTGGTTGGATGCGAGGGAGAGAGTGTCCGGGGGCACTGGCCAGCCCACAGAACGGAACTGGCAGGCGGGAATCGTGAGGATCTTCGGCAAGGGACGGCACCGGCCCTCCGCCTCCTGGCGGCAGGCCACCGACCGCGCGTTCACGCTGATCGGCGACGGGCGGTACGAGGACGCGGGCGCGCTGCTGACACGTGCAGCCGACCTGGAGCCCTGGCTGTCCGAGTCCTGGTTCAACCTCGCCCTGCTGCACAAGTTCCGGCACGACTGGGAGCAGGCCCGCACGGCGGGACTCCGAGCCGTCGCCCTCCTCGACCGTGAGGCCGGGGCCCCCGACTGGTGGAACGTCGGCATCGCCGCCACCGCCCTCCAGGACTGGCCGCTGGCCCGCCGCGCCTGGCAGGCGTACGGGCTGCGGGTGCCCGGCGACGCCATAGGCGCGGGCGAGCCGGTCGGCATGGACCTGGGCAGCGCGGCCGTACGGCTGTCGCCCGAGGGTGAGGCCGAGGTGGTGTGGGGGCGTCGGCTGGACCCCGCCCGGATCGAGGTGCTGTCCATCCCGCTGCCCTCGTCCGGGCGGCGCTGGGGCGAGGTAGTCCTGCACGACGGGGTGCCGCACGGCGAGCGGACCACCGCCACGGGCCACTCCTACCCGGTCTTCGACGAGATCGAGCTGTGGGCGCCGTCGCCCGTGCCGACCTGGGTCGTCCTGCTGGAGGCGGCCACCGAGTCCGACCGGGACGCGCTGGAGCAGCTGGCGGCCGACGCCGGTTTCGCGGCGGAGGACTGGTCGTCGTCGGTGCGGCTGCTCTGCCGGACGTGTTCGGAGTCGCGCATGCCGTCCGACGAGGGTGACGGCGAGCATCTCGACCCGCACGACCACAGCGAGCCGGGGCATCCGGGTCCGCTCGGGCACCGGACGGACGGGCAGCTGTGGGTGCCGGAGCGGGAGTGCGGCGTGGCCGCTCCGGCGTCTCTCGTCCGAGGGCTGCTGGACGGGTGGGTCGCGGACAGCCCGGATTCCAGGGACTGGCGGGACCTGGAAGAGGTCTGTTAGGTCCGTGGGTCGCTGCGGCGCCGTCGTGGCTGGTCGCTCCCCCACTCTCGGCTTCGCTCGGGCGGGGCGACCCCCGTCGCGGCGGAGTCGTGTATCGATTCGGCCCCGCGCCCCCGGGAGCGCGATCCCCGTACCCTGTATCAGCAACTTCACCCCTGTTCCACTGAGGAAGGCATCGTCGGTCATGGCCCAGCAGGACACCGATCAGCAGCACGCGGGCGTGCTCCCCGTGGACGACGAGGGCTTCGTCATCGACACCGAGGAGGCGGAGGCGCGCGAGCTGGCATGGCGTGAGGCCGGCACCTCACGGCCGATCACCGTCGTCGGGAACCCGGTGCTGCACAAGGAGTGCAAGGACGTCACCGAGTTCGGCGAGGAGCTGCGGCAGCTGGTCGCGGACATGTTCGCCTCGCAGCACATCGCCGAGGGAGTGGGCCTGGCCGCCAACCAGATCGGCGTCGACCGGAAGGTCTTCGTCTACGACTGCCCCGACGACGAGGGCGTCCGGCACACCGGCGTCGTCTGCAACCCCAAGCTCGTCGAGCTGCCCGCCGACCGGCGCCGGCTGGACGACAGCAACGAGGGCTGTCTGTCGGTGCCCACCGCCTACGCGCCGCTGGCCCGTCCCGACTACGCCGAGGTGACAGGGCAGGACGAGAAGGGCAACCCGATCAAGGTGCGCGGTACCGGATACTTCGCTCGGTGTTTGCAGCACGAGACCGACCACCTCTACGGCTACCTCTACATCGACCGTCTGTCCAAGCGTGAACGCAAGGACGCCCTGCGGCAGATGGCCGAGAACGAGCCCCGTTACCCCGTGGTCGCCAACGACTGAGCTCATCCGCGTCGCCACGACGCCCGGCCGGGATCCCTCCGGCCGGGCGTCGTTCGTGTGTCCGACGGACGTTCGATCGCTTACGCACATCTACCGCACATCTGCTGATCCGTAACCAGTCATGCTGGGGCGGATTCTCAGCATGTTGGGGTGGTGAATGAAGCAAATCCGTTCCCAGAACGCTCAGTTGTAGTGCTGAATGGGATGTGCGGGGATACGCAACGGCGCACGCCCGGCACGGGGGGAGGGGTGTGTGCCCACTGGCGGCTGAGAGGGGTTGTCCGTGCCAGCTTTCCCATACAGCACCACATACAGCACCACAGCGACGGTGACCGCGCCCGCGGTCCCTCCCTCGCTCTCTCTTCCAGTCATCGAGGCGGCGTTTTCCCGGCAACTGCATCCGTATTGGCCTCAGTTGCAGGAGAAGACGCGCTCCTGGCTGCTGAAAATGCGGTTGATGCCGGCGGACAAGGTCGCAGAATATGCCGACGGACTTTGCTACACCGACCTGATGGCGGGCTTCTACCTCGGTGCACCCGACGAGGTCATGCAGGCCATCGCCGACTACAGCACGTGGTTCTTCCTCTGGGACGACCGGCACGACCGTGACGTCGTGCACGGCCGGACGTCCTCCTGGCGGCGGCTCAGGTTCCGCTTGCACGCGGCCCTGGACTCCCCGGCGGAGCATCTGCGCCACCCGGATCCGCTGGTCGCCGGGCTCGCGGACAGTGTGAGCCGGCTGCACTCCTTCCTTCCCGGCACCTGGAACGCCCGGTTCGCCCGGCACTTCCACGCCGTGATCGAGGCGTACGACCGGGAATTCCACAACCGAATCGAAGGGCGCATTCCCGGAGTCGAGGAATACCTGGCACTGCGTCGGCTCACCTTCGCGCACTGGATCTGGACCGACCTGTTGGAGCCGAGTTCTGGACACGAACTCCCGGACCCGGTGAGGAAACACCCCGCATTTCGCCGCGCGGCGCTGCTGAGTCAAGAATTCGCCGCCTGGTACAACGATCTCTGCTCGCTTCCAAAGGAAATAGCGGGCGATGAGGTGCACAATCTCGGAATCAGTCTCATCACCCATGAGGGACTGACCCTCGAAGAGGCGGTGCAGGAAGTCAGGCGACGCGTCGAGGAATGCATTTCCGAGTTCCTCGTCGTCGAGAAGGACGTCTTACGGCTCGCCGACCGGCTCGCCGACGGGACGGTCCGCGGAAACCAACTCGGCGCCGCCGTGCGGTCCTGCCTCGGCAATATGCGGAACTGGTTCAGTTCCGTCTACTGGTTCCACCACGAGTCCGGCCGATACATGGTCGACAGCTGGGACGACCGGTCCACGCCCCCGTACGTCAACAACGAAGCGGCAGGTGAGAAATGACCGTCGAGTCGGCGAAACCCGCGACCCCCGCGGCCCCCGAACTGCGTGAGCCACCGTTGGCCGGTGGCAGGGTTCCGCTCCTCGGACACGGCTGGAAGCTGGCCCGTGACCCGCTTGCCTTCCTGGTCCAGCTCCGCGACCACGGCGACATCGTCCGCCTCAGGCTCGGCCCCAAGACGGTGTACGCCGTCACCGCGCCGGACCTCACCGGCGCCCTGGCGCTCAGCCCGGACTACATCATCTCGGGGCCCCTGTGGGAGTCCCTGGAGAGCCTGCTCGGCAAGGAGGGCGTGGCCACGGCCAACGGCCCGCTGCACCGCCGCCAGCGGCGCACGATCCAGCCCGCGTTCCGGCTCGACGCCATCCCCGGCTACGGGCCGATCATGGAGGAGGAGGCGTACGCGCTCGTCGAGCGCTGGCGGAACGGCGAGGTCCTCGACGTCACCGCGGAGTCCTTCCGGGTGTCCGTGCGCATCTCCGCCCGCTGTCTGATGCGCGGCAGCTATATGGACGCCCGGTCCGAGCGCATCACCTCCGCGCTCGCCACACTGTTCGCCGGTATGTACCAGCGCATGGTGGTGCCCCTCGGGCCGCTTTATCGGGTACCGATTCCGGCCAACCGCGAATTCAACCGGGCGCTGGCCGATCTGCATCGGCTCGTGGACGAGATCATCGCCGACCGCCGCGCATCCGGTCAAAAGCCGGACGATTTGCTGATGGCTTTGCTGGAGGCGAAGGACGAGAATGGCGACCCGATCGGGGAACAGGAGATCCACGACCAGGTCATCGCGATACTCACACCGGGCAGCGAAACAGCCGGCTCTGTGGTCATGTCGCTGCTCCACGTGCTCACGGAGCACCCCGAGCAGGTGGACAAGATCCGCGAAGAGGTGAAAAGCGTCGTAGGAGACCGGCCGGTCGCATTCGGCGACGTCCGAAAGCTCCAGCACACCGCCAATGTCATCGTCGAGACCATGCGGCTGTATCCCGCCGTATGGATATTGACCCGGCGTGCGGTGACCGAGACCGCGCTCGGCGGCTACCGCATTCCCGCGGGCGCCGACATCGTCTACAGCCCGTACGCCGTACAGCGCGATCCGCGGTCGTACGAGCGGCACACGGAGTTCGACCCCGACCGCTGGCTGCCCGGCCGTTCCCCGGAGGTGCCGAAGTACGCCATGACGCCGTTCGGCGTCGGCAACCGGAAGTGCCCCAGCGACCACTTCTCGATGGCCGCGCTGACGCTGATCGCCGCGGTGGTGGCGTCCGCGTTCCGCTTCGAGCCGGTGCCGGGCTCCGACAACCGGACGCACATCGGCATCACGCTGCGGCCGCGCCGGCTGCGGCTGCGGGCGGTGTCCGGGTGAGAGCCGCGGCTCAGGCGACGGCCTGCGGGCCGCGGAACGTGCGCCGATAGGCGTTGGGGGAAGTCCCCAGCGCCTGCACGAACTGGTGACGCAGGGCGCCGGCCGTACCGAAGCCGGCGCGCCAGGCGATCGCGTCCACCGTCTCGTCCGTCGCCTCCAGCAGGTGCTGGGCCAGCAGCACCCGCTGGCGCAGCAGCCACCGGTAGGGAGTGGTGCCCGTCTCCTGCTGGAACCGACGGGCGAAGGTGCGCGGTGACATGTGGGCGCGCTGCGCGAGCTGCTCCACCGTGACCTCCTCGTCGAGGTGCTGCTCCATCCACGCGAGCACCTCGCCGACGGTGTCGCACCGCGACCGGGGCAGCGGCCGCTCGATGTACTGGGCCTGGCCGCCGGCCCGGTGCGGCGGCACCACCATCCGCCGGGCGATCCGGTTGGCGACCTCGGGCCCCTGCTCCTTGCGGACCAGGTGGAGACAGGCGTCGATACCGGCGGCCGTGCCGGCCGAGGTGATCACCGGGTCCTCGTCGACGTACAGCACGTCCGCCTCGACGGTCGTCCGGGGGTAGCGGCGGGCCAGCACGTCCGCGTGCCGCCAGTGCGCGGCGCAGCGCCGGCCGTCGAGGAGCCCCGCGGCGCCCAGTACGAAGACCCCGGAGCAGACGCTGAGGACCCGGGCGCCCCGGTCCACGGCCCGGCGCAGCGCGGCGAGCAGCTCGGGCGGATACGCGCGGTCGACGTTCGAGTCCGCGGCCGGTACGGCGATCAGGTCGGCCTCCTCCAGCCGGTCGAGGCCGTACGGCGTGGACACGGTGAGCCCGCCGACATGGGTGCCCAGGACCGGACCCTCCGCCGACACCACGGCGAAGTCGTACACCGGCAGCCCTTCGTCGCTGCGGTCGAGGCCGAACACCTCACAGACGACGCCGAGTTCGAAGGGATGTACGCCGTCGAGGGGGACGGCCGCCACGTTCTTCAGCATGATCGGCCTCGCATTCCGGCCGACGCTCGCTTCTCGTTCTTCGACCGGGGGTCCGGGGGGCGTCCCCCGGGGCAGCACAGCAGCATGCTGCCAGTGTGCACCCGCAGTGGCAGGAATTTGAAGGTGTGCGGCAGTCCTGCCACTCACGGTCAGGAGTGTCCGGCTGGAGACTGGTGTCCATGAACACGAACCAGATCGAAGGCCTCATCGGAATGCTCATGGTCCTCGGGATCCTCGTCCTCCTGGTCCTCCCGTCCGTGCTCGGCATCGTGCGCGACCGGCGCGCCGACGGGCAGATCAGGGAGGCCCAGGAGGCCCGGGGGGAGAGGGCGGCTCAGAAGTCCTCGTCCAGGTCGACGGTGCCCTCCACCGCGACCTGGTACGCCGACGGACGGCGCTCGAAGAAGTTGGTCAGCTCCTGAACACCCTGGAGCTCCATGAAGGAGAAGGGGTTCTCGGAGCCGTACACCGGGGCGAACCCGAGCCGCGACAGACGCTGGTCGGCGACGCACTCGAGGTACTGCCGCATCGAGTCGGTGTTCATACCCGGCAGCCCCTCGCCGCACAGGTCGCGCCCGAACTGGAGCTCGGCCTCGACGGCCTCCCGCAGCATGGCCGTCACCTGCTCCTGGAGCTGGTCGTCGAAGAGGTCCGGCTCCTCCTTGCGGACGGTGTCGACCACCTCGAAGGCGAAGCTCATGTGCATCGTCTCGTCACGGAACACCCAGTTGGTGCCCGTGGCGAGGCCGTGCAGCAGACCCCGGCTGCGGAACCAGTAGACGTACGCGAAGGCGCCGTAGAAGAACAGGCCCTCGATGCACGCGGCGAAGCAGATCAGGTTGAGCAGGAAGCGGCGGCGGTCGGCCTTGCTCTCCAGCCGGTCCAGCTTCTCGACCTCGTTGATCCACCTGAAGCAGAACTCGGCCTTCTCGCGGATGGAGGGGATGTTCTCCACGGCGGCGAAGGCGGCGGTGCGGTCCTCCGGGTCGGGGAGGTAGGTGTCCAGGAGCGTCAGATAGAACTGGACGTGCACGGCCTCCTCGAAGAGCTGCCTCGACAGGTAGAGGCGGGCCTCGGGGGAGTTGATGTGCTTGTACAGCGTCAGCACGAGGTTGTTCGCCACGATCGAGTCGCCCGTCGCGAAGAACGCGACCAGCCGGCCGATCATGTGCTGCTCGCCCTCGGACAGCTTCGCCAGGTCGGCGACGTCCGAGTGGAGGTCGACCTCCTCGACGGTCCAGGTGTTCTTGATGGCGTCCCGGTAGCGCTCGTAGAAGTCCGGGTAGCGCATCGGGCGAAGGGTCAGCTCGAAGCCCGGGTCGAGCAGGTTCTTCTCGGTCTTCTCAGGTGCGCTGGTCATTACTGGCAGGCCTCGCAGGACTCGGGGTTCTCAAGGGAGCAGGCGACGGCGTCGGGCTCGGCCACCTGCTGGACGGGGACGGTGGCTTGCGCCTGGGCCGCGCGGGCGATGCGGGTCGCCGGGCGGGAGCGCAGGTAGTACGTCGTCTTCAGGCCCGACTTCCAGGCGTACGCGTACATCGAGGAGAGCTTGCCGATGGTCGGCGTCTCCAGGAACAGGTTCAGGGACTGGGCCTGGTCGAGGTACGGGGTGCGGGCGGCGGCCATGTCGATCAGGCCGCGCTGCGGGATCTCCCACGCCGTGCGGTACAGGGCGCGTACCTCGTCCGGGATCCAGGCGAAGTCCTGCACCGAGCCGCTGGAGTCGCGCAGTGCCTCACGGGTGCGGGCGTCCCAGACGCCGAGGTCCTTGAGGTCCTGCACCAGGTAGGAGTTGACCTGGAGGAACTCGCCGGACAGCGTCTCGCGCTTGAACAGGTTGGACACCTGCGGCTCGA
The DNA here is from genome assembly GCF_042737245.1 of Streptomyces sp. NPDC060002. Classification (NCBI taxonomy): domain Bacteria; kingdom Bacillati; phylum Actinomycetota; class Actinomycetes; order Kitasatosporales; family Streptomycetaceae; genus Streptomyces; species Streptomyces sp. NPDC060002. Next base: position 76,752 of record NZ_JBHWUW010000037.1, read on the forward strand.
TGCACTCGTACACGCCCGCGATGGACGCGATGGTGGCGGTGGGCGCGATGGCGAGCAGCAGGGAATTGCGCATGCCGGTCCGCGCGATCCGCTCGCGCAGGGCCGCCCAGCGCTCGGGCCAGGTGAACTCGACTCCGTAGTGGTCCGGGTGCAGGACGCCCCTGGCCGTACGGGTCTTCTCCCAGGCCGGCAGCGGGCCGTTGCGCTCGGCCAGCTCGGCGGAGGCCTCGTAGGCGGCGAGCATGATGCGCTCGGCGATACGGGTGGACAGCGCCTTCGCCTCCGGGGAGCCGAAGGGCAGCCGCAGCTTGAAGAAGACGTCCTGGAGGCCCATCGCGCCCAGGCCGACCGGCCGCCAGCGGGCGTTGGATCGGCCCGCCTGCTCGGTCGGGTAGAAGTTGATGTCGACGACCCGGTCGAGGAAGGTGACGGCCGTGCGGACGGTCTCGTCCAGCCGCTCCCAGTCGATCGCGCCGGCCGTCGTGTCGACGAACGCCCCCAGGTTCACCGAACCCAGGTTGCAGACCGCCGTCTCGCCGTCGTCCGTGACCTCCAGGATCTCCGTGCAGAGGTTGGAGGAGTGCACGACGTGGCCCGGCTCGGCCGTCTGGTTGGCGGTGCGGTTGGCCGCGTCCTTGAAGGTCATCCAGCCGTTGCCGGTCTGCGCGAGGGTGCGCATCATGCGGCCGTAGAGGTCACGGGCGGGGATGGTCTTCTTCGCCAGCCCCTTCGCCTCGGCCGACCGGTAGGCCGCGTCGAACTCCTCGCCCCACAGGTCGACGAGCTCGGGCACGTCGGCGGGGGAGAACAGTGACCACGGGGCGTCGGCGTTGACCCGGCGCATGAACTCGTCCGGGATCCAGTGCGCGAGGTTCAGGTTGTGCGTCCGGCGGGCGTCCTCACCGGTGTTGTCCCGCAGCTCCAGGAACTCCTCGATGTCGGAGTGCCAGGTCTCGAGATAGACCGCCGCCGCGCCCTTGCGCCGGCCGCCCTGGTTCACCGCGGCGACCGAGGCGTCGAGCGTCTTCAGGAACGGCACGATGCCGTTGGAGTGCCCGTTGGTGCCACGGATCAGCGAACCGCGGCTGCGGATACGGGAGTACGACAGTCCGATGCCGCCCGCGTGCTTCGACAGCCGGGCCACCTGGTGGTAGCGGTCGTAGATGGAGTCCAGCTCGTCCAGCGGGGAGTCGAGGAGGTAGCAGGACGACATCTGGGGGTGCCGGGTGCCGGAGTTGAAGAGCGTGGGGGAGGACGGGAGGTAGTCCAGACGGCTCATCAGCCCGTAGAGCGCGGCGACCTCGTCCACGGAACGCGCCGTGTCGTCCTCGGCGAGGCCGGAGGCGACGCGCAGCAGGAAGTGCTGCGGTGTCTCGACGACCTTGCGGGTGATCGGGTGCCGCAGGAGGTAGCGGCTGTGCAGGGTGCGGAGCCCGAAGTAGCCGAAGCGGTCGTCGGCCTCCTCGTCGATCAGGGCGTCGAGGCGGACCGCGTGGACGCGCACGAACTCGGCGGTGCGGTCGGCGATCAGGCCCTCGCGGTGGCCGACGGCGACCGATCCGGTGAACGACGTGACGCCCTGGGAGGCGGCCTCCGCGGCGATGCTGATCGTCAGCAGCCGGGCGGCCAGCTTCGAGTAGGCGGGGTCCTCGGAGATCAGGCCCGCGGCGCCCTCGGTGGCCAGCTCGCGCAGCTCCGCCTCGTCGGCCCGGGCGGACCGGCCGCGCAGGGCGGCGGCGGCGACCCGGCCGGGGTCGGCGTCGGGCAGGTCGGCGGTCAGCTCGGTCAGGGTCCGCAGCAACGCGGTACCGGGACCGTCGGTCTCCAGCTCGGTGACTGAAACCGGTTCGGCTGGCGCGATGGTCACGTGGGGCTCTCCCTCGCTCGGCGGTGGGCCTTGCGCAGGGCAGGGGGCAGCACACGAGCGCGCGGGGGCGTCGCGTCCACCGGCCCACTCCGCGAGACCCGGACGTCAGGGCACCCGGACCGGACGGCCGGGCGCGCTGTCGACAGGGCCTCGGACTGAACAGGCGTGCGCATACGGGTATGGATGCACGCGAGTACACCGTTGCGGGACAGTTCCGGATTCGCACCGGATTCCCCTGCGGCGACAGCGAGCATGAGCATACATCTTGTGCTCACCCGTCACGCCACCCCCAGATGTTGTGTCGGGGCGGTTTCAGAGCGTCAACTGGCGCGCGGGGAGAGCGATGTCGTCCATGCCGGGAAATGTCCACCGGGCACACGACGGCGGGCCGCCGGATCCCTCCCGACGGCCCGCCGAACGCGGCGCTCGAAGACCTGCCTAGTGGCCGGCGCCCGCCGTGGCCGGGGGCAGCTCCACCGCCACGCCCGGGTCGCCCGCGTCCGCCGTGTAGTCCGACGGCTTTGTCTCGTCGATGCCCTCGGGAGCCTTGGCCGCCTTCAGGACGAAGGTCAGCACCACGGTGATGACGACGTTGATCACGAACGCCGTGAGACCGATGTAGCCGATCTCACCGAGGCCCGGGATCTCCTTCGACGAGCCGCCGAAGTGCTTCTGGGCCGGGGAGGCGACGCCGTACGCGGCGACGGTGCCGTAGATCATGCCGACCGCCCAGCCGGCGAGCAGGGCCCAGCGGTGGAACCAGCGGGTGAAGAGGCCGCCGACCAGGGCCGGGAACGTCTGGAGGATCCAGATGCCGCCCAGCAGCTGGAAGTTGATGGCGACCGTCTTGTCCATGGTGAGGACGAAGACCAGGGCGCCCACCTTCACCAGGAGCGAGACCAGCTTGGAGACCTTCGTCTCCTGCGCGGGCGTCGCGTCCGGCTTGATGAAGTCCTTGTAGATGTTGCGGGTGAAGAGGTTCGCGGCCGCGATCGACATGATGGCCGCGGGCACGAGCGCGCCGATGCCGATCGCCGCGAACGCCACACCCGCGAACCAGGACGGGAACATGTCCTCGAACAGCTGCGGGATCGCCAGCTGCCCGTTGGTGACCTTGACCCCGGCCGCGATCGCCATGAAGCCCAGCAGCGCCAGCAGACCCAGCATCAGGGAGTACAGCGGCAGGATCGTGGTGTTGCGGCGGATCACCTCACGACTGCGGGACGACAGCGTCGCCGTGATCGAGTGGGGGTACATGAACAGCGCCAGCGCCGAGCCCAACGCCAGCGTGGCGTACGTCCACTGGCCCGCCTCCGCCGGTGCCAGCGCCCCGCGCGGCTTGCCGGTCGCCGGGTTGGTCTGGCTGTACGCCTCGCTCGCCTTGGCGAAGATGTCGTCGAAGCCGCCCAGCTTGATCGGGATGTAGATGATCGCCACCGCGATGACGATGTAGATCAGCGTGTCCTTCACGAACGCGATCAGTGCGGGGGCCCGCAGACCCGAGGAGTAGGTGTAGGCCGCCAGCACGCCGAACGCGATCAGCAGCGGCAGGTCCTTCACGAACCAGTTGGTGCCCTCGCCGCCGCCGACGCCCATCACGTCGAGCACGGCCTGGATGCCGACCAGCTGGAGCGCGATGTACGGCATCGTCGCCAGGATGCCGGTGACGGCCACCGCCAGCGACAGCCCCTTCGAGCCGAACCGGCCGCGCACGAAGTCCGAGGTCGTCACATAGCCGTGCTTGTGGGACACCGACCACAGGCGGGGCAGGAAGGTGAAGATCAGCGGGTAGACGAGGATCGTGTACGGCACCGCGAAGAAGCCGGCCGCGCCCGCCGCGTAGATCGCCGCGGGTACGGCGACGAAGGTGTACGCGGTGTACAGGTCGCCGCCGAGCAGGAACCAGGTGACCCAGGTGCCGAACGACCGGCCGCCGAGGCCCCATTCGTCGAGGCTGTCGTTCTCGGCCTTGCGCCAGCGCGCGGCCAGGAAGCCCATGATGGTGACGGCCAGGAAGAAGAAGATGAAGACGGCGAGCGCGACGCCGTTCACGCCGTCCTTCACTCCGACGCACCACCCTTCGCGGAGGAGGCCGAAGAACCGGTGGCGCGGCCGCGCTGGTCACGCTGCCACAGCTTGTACGCGGTCACGGTGAGCGCGGCGGAGAGGGGCACCCACAGCATCTGGTACCAGTAGAAGAAGGGGATCCCGATGAACGCCGGATCCACCTTCGCGTACGAACCCACCCACAGCATCGCCACGAAGGGCGCGATCAGACAGAAGCCGATGGCGACGCGCACAGGCGTCACCACCGGCTCCCTGGTCACTTCCGGGGTCTCTGACATCGGTGGCTCCGTCCCCTCACCTGATCGCCTTGATCACAGATGTAATGCGCAGGCAATGTAAGGGACGGATAAGCCCAGCGGAAGACCCTCCACAGACCCTCTACGCGGTCTGCTCGGTCCACTCGGCCTGTTCGGGGTCTATTCGGTGGGCCGCTTCAGCCGCGCCACGAATTTGTACCGGTCGCCCCGGTACACCGACCGCACCCACTCCACCGGCCGGCCCTCCTGGTCCAGCGAGTGGCGGGAGAGCATCAGCATCGGCAGGCCCACGTCGGTGCCCAGCAGGCCCGCCTCGCGCGGGGTGGCCAGCGAGGTCTCGATGGTCTCCTCGGCCTCGGCGAGACGGACGTCGTAGACCTCGGCGAGGGCGGTGTACAGCGAGGTGTACTTGACCAGCGACCTGCGCAGGGCCGGGAAGCGCTTCGCCGACAGATGGGTCGTCTCGATGGCCATCGGTTCCCCGTTGGCCATGCGCAGGCGCTCGATGCGCAGCACCCGTACGCCGGCCGTTATGTCGAGGAGGCCGGCGAGGCGGTCGTCGGCGGTGATGTAGCCGATGTCCAGGAGCTGCGAGGTCGGTTCGAGACCCTGGGCGCGCATGTCCTCGGTGTACGAGGTGAGTTGGAGCGCCTGGGACACCTTCGGCTTGGCGACGAAGGTGCCCTTGCCCTGGATGCGCTCGAGGCGGCCCTCGACGACGAGCTCCTGGAGGGCCTGGCGGACGGTCGTGCGCGAGGTGTCGAACTCGGCCGCCAGGGTGCGCTCCGGCGGGACCGGGGTGCCCGGAGACTGTGTCTCCGTGATGTCGAGCAGGTGTTTCTTCAGGCGGTAGTACTTGGGCACACGCGCGGTACGGACGGTCGCCCCACCCTCGTTCTCCGCACTGCTGACGTCGGTGCTCATGTCCTGCCTTCCCGGCTGCGGGTGCCGAAATGGCCGACACGCCGTCGGCCGCGGGTCACATCGTGGCACGGACGCGGGGATGCTGCCCCACCGTTCCGTGATCCCTCTGTATACCGTCGCAACTTTTGCTGGTCTAGTCCACCAGGGCAAATGGTCTACCGGAGCGGCACCCTCCTTGGTCGAGGTTTTCGACAGCTTCTTACTTAAAGGTTCCTGCATATGTAGGTCCCATAACGGCTGTTCGGAGGGGGTTCGGCCACCCTTGACAGGCTTATTGGTCTGAGCCAAGCTCTGCGCACTGGTCTACACCATTGGTCCAGATCGAGGTCCCGGCCCGTGGGCGGGGGGTGTGGCATCCCTGAGGAGGATGGCGTGAAGCGCAAGCTGATAGCCGCGATCGGTATCGCGGGCATGATGGTCTCCATCGCGGCGTGCGGGGACGACAGTGGCAGCGGGGACTCGAAGGGCACCGACGCCAAGGAGCTGACGGTCTGGCTCACCGTCGACGCGCAGAACAACTGGCCCGAGCTGGTGAAGGCCGCCGACGCGGCGGTGCAGAAGGCGCACCCCGGCGTCAAGATCAACCACGAGTACTACGGCTGGCCCGACAAGAACGCCAAGCTCGACGCGGTCCTGGCCACCGACAAGGCCCCCGACGTCGTCGAGATGGGCAACACCGAGATGCTCGGCTACATGGTCAAGGGCGCCTTCGCTCCCCTCGACACGGCCAAGTTCGACAACTCCTCCGCCTGGCTCGACGGCCTCAAGGCCTCGGTGACCTACGACGGCAAGACCTACGGTGTCCCGTACTACGCGGGCGGCCGGGTCGCCAACTGGCGCAAGGACCTCTTCGCCTCGGCAGGCGTCAAGACCGCGCCGAAGACGTACGCCGAGCTGACCGCCGCCCTGGACAAGGTCCAGAAGAAGGAGGGCGACAAGTTCTCCGCCTGGTACCAGCCCACCCGTGACTGGTACGCGGCCATGTCCTTCGTCTACGACGCCGGCGGCTCGATCGCCAAGGAGGACGGCGGCGCGTGGAAGGCCGACCTCTCCTCGCCCGAGTCCGTCAAGGGCCTCACCGAGTTCAAGAACGTCCTCGACACGTACATGCACGGCGACAAGACCAAGGACGAGTCCGACCGTTACATCGTCTACGGCCAGGGCAAGTCCGGCATGATCTTCGCCCCCGCCTGGGAGGGCGCGACCGCCGCGGCGAAGGAGAACGACAAGACCGGCAAGCTCGCGAACAACGTCGAGAACTTCGTGATGCCCGGCCCGTCCGGCAAGAACCTCCCCGTCTTCCTGGGCGGCTCCGACCTCGCCGTCCCGGTGAAGTCGGACGCGCAGGCCCTCGCCGCCGAGTGGATCAACGCGTTCACCGGCCCGTCCGGTCAGAAGGGCCTGATCGCGAAGGGCAACCTGCCCAACAACAAGACCGACCTCGCGACCCTCAAGAGCGATCCGGCCACCGCGGTCCCGGCCACCGCCGCCGAGTCCAACTGGTTCGTCCCGATGGCGCCCGGCTGGGGCCAGGTCGAGAAGGCCCAGGTGCTCCAGACCATGCTCCAGAGCATCGGCACCGGCAAGAAGACGGTCGAGGCCGCCGCGAAGGACGCGGACGCCGCGATCGACAAGGTCATCAACAACAAGTGACCTGAGCGCAGGGCCCCGTCGACCCCGGAGGGCTTCAACGGGGCGGGGCCCTGCCTCCCGTACGACCCGTACGGGGCTTCGCCTTCGTACGACCCGAGGGACCGCTGAGGAGCGCGCGGATGAGTGCCGCAGACACGACCACTGCCAAAGTGCCGCAGACGCGGCAGTCGCCGCCACGACCACCCGTGGTGCCAAGACCACGCGGCGGCCAAAGTTCCGGCGGGGCAGCGACCCCCTGGCTGCTCCTCGCCCCCTGCCTGCTGGTCCTCGCCCTGGTGATGGGCTATCCGCTGGTCCGGCTGGTCACCCTCTCCTTCCAGAAGTTCGGGCAGTCCCAGCTGTGGGGCTTCCAGCCGGCCGAGTCGGTCGGTTTCGACAACTTCACGGGCGTGCTGGGCGACGGCGAGTTCTGGCAGGTCGTTTTCCGCACGGTCGTCTTCGCGGCCGGCTGCGTGATCTTCACGATGGTCATCGGCATGCTGATCGCGCTGCTCCTCCAGCGGGTCTCCGGCTGGGTGAAGACCCTCGTCAACATCGCGCTCGTGGCCGGCTGGGGCATGCCGGTCATCGTCGCCACCACCGTCTTCAAGTGGCTGTTCGACGCCGACTACGGCATCCTCAACGCGGTCCTGAGCAGGCTGCCGGGCGTCGAGCTGATCGGCCACAACTGGTTCGCCAGCGGACCGCAGGGGCTGGCGGTCATCATGCTCCTCGTCGTCTGGGGCGCCGTGCCCTTCGTGGTCATCACCCTCAGCGCCGGCCTCACCCAGGTGCCGGCCGAGCTGGAGGAGGCCGCCCGCCTCGACGGCGCGGGCGCCTGGGGCGTCTTCCGGTACGTCACCCTGCCCATCCTCAAACCGATCATCGTGATGCTCACGACCCTGTCGGTCATCTGGGACATGGGCGTCTTCCCCCAGGTCTTCGTGATGCGCAACGGACACCCGGAAGCCGAGTTCCAGATCCTGACGACGTACTCCTACGACCGCGCCTTCGTCGTCAACGACTACGGACAGGGCTCGGCGATCGCCCTGGTCACCGTGGTGCTGCTGCTCGGAGTGGTCGCCGTCTACATGCGTCAGATGCTGAAGATCGGAGAGGTCGAATGAGCGCCGTTGCCTCCGGGGCGGGCCGGGCGGGCCGGGCGGGCAGCCGGTCCGGGCGCCGCAAGCCGAAGTTCGGCTGGAACCTCCTCGGCCTGCTGGTCTTCGCCGTCGCGGGTTTCCCCGTCTACTGGATGCTCAACACCGCGTTCAAGCCGGCGAAGGACGCCATCGACCCGGACCCGAGCCTGCTGCCGACCGGACTCACCCTCGACAACTTCAGCCGCGCGCTGCACATCGCCGACTTCTGGGGCCCGGTGGGCCGCAGCCTGCTCGTCTCCCTGGCGGTCGTCGCGATCGGCGTCGTCGTCGGCATGCTGGCCGCTCTGGCCATCTCCCGGTTCGCCTTCCGCGGCCGCAAGATCGTGATCGTGGGCATTCTGGCCGTCCAGATGGTCCCGCTCGTCGCCATGATCATCCCGGTCTTCCTGCTTCTGAACGACCTGGATCAGTACGACAAGCTGTCCGGCCTGATCCTCACGTACCTGACCTTCATCCTCCCCTTCACGGTGTGGACGCTGCGCGGCTTCATCGTCAACATCCCGAAGGAGCTGGAGGAGGCCGCGATGGTCGACGGCTGCTCCCGCACCGGGGCCTTCGTCCGGGTGGTCTTCCCCCTGCTGGCCCCGGGCATGGTCGCCACCTCGGTCTACGGCTTCATCCAGGCCTGGAACGAGTACCTCTACGCCCTGATGCTGCTCAGTCAGAAGAACCAGACAGCCACCGTGTGGCTCAGCAACTTCTCCACCAAGCACGGCACCGAGTACGCCCCGATGATGGCCGGCGCCACCATGATGGCCCTACCGATCGTCGCCCTGTTCCTCCTCGTCCAGCGCAAGATGGCCGCGGGGCTGACCGCGGGCGCCGTGAAGGGATAACGCCCCCGATGACGACAATCGCCAGCGGCACCGACACTCTCACCCGTGACGCCCTGACGGTCCTCCAACCCGGTTTCCCCGGCACCACCGCCCCCGACTGGCTGCTGCGCCGCCTGGGCGAGGGCCTTGCGTCGGTGGGCCTGTTCGGCAGGAACATCGCCTCGCCGGGACAGCTCGCCTCGCTGACAGCGCAGTTGCGCGCGGAGCGGGACGACGTCCTGGTCGCGATCGACGAGGAGGGCGGAGACGTCACGCGCCTGGAGGTGCGTACCGGCTCCAGCTTCCCCGGCAACCACGCGCTGGGCGCGGTGGACGACGTCTCGCTCACGCTGGAGGTCGCCGCAGAGCTGGGCCGCCGCCTCGCGGAATGCGGCGTCAACCTCAACTGGGCGCCCTCCGCCGACGTGAACTCCAACCCCGCGAACCCGGTCATCGGTGTCCGCTCGTTCGGCGCCGACCCGGGCCTGGTCGCCCGGCACACCGCCGCCTACGTCACCGGCCTGCAGTCGGCGGGCGTGGCGGCCTGCACCAAGCACTTCCCGGGACACGGCGACACGGCCGTCGACTCCCACCACGCGCTCCCGCGCATAGACGCCGACCCGGCGGTCCTGACGGAACGCGAACTGACCCCGTTCCGCGCCGCCATCGCCGCCGGCACCCGCGCCGTGATGAGCGCGCACATCCTGGTCCCCGCCCTGGACCCCGCCCGACCGGCGACACTGTCCCCGCGCATCCTCACCACCCTGCTCCGCGAGGAACTCGGCTACGACGGCCTGATCGTCACCGACGGCATGGAGATGCAGGCCGTCGCCGCGACCTACGGCATCGAGCGCGGCAGCGTCCTCGCCGTCGCGGCCGGAGCCGACGCCATCTGCGTGGGCGGCGGCCTGGCGGACGACGAGACGGTACGCCGCCTGCGCGACGCCCTGGTCACCGCCGTCCGCACCGGCGAACTCCCCGAGCGACGCCTCGCGGACGCGGCGGAACGGGTACGCGCACTGGCCCGCTGGACGGCTTCACGGAACACGGCCGCGGCCGGCACCGGAGAGCAGACGGCGCAGGCGGGCCGGAGCGCCGGGCGAGCCGATGTCGGGCTGATCGCCGCCCGCCGGGCGCTGCGCCTCACCGGCGACGACGTCTTCACCCCGCTCACCGACCCGCCGTACGTCGCCGCGCTCACCCCGGTCGCGAACATCGCCGTCGGTGACGAGACCCCGTGGGGCGTGGCCGCGGAGCTGGGCCGGCTGCTGCCGGGGACGGAGACGGGCAGTTTCGCGGGCGCGGACGCGGGGCGCGCGGCGCTGGTGGCGGCGGGGGAGCGGCGGATCGTCGCCGTCGTCCGCGACGAGCACCGGCACCCCTGGATGGCGGCGGCCCTCGACACCCTCCTCACGGCGCGCCCGGACACGGTCGTCGTCGAGATGGGCGTCCCCCAGGCCCCGCCCCGGGGCGCCCTGCACATCGCCACCCACGGCGCGGCCCGGGTGTGCGGCCGCGCGGCGGCGGAGGTCATCGCGGCGGGCACGCACGCCTGAGCGCCGGCCACGACGAAGGCGCCGGGCTCCTCTTCAGG
>NZ_JBHWUW010000038.1:0-83518 GCF_042737245.1 Streptomyces sp. NPDC060002
GTCGTGGCGACCGGCAGCGACGGGGCGTACGCCTTCTCCGACCTGGACGTCGGCCGGTACACGGTCATCGCGACCGGCTACCCGCCCCGCGCGACCGGGGTCGGCCTCGGCGACGGTGACGTGGACGACCACGACATCGAACTCGCCCACACCGGGGGCCGGTTCAGGTAGCGGGTGGCTTGCGGGCTCAGGCGAGGAGGACCTTGATGCCCGCCTCCTCGAACCGTTCCACCGCCGCCGCGTCGGCCGCCGTGTCCGTGACCAGTGTGTCCACCGCGTCGGCCGCGCAGATCCGGGCGAACGCCCGCCGCCCCAGCTTGCTGGAGTCGGCCGCCACCACCACCCGCTCGGCGCGCTCGCACAGCAGCCGGTCGACCGCCGCCTCGGCCTCGTCGTGCGCGGCGGCGCCGTGCGTCACATCGAAGGACACGACACCGAGCACCGCCACGTCGAGGGTGATCTGACCCAGCACCCCGTCCGCGAGCGGCCCGACCAGCTCGTACGACTGCGCCCGTGCCACCCCGCCGGTCACCACGATCTTGAACTGGGGGCGCACCGCCAGCTCCGCCGCGATGTTCAGCGCGTTCGTGACCACGGTCAGCGCGGGCGAGCCGGACGTCAGATCGCCCCGCACGGCCAGCGCGCGCGCCACCTCCGTGGTCGTCGTGCCGCCGGTCAGTCCGACCGTCTCGCCAGGCGCGACCAGATCGGCCACCGCCCTCGCGATCCGCTGCTTCTCGGAGGCCTGCCGGGCCGTCTTGTACCGCAACGGCAGTTCGTACGACACCCCGTGCACCACCGCCCCGCCCCGGGTGCGCAGCAGCATCTGCTGCTCGGCGAGCTGGTCGAAGTCACGGCGGATCGTCGCCGCCGACACGGCGAGCTCGGCCGCCGCGTCCTCGACGTCCAGCCGGCCACGCTCGACGAGGAGCTCCAGCAGCGCCTTCCAGCGGGCGTCACGCGACATCGACGTTCTCCGTTCGCATGCTTGAAGTTGCTCGAATGATGGCTCTATCTTGCATGAACACTCATGAACAGTCACCGTCGGGAAGAGGTGGGGCATGACCCACGTCGAGGACGAACTGACCGACCAGCCCGCGTGCTGGACCCGCGCCGCGGCCGAAGTCTCCCGATACGCCGGTGAGTTGCCTACGTCCGGGGAGCGGGTCGCGATCGTCGGCTGCGGCACCTCGTACTTCATGGCCCAGGCCGCGGCCGCGCTGCGCGAGGGCGCGGGACACGGCGAGACCGACGCCTTCGCCGCCTCGGAGTTCCCCCACGCCCGCTCCTACGACCGGGTCGTCGCCCTGACCCGATCCGGCACCACCAGCGAGGTCCTCGACCTGCTCGGCCGGCTGCGCGGACACACCCGCACGACCGCGATCACCGCCGACCCGAACACCCCGGTCACGGAGTCGGCCGACCACGTCGTGGCCCTGGACTACGCCGACGAACGCTCCGTCGTGCAGACCCGGTTCGCGACCACCGCGCTCACCCTGCTCCGCGCCCATCTGGGCCTGCACGGCGACAGCGTGGTCACCGACGCCCGCACCGCGCTCGCCGAGCCGCTTCCCCGAGGCCTCGTGGACTGCGGGCAGTTCACCTTCCTCGGACGCGGCTGGACCGTCGGACTGGCGAGCGAGGCCGCGCTGAAGATGCGCGAGGCGTCGCTGTCCTGGACCGAGGCCTATCCCGCGATGGAGTACCGGCACGGCCCCATCAGCATCGCCACCGGCTCCACGGCGACCTGGATGTTCGGTGAGGCACCCGACGGGCTGGCCCGGCAGGTGGGTTCCACCGGCGCGCTGTGGGTGCCGGGCGAGCTGGACCCGCTCGCCGAGCTGGTCCGCGCCCAGCGCCTCGCCGTGGCCGTCGCCGCCGCCCGCGGCCTCGATCCGGACCGCCCGCGCCACCTCACCCGCTCGGTGATCCTCACCCCCTGAGCCCCGACTCGCGAAGAGGAGTTGCCGTGCCGCTCACCACCACCGGCGAACTGGTCACCCGGGCGCACGCGGCCCGTACCGCCGTCGCCGCCTTCAACATCATCACGCTGGAACACGTCGAGGCGGTCATCGCCGGCGCCGAGCGGGCCGGCGCGCCCGTCGTCCTCCAGGTCAGCGAGAACGCCGTCGCCTACCGCCAGGGGCAGCTGCTCCCGCTCGCGCGCGCCGCCGCCGTCGCGGCCGAACGGGCCGCCGTACCGGTCGCGTTGCACCTCGACCACGTCCGGAGCGACCCGCTGCTGCGCCGGGCGGCCGACGCGGGCTTCAGTTCGGTCATGTACGACGCCTCCCGCCTGCCGTACGAGGAGAACCTCGCCGCGACCCGTTCCGCCGTCGAGCTGGCGCATGCCCAAGGGCTGTGGATCGAGGCCGAGCTGGGGGAGATAGGCGGCAAGGGCGCGCATACGCCGGGGGCCCGCACCGACCCGGACGAGGCCCGCGCGTTCGTGGCAGACTCCGGCGTGGACGCCCTGGCCGTCGCCATCGGCAGCGTCCACGCGATGACCACCCGCACCGCAGCCCTCGACCACGGCCTGCTCGCGCGGCTCCGCGCGGCCCTCGACGTGCCCCTCGTCCTGCACGGCTCCTCCGGAGTCCCGGACCGCGAGCTGACGGCCGCCGTCACGGGCGGCATCGCCAAGGTCAACATCGGCACCGCACTCAACCAGGCGATGACCGGCGCGATCCGCGAACACCTGGGAACGCATCCGGACGCGGTCGACGCCCGCACCTATCTGGGCGCGGGCCGGGAGGCCATGGCACGCACCGTCCAGCGGATCGTCACCGGTGTGGGGCTCACCCTCGCCTGACCGACCTCAGCACCACGAACTTCCGGTCACCGGAGACCAGTTCACTGTTGCCGAACAGTCGCTTCAGCTTCAGGTGGTAGCCCAGGTGCCGGTTGCCCACCACCCACAGCTCGCCGCCCGGCCGCAGCGCGCGCCGGGCCCCGGTGAACATCCGCCAGGCCGTGGCGTCCGTCGTCGCCTGGTGGGAGTGGAACGGCGGGTTGTTCAGCACGACGTCCACACTGCCGTCCGCCACCCCCGCCAGCCCGTCCCCGACCCGGAACTCGGCGTGCCCCGGCACCCCGTTCGCCTTGTACGTGGCCTCCGCCGACGCCACCGCCTGGAACGACTCGTCCGTGAACAGCACCTCGGCCTCCGGGTTGGCCAGCGCCACCGCCGTACCGACGATCCCGTTGCCGCAGCCCAGGTCGACGACCCGGCGGGCGCCGCTGGTCCTCGGCAGGTGCTTCAGAAGAAACCGGGTGCCGATGTCGAGCCGTTCGGCGCAGAACACGCCCGCGTGGTTGACGACCGGACGGCCGGCGAGGGCGCCACCGACGTCGTCGGGAAGGTCGTAGGCGTACGGCCACGGGTTGGCGGGGTGTCGCAGCGACGGAGCCGGTGTGCAGAAGACGAGCCGGGCCTTCTGCTCGGCGAGCGAGGTCCGGGTCGGCCCCAGGATGCGCTCGAACAGCCTCAGCGTCGAGGTGTGGATCTCCTTCACCATGCCGGCGCCGACGACGACCGTGCCCGCGTGCACGGCGGGCGCCAGCCGCAGCAGCTGGTCCTCCAGCAGCGCCAGGCTCTTGGGCACCCGGACCAGGAGCACGTCGATCCGCTCCGGCACCGGGTCCTGGGTGGTGAGCAGCCGGACGGCGCCGGTCTCCACACCGGCCCGCGCCAGGTTCGCCCGGGTCGCCTCCTGCCCGAGCCAGGAGTCGGTGATCTGCGTCGGGCGGTGCGCGGCGAGCGCCGTGACCAGCGCGCCCCAGCGGTCGCCCAGCACCACCACCGTGCCGGTCAGCGGGACGTCCCGCTCCGCGAGGTGTCTGAGCAGGTACGCGTCGGATGCGTCCCAGGCGCGCAGCGTCTCGCGCGGATCCTCGGGGTGGCGGGCCAGCGCGACCTCGCCCCACGGCGTCGTCATACGGTCGTTCATCGTGCCTCAAGGCTAACCGAGCAGCAGCTCAGGACCGGTGTCGACCCATGGCGGAGGATGGGCCCATGGACTCCGAGCTGTTTCCGCGGGAACGTGCGCAGGTCGCGCCGGGCGCGGTGCACCTGCCCGACTGGGCGGACCCGGCACACCAGCGTGAGCTGCTCCGGGCCTGCCGGGACTGGGCCCGTCCGCCCGCCGGCCTGCGTACGGTCCGTACGCCCGGCGGCGGCACGATGACCGCCCGCCAGGTCTGCCTGGGCTGGCACTGGTACCCGTACGCCTATGCCCGCACGGTCAGCGACGGTGACGGCGCGCCCGTCAAGCCCTTCCCCGCCTGGCTGGGCGAGCTGGGCCGGCGCGCGGTGGCCGACGCGCTGGGACAGGACGAGGCCCGGGGAGCCGCGTACGACATCGCACTGATCAACTTCTACGACGGCGACGCCCGCATGGGCATGCACCGTGACGCCGACGAGAGGTCCGAGGCGCCCGTGGTCTCCCTCAGCCTCGGCGACACCTGTGTCTTCCGCTTCGGCAACCCGCGGACCCGGACCCGGCCCTACACCGACGTCGAGCTGCGCAGCGGCGACCTGTTCGTGTTCGGGGGGCCGTCGCGGCTCGCGTACCACGGGGTGCCGCGGATCCTGCCGGGCACCGCGCCGGCCGGCCTCGGCCTGACGGGACGGCTGAACATCACGCTGCGGGTGAGCGGCTTCCCGGACGCCACCTGAGGAACGGATCATGGGAGACTCGCCCTCATGAGCGGCAAGGCGGACCCCCGGCCGGCGGGGGATGGGACCACCTCGAGAGCGCGGTTGGACCGGGGGCGCGGTGCGCTCGGGCCCGCGTTGGAGCTCGTGCACACCGGGCGGGCGCCCACCCGTGCGGTACTCACCGCCGAACTCGGCGTCACCCGCGCGACGGCCGGCGCGGTCGCCGCGGAGCTGGAGGCGCTGGGCCTGATCAGGGTCGACGCGCGGCCGGGCGCCGCCGCCGGTTCGCAGGGCCGCCCCTCGCACCGGCTCGAGGTCGCGGAGGAAGGCCCGGTCGCCCTCGCCGCGCAGGTCCACGCCGACGGGTTCCGGGCCGCACTGGTCGGTCTCGGCGGGCGGATCGTCGCCACCACACCCAGCTGCGAGACCGTCGACGCCGACCCCGCCAAGGTGCTCGGCGCCGCGGTCGACGCCGGCGCCGACCTGCTGCGCCGGACGGGCCGGCCCTGTGTGGGCGCCGGACTCGCCGTACCGTCCGCGGTCACCGAACCCGAGGGGCTGGCGCTGAACCCGCTGCACCTGGCGTGGCCGGCGGGCGCGCCCGTGCGGGAGATCTTCGCCGAACGGATCCGCGCGGCCGGGCTCACCGGCCCCGGGTTCGTGGGCAACGACGTCAATCTGGCCGCCCTCGCGGAACACCGCCACGGCGCCGGACGCGGCGCCCGCGACCTGCTGTGCGTGGCCACCGGCCACCGGGGCGTCGGCGGCGCGCTCGTGCTGGACGGCCGTCTCCACACGGGCAGTTCGGGCCTCGCCCTGGAGGTCGGCCATCTCACCGTCAACCCCGAGGGACGCCCCTGCTACTGCGGCAGCCGGGGCTGCCTCGACGTCGAGGCCGATCCGCTCGCCCTCCTCACCACCGCGGGCCGTGAACCCGGCCCCGAGGGCTCCCTGCTCCAGCAGGCCAACGAGCTGATCGCCGAGGAGTACGGCGATCCGGTGGTCCGTATGGCCGCCGAAGCCCTGATCGACCGGCTCGGTCTGGGTCTGGCGGGCCTGGTGAACATCCTCAACCCCGACCGCATCATCCTCGGCGGTCTGCACCGCACCCTTCTCGACGCCGACCCCGACCGGCTTCGCGCCGTCGTCGCCGACCGGAGTCTGTGGGGCCGCAGCGGTGGCGTCCCCATCCTCGCCTGCTCCCTCGATCACAACAGCCTGGTCGGCGCGGCCGAGTTGGCCTGGCAGCCGGTGCTGGACGATCCGCTGCGGGCGCTGGGCCCCGTGTGACCCACGGTCCAGGTCGGTCCAGCAGGGTGAGTGCCTGTTCCGCCGCGTACCGGATCCGGATGGTCACCCCCTGGAGGAGACTCACATCCTGGCCGCCGCGGGTACAACGGACAAGGCCCGTGAGCCGGTTGCTACCAGCTCTGTGCCGCCGCCCGCAGCCGGTCGCGGACCCGGCGCACATCGGGGTCGGACTCGCTGCCGGGACGCTGGACGAGGAAGAGCGTGTTGAGCGGGGGTTCCTCGGGGGCGTGGAGCCGGGCCAGGCGGCCCGCGTCCAGGTACTCCTGGCACAGGGAGTGCGGCAGCACGCTGTAGCCGGCGCCCGCGTTGACCGCCGACAGGACCGCGTACAGATTGGGTACCGTGACCGCGGCGCGGGCGGTGAGCTGCTTGCCGAAGACGTTGCGCCAGTAGCGGCGGGCGATGGGCAGGTCCTCGGCGTACGTCACCAGCGGCACGTCCCGTAGCGCGGCGCACAGACCGCCGTCCCCGGGGTACTCCTCGACGCGCCGGGCCCAGGTGGGGGCGGCGACCAGGACGTACTCCTCGTCGGCCAGCGGCACCGACTCCAGCGCACGACCGCGCGGCCGCCGGGTGGCGATCACCAGATCGTGCCGGCCGGCCCGCAGCTCCTCCAGCAGCGGTTCGGTCAGCCCCTGCGTGACCCGCAGCCGAAGCCCGTCGGCGACCAGCGGGGCCAGCGCGGGCAGCACCCGCACGCACAGCAGCTCCGACGGCCCCGCCAGATGCACCGGTGTGATCCGCCCGGACTGCGGACCGCCGCCGTCGAGCGCGGCCAGCGCGTCCAGCGGCGCGGCGACCTGCCCGGCGAGCTCGTGTGCCGGCGGTGTGGGTTCCACCCCCCTGGGCAGCCGGGTGAAGAGTTCACGCCCGGTCTGCTGCTCCAGGGTGCGGATCTGGGCGGTCACGGTGGGCTGCGAGAGCCCCAGCTGCGGGGCCGCCGCCGTGAACGAGCCGGAGCGGTACACGGCCAGAAAAGTGCGCAGCAGGTTCAGGTCGGCGTGCGTCGGCAGCCGCCTGCCGGCGGCGGCCCCGCCGCCCCCGCCGACGAACTCGCCGAGGTCGAGCGTCCGGTTCTCCATACCGACCAGCGTAGCCGCCGTACACATCGGCATCCCGATGGCGGCCATCGACCTCTCTATTGGTTTCCCGATGAGAGGCGGTCCTACCGTCGAAGAGGTCGCCGAGCGGCGGCACCCGCACTCTCCGGAAGGACCCACCCATGACCACGCAGAACGCGATCACCTGGCCCGAGAAGTACCTCCCCGGCACCGGCGACAACTTCGTCTCCAACGAGGTGATCGTGCAGGGCCTCACGGCCGCGAAGGTCTGGCACTTCCTGGTCGACACCTCCGAGTGGGAGGGCTACTACGACAACGTCGCCGACATCTCCTTCCCGCGGGGCGGCGGTCCCGAGCTGAAGGACGGCCTCGCCTTCGGCTTCGGCACCTTCGGCTTCCCGCCCCTGGACGCGCTGGTCGTCGAGTTCCGGGCCCCCGCCGACGGCGTCCCCGGCCGCCTGTCCTGGACGGCCGGGCAGGACGGCACGCCCGAGGAGCGGCTCGACGTGCTGCACGCCTGGCTGGTGGAGGACCTGCCCGGCGGCCGGGTCCGCATCCTGACCCAGGAGACCCAGATCGGGCAGCCCGCGGCCGCCCTTGCGGGCGAGCGGCCGAACCCGATGCTCAACGGCCACCAGGCGTGGCTGGACGGCCTGGTCGGCGCGGCGTCGAAGTAGGTTGAGGCCATGACAGACGAACTGACCGTGGGCGTCCTCGGCACCGGCATCATGGGCGCCGCGATGGCCCGCAACCTGGCCCGGGCAGGCCACACCGTGCGCGCCTGGAACCGCACCCGCGCCAAGGCCGAGCCGCTCACCGCCGACGGCGTCCACGTCGTCGACACCCCCGCCGAGGCGGTCGAGGGCGCGGACGTCGTCCTCACCATGCTCTACGACGGCCCCGCCGCCCTGGACGTCATGCGCGAGGCCGCTCCCGGCCTGCGCGCCGGAGCGGCGTGGGTGCAGTCGACGACCGCCGGGACCGGGGCCATCGGCGACCTGGCAGCCTTTGCGCTCGCACACGACCTCGTCTTCTTCGACGCGCCCGTCCTGGGCACCCGGCAACCCGCCGAGGCCGGTCAGCTGACCGTGCTGGCGGCGGGCCCGAGCGAGCACCGCGCCGCGGTGGCGCCGGTCTTCGACGCGGTGGGCGCGCGGACGGTGTGGACGGGTGAGGACGGCGGCGAGGGCAGCGCGACGCGCCTGAAGCTGGTGGCCAACAGCTGGGTCATCGCGGCCACCGCCGCGGCCGGCGAGGTCCTCGCCCTGTCGCAGTCCCTGGAGGTCGACCCGAACGCGTTCTTCGAGCTGATCGCGGGTGGCCCGCTCGACATGGGGTACCTGAGGGCGAAGACCGGCCTGATCCTCGAGGACCGGCTCTCACCCGCGCAGTTCGCGGTGACGACGGCCGCGAAGGACGCGCGTCTGATCGTCGAGGCCGGCCGTGAGAACGGCATCCGGCTGGACGTGGCGGAGGCGAGTGCCGAGCGTCTGGAGCGGGCCGCCGCTCAGGGGCATGGTGACGAGGACATGGCCGCCGCCTACTTCGCCAGCTTCGACGAGAACGCCTGAGCTTCGACGAGAACGCCTGAACCGCGAGGAGATCCCGTGTCCGAGCCCCCGCTTCCGCCCGAGGCCGTCAAGCTGCTGGGCCGCCCCAACCCCTGTGTGATGGCGACCCTGCGTTCCGACGGATCCCCCGTCTCCACCCCCACGTGGTACGTCTGGGAGGACGGGCGCGTCCTGATCAGCCTGGACGAGGGCCGGGTCCGCCTCGCGCACCTGCGCCGCGACCCTCGGCTGACCCTCACCGTCCTCGACACCGACGACTGGTACACGCACGTCACCCTGATCGGGCGGGTGGCCGAGCTGCACGAGGACGAGGGCCTGGCCGACATCGACCGCATCTCCACCCACTACACGGGCAAGCCGTACCCCGACCGGGTCCGCTCCCGCGTCAGCGCCTGGATCGAGATCGACCGTTGGCACGGCTGGGGCGCCCTGAAGGACAGCGACCAGGCGTCCACCTGAGCGTCCCGCGGCCGGGCCCGGCGTTCAGCGCCACTCGACGCCGAAGGCCCGCCCCGGGTTCTCCGCCAGGATCCGCGCCACGAGCTCCTCACCCACGGAGAGCGCCAGCCGTGGCCGGACCCGGCGCAGCAGATACGGCATCCCGGGACCGCCGTCGACGGAACGGGCCGAGGCCGTCGTGGTGTCGCCGCCGAGCAGCAGCCGGTCGCCGAAACCGGCGTCGGCCAGGGCCCGTACGGCGTCCGGCATCCGCCAGTCGGTGGCGTGGTGGGCGCGTGAGGGGCCGTCGAAGGCGAGCCGGCAGCCCGCCTCGGCGGCCTGCCGGTGTGCCACCCCGTCGGGCGCGCGGTTGAGATGCCCGAGGATCACCCGGTGCGGGGGCACGGCCAACTTCCCGCACAGCAGGTCGAGCACGTCGAGCGCGCCGGTACCCAGTTCCAGGCGGACGGCGATCGGCGCGTCCGTCGCGTGATGCGCCTCGGCCGCGGCGGTCATGGTCCAGCGGGTGTGCGCGTCGAGGGCGTGGAACCCGCCCGCGACCTTGACGAGCCCGGCGCGGACCCCCGACGTCCCGATGCCCTCGGTCAGTTCGGCCACGAACACCTCGGCGAGCCGGTGCCGCAGACCGTCGAGCGTCGCCTCGTCGTAGTGGACGTCCTGGTGCAGCCCCGTCGCGGCCACCACATGCACCCCGGCGTCCCGGGACAGCGGCGGCAGATCCGCCGCGCGCCGCCCGAGACCGTAAGGCGTCCACTGCACGACGGCGTCACCGCCCTGCGCGCGGAACGCGGCGAGCTCGGCACCCGCCGCGGAGCGGCTGTTCAGCTCCTGACCGGGCAGCCGGGGGCTGCCGAAGAACAGATGGTCGTGCGCGTCGCACACGCCGAGCCACTCGGCCGGCAGGTCCCCGAGCACGGTCCGGACGGCCCTCACCACTGCCGGCCCCCGGGCAGGGCGGTCCGCCCCGGCGCCGACAGGTGCAGCACCTGGAACAGGTCGCCGTCGGCCTTCGGCGTGTCGTGCGCCCAGAGCGAGAAGTGCACTCTCTCCCAGCGGTTCGTGTCGACCGCCGCCGCCGCGAGCACCGCGCCCTCCTCCCGCGCCAGCCGCCCCACCTCGTCCGCCACGTCCCGCGCCATCTCGGACAGCACCACCCCGTCCGGGACCGGCTCGCGCCGCCGTACGGCGAACAGGGCGGGGCAACCGGCGGCGACGCCCTCCTCGTACGCCAGACCGGTCCACTGACGGACCGTCGGACGCCCGAAGTCGTCGCTCAGCCCCTGGAAGCCGCCTCCCCAGAGGAAGGTGTTCATGCCCTCCACGGTGTTCCAGAGGTAGAACGGCGCGTACTGGTTGACCGGCGAGCCGTGCACCCCGCGCTCGCGCAGCAGGTAGGCCTTGAGGCCGAGGCCCTCCCAGTCGTCGAGCAGATGCCCGACACGGGACACACGCGCGTGGATGACGCCCATGTCGTAGTCGGCGGGCAGCGTGAGTTCGTACTGCATGGCGTGCATGGGGCCTCCTAGCCGGCCGGACGAGGTACGAGCAGCGAGAGCAGCCCGCGGACACCCGCGTCGAAGGCGGTCGGTGAACCGGACGCGCGGGCCAGGACGTAACCGCCCTGGACGGTCGCGAGGACGGTGGCGGCGATCGCCTCGCCGTCCAGCTCGGGCCCGAACTGCCCCTGTTCCTTGCCTTCTTCGACGAGGTGCGCGATCCGTTCACGGATCCGGTCGATCGTGTCGTCCACGGGTGCGCGCAGCTCGTCGCTCGCGATCACCTCCGGATCCATCGTCAGCCGCCCGATGGGGCAGCCGCGCAGCACGTCCCGCTCGCGCGTGAGGTACGCCGCGATGCGCTCGTAAGGCGTGCCCGGCCCGTCGAGTACTCCCTCGGCGGTGGCCCGCATCTCGTCGGCCGTGCGCCGGATCGCCGCCAGGGCGAGGTCGGGCTTGCCCTTGAAGTGGTGGTACATGCTGCCCTGCCCGGCGCCCGCGCGCTCCAGGATCGCCTTGGGGCTGGTCCCCACGTAACCGCGCTCCCAGAGCAGCTCCCGGGTGGACTCGATCAGTCGCTCCGAAGTGCTCACGAACCGACTGTACATACCAGTAGTTACAGAAGTCGAGTGCTCGGCGGGCACCCTCGAGGAGCAGCCGGGACACGCGCGCGTACTCCCGGAGGGGTACGCACACTGCCGCTGGCCGTACGACGACCCGGACCCCCGCCCGGCGGGACTCTCGAGGCATCACGCAGACCCACTGAGGAGATGACCCGAGATGAACACTTCGGCAAACTGGGACGGCGGCGGACCCGGCCCGTGGATCCTGTTCTTCCCGCTGATCTGGGCGGCCGTCGTCGTAGGCGTCGTCACGCTCCTGCGCCGCACGGGATGGCGGGGCCGCCGCGGTCCGTGGAGCCCGGTCGGCGACCCCCGGCCCACCGGCGACTCGCCCCTGGCCGTCCTCGGCCGTCGCTTCGCCTCCGGTGAGATCGACGAGGACGAGTACTGGCGCCGGCTGTCCGTCCTGGACGAGCAGTTCGGCCGCACGGGCAAGGGCGGTGCGGCATGAGCACCGCGACCGCCACCACGGCCCCCCGCGACGCCGCGCGGGTCGTCGACGCCGTGAAGGTGTACGGCGTCGGCGACACCGCCGTACGAGCCCTGGACGGGGTGAACGTGGCCTTTCCGGCCGGACGGTTCACCGCGGTCATGGGCCCGTCGGGCTCGGGAAAATCCACGCTGATGCACTGCGCCGCCGGGCTGGACACCCTCACCTCGGGCACCGCGTACATAGGCGACACCGAACTGCGCACCCTCGACGACCGTCACCTCACCCTCCTGCGCCGCGACCGGGTCGGTTTCGTCTTCCAGGCGTTCAACCTGGTGCCGACCCTGACCGTCGAGGAGAACATCCGGCTGCCGCTGGACCTGGCGGGCGAGCGGGGCGAGTCGGAGTGGATCGATTCCCTCGTGGACGTCGTCGGGCTGCGCGACCGGCTCCACCACCGGCCCTCCGAGCTCTCCGGCGGCCAGCAGCAACGCGTCGCCGTGGCACGGGCGTTCGCCGGCCGGCCGGACGTCGTCTTCGCCGACGAGCCCACCGGCAACCTCGACTCCCGCACCGGGGGAGAGGTGCTCGGGCTCCTCGCCCGCACCGTACGCCGGACCGGCCGCACGGTCGTCATGGTCACCCACGATCCGGTCGCCGCCGCCCACGCCGACGAGGCCGTCTTCCTCGCCGACGGACGGCTCGTGGACCGGATGGAGTCCCCGACCGCCGATCGCGTCCTGGACCGCATGAAGGCCTTCGAGGTGCCGTCGTGAACGCGTCCCTGCGGCTCAGCCTCTCGTCGCTGCGCGCCCACCGGCGCCGCTTCGCCGGGACCTTTCTCGCCGTCTTCCTCGGCGTGGCCTTCCTGGCCGGAACGCTGGTCATGGGGGACACCCTGCGGGCCGGCTTCGACTCGATGTTCGGCAACGCGACCGCGGGCACCGACGCCGTCGTGCGCGGCGCCGACGCCATCACCACCCCCGGCGAGAGCCAGGGCGTGCGACAGCCCGTCCCCACGGACCTCGTCGACACCGTCGCGGCCGTCCCCGGCGTCGCGGCCGTCGCCCCCGACATCCAGGGCGCGGGGCAACTCGTCGGGAGCGACGGCAAACCGATCGGCGGCCAGGGCCCGCCCACCCTCGCCGGCAACTGGATCACCGACGCGAAGCTCAACCCCTACCGGCTCGCGCAGGGCCGCGCACCGGCCCGGTCCGGCGAGGTCGTCGTCAACCGGGCCACCGCCGGGAAAGGCGGCCTGGAGATCGGCGACACCACCACGCTGCGCACCCCCGACCCCGTGCGCGTGACGATCGTCGGACTCGCGACCTTCGGCGGCGAGGACGGCATGGCCCAGGTGACCTTCACCGGCATGACCCGCGCCGACGCCGAGAAACACCTCACCGCCACGCCCGGCCGGGCGACGGGCATCGTCGTGCGCGCCGACCCGGGAGTGAGCCAGTCGGAGCTCGTCGACCGGCTGACTCCCGTGCTGCCCAGGGGCGTCGAGGCCATCACCGGTCAGGCGTCGGCGCAGGAGAACACCGACATGATCGCAAGCCAGTTCCTGACGATCTTCACGACGTTCCTCCTGGTGTTCTCCGGTGTGGCCCTGCTGGTCGCGACCTTCTCCATCCACAACACCTTCGCGATCGTCGTGGCCCAACGCGCCCGTGAGAACGCACTGCTGCGCGCCCTGGGCGCCTCCCGCCGGCAGGTCACCGAGGCCACGCTCGTCGAGGCCGCCGCGGTCGCCGTCACCGCCTCGGCCGCCGGACTCGCGGGCGGCATCGGTATCGCCGCCGGTCTCCAGGCGCTGTTCCCCGCCATCGGATTCCCCTTCCCCGAGGGCGACCTGGTGATCAGCGCCGTGTCGCTGGCCCTCCCCCTCGTGGTCGGCGTCCTGGTCTGTCTGGGGTCGGCGCTGCTGCCCGCCGTGCGCGCCGGCCGCACCGCCCCGCTGGCAGCGCTGCGCGAGACGGCCGTGGACTCCGCCGACGCCTCCCGCCCGCGCGCCGTCGCCGGCACGGGCCTGCTCGTCCTCGCCGTCGCGGCGGCCCTCACCGGAGTCCTGGTCGCTCCGTCCGTGTGGCTGTCCGGAGGCGGAGCCGTCCTGGCCCTGATCGCCTTCGTCGTTCTCGGCCCGGTCGCCGCCGGCACGGCCGTACGCGTTCTCGGCAGCCCGCTGCACGGGCTGCGGGGCGTCACCGGTGGCCTCGCCCGCCGCAACGCCCTGCGCAGTCCGAAGCGGACGGCGGCCACCGCCGGCGCCCTGATGACCGGCGTCGCCGTGGTCTCCCTCTTCACCGTGTTCGGGGCCTCCCTCAAGGCGACCATGGACCAGACCGTCTCCCGCTCCTTCGCGGGCGACGTGGCCGTCAGCACCCCCTCCTTCGGCGCGGGCGGCAGCGGACTCAGCCCGAACCTCGCCCCGGCCCTCGGCAGGCTCGCCGAGGTGGACACGGCCGTCGGACTCGGCCGCGGAGTCGCGGAAGTCGACGGGAAGGGGCGGGCGTTGACCGTCACCGACCCGGTCGCACTGCGCCGTACCTTCGACCTCGGCACCGTCCGGGGCGACCTGGGCGCCCTCGGGCCCGACGGCATCGCGATCACCCGGCAGGAGGCGGACCGCCGGCACCTGACCACCGGTGACACCGCCCGGCTCGCCTTCGCCGACGGCGACGAGAAGACGTTCACCGTACGCGCGCTCTACGGCCGTTCCGAACTGGCCGGCGACTACGTCATCACCCGCGCGGCCTGGGCCCCGCACCGCACCCAGGACGCCGACACGCTGCTCGCGGTCTCCTTCGCGGACGGCGTGAGCACAACCGAGGGCAAGGCCGCCGTGGAGAAGGTCGCGGCGCTCTACGGCAACCCCGAGGTGCAGACCCGCGACGAGTACGCGCAGTCCTCGGCCGGCGGCATCGACATGATGCTCACCCTGGTCTACGCCCTGCTCGCCCTCGCGGTCCTCATCGCCCTGCTGGGCATCGCCAACACGCTGACCCTGGCGATCCACGAGCGCACCCGCGAACTCGGCCTGCTCCGGGCGGTCGGCCAGACCCGGTCCCAGCTGCGGGCCATGGTCCGCTGGGAGTCGGTCCTGGTAGCAGCGTTCGGCACGGCGGGCGGCCTGGCCCTCGGCGCCTTCCTCGGCTGGGTGCTGGTCCGGGCCTCCGACGGGGCGAGCGACAGCGCCTTCGCCTTCGCGCTGTCGCCCGCGCGACTCGCCGTGGTGGCCCTGGTGGGCGTCGCCGCCGGAGCCCTCGCCGGGCTGCGCCCGGCCCGGCGCGCGGCACGCCTGGACGTGCTGCGGGCCATCGCCACGGAGTGACGTACGTCCGGACGGCGTACACCCCAGGTGCGATGCGCCGTGGCCCAAGGAGACGTACGCCCCGAGGGACAGGTGCGCCCCGAGGGTGGCGTCACCGCCCGGTCAGCCGACGACGGCCGACCGGGCGGGGGCATGTGCGGGCCGCAGATCGTCGACCGAGACGACCTCCGTGAACCGCGGCGGGGCCTGCTCCCGGGGCGTACGACGCGGCGGACGCGCCGACAGCTCGCGCGTGGCCACGGGGGCCGGCAGCGTGAACCACACGACCTTGCCGGACTCGCCTTCCGGCCGGGCGCCCCAGCTCTCGCTCACCGCCGCCACCATGGCCAGACCGCGCCCACAGGTGGCGAGCGCCTGTTCGTCGACCACCCCCACGACCGGCAGGCGCGGGTCGTGGTCGCGCACGGAGACGGTGAGCCGGTCGAGCAGCAGCTCCATCTCCACGACGCACAGCTTGTCGGGCTGCGCGTGCAGGTGGACGTTGGTCAACAGCTCCGTCACACCGAGTGCGGCGCGGTCTATGAGCGGATCCATATGCCAGTAGCGCAACTGCGCCGATACGATTCTGCGGACCTGACCGATCCGCGACGGCAGGGCCTGAAGCTCGACCGTGCAGTGCCTGTTCGGGTTGGTGATCACGGCTGCGACTCCCCGACTTAGGTCCGGAAGAACACGGGATTCGGATCGAGCAGAGCGTCTGCGCAAGGCGGCCGCCTGCTGTCGTGGCCGGCGGGCTGGTTCGCAGCGTTATCGCCGGTAAACCCAGAGTGACGTGAGACCAGAGTGGCGCAGGGGCCGCAATGCCGCAACTCGCGTCGGCCCGGCCACCCGTCCGGCTCATCGGCGCAGGCTCAGCCGCCGCGCCCCGCCGCCCTGCGCACGGCCTCGATGAAGCGGCGCGCCGCGGGCGGCCCCGGTTCGCCCGGCGCCGGGTCGTGGTCGCCGAGGGTCAGCTGATACCGCTTGCCGTTGAGGTCGGCCAGCGCGCGGTCCTCCGGCGCGAACCACGGCCTGGAGGCACGGACCGCCTGCACGGGCGCGCTGTCGATCTCGCTGCCGTAGCTGGTCAGCAGTTCCAGCCTGCCGTCGCTGATCCGGACCTGGCCGGCTCGGGTGAGCGAACGCAGCCGCTTGCCGATGCGCACGCCCGTGGCCGTGAACTCCGGCTCCGCCATGACTCCCCGCCCCCTTGTGTGCCTGGGCGAGCCGAACCGTGCACCCGCGTGGGTCGTGATCCAGCCCGCGTCCTGATCGAACTCGTCCTCGATCCAGTGTGCGCCCCCGTCCGGGACCCGCGTCCGGGCCGGCGTCATCACCCCGCCCGGACCATCGCCCGACCCGGTGCAGTCTGCCCGCGCCCGGCGTCGAGCACCAGTGCGCACGACGCCTCGGCGCTACCCGTCCGGAGCATTCGCGGGAATGCGCCCCCGCGCGCCCAAAGCCGCCCCCAGGGCCGCCTTTGAGGCTCTCAAAGGTGTGTTTATGCAGGTGAGAAGCGTGCGGCTGGTGCTTATGATCGGTGCGTCGGCCGCGCGGACCACCGTCGGCGCGAAGCCTGAAGGAGCCCGCCGTGACCACCCCCCAGACCGGCAGAACCGGCGCCACCCTCGACGTCGACCGCAGCGACACCGCCTACCGCGACTGGCTGAAAGAAGCCGTCCGCAAGGTCCAGGCCGACGCCAACCGCTCGGCCGACACCCATCTGCTGCGCTTCCCGCTCCCCGAGAAGTGGGGCATCGACCTGTATCTCAAGGACGAGTCGACCCACCCCACCGGCAGCCTCAAGCACCGACTCGCCCGCTCGCTCTTCCTCTACGGCCTGTGCAATGGCTGGATCCGGCCGGACCGCCCGGTGATCGAGGCGTCCAGCGGTTCGACGGCCGTCTCCGAGGCGTACTTCGCCAAGCTGATCGGCGTGCCCTTCATCGCGGTCATGCCGCGCACGACGAGCGCCGAGAAGATCCGCCTGATCGAGTTCCACGGCGGCCGGTGCCACTTCGTCGACGACTCCCGCACGATGTACGAGGAGTCCGCCCGCCTCGCGGCGGACAGCGACGGTCACTACATGGACCAGTTCACCTACGCCGAACGGGCCACGGACTGGCGCGGGAACAACAACATCGCCGAATCCATCTTCCGCCAACTGGAGTGGGAGCGGTTCCCGGAGCCCGCCTGGATCGTGGCCACGGCCGGCACCGGCGGCACCTCCGCGACCCTCGCCCGGTACGTCCACTACACGCGGCGAAACACCCGCATCTGCGTCGCCGACCCGGAGAACTCGTGCTTCTTCGAGGGCTGGACCACCGGCGATCCGGACGTCACCTGCGACTGCGGCTCACGCATCGAGGGCATCGGGCGGCCGCGCATGGAGCCCAGCTTCGTGCCCGGCGCCGTCGACCGGATGATGAAGGTCCCGGACGCGGCCAGCGTCGCCGCCGTACGCGCCCTGGAACGGGCCATCGGCCGCAAGGCGGGCGGCTCGACGGGCACCGGACTGTGGAGCGCGCTGAAGATCGTCGCCGAGATGGTGGCCGACGGACAGCGCGGCAGCGTGGTCACCCTGCTGTGCGACCCGGGCGACCGTTACCTCGACAAGTACTACTCCGACGCCTGGCTCGCCGAGCAGGGTCTGGACATCGCGCCGTACACCGCCGTGATCGAGTCGCTGCTGGCCACGGGCGCGTGGCCGGCCTGACTTCCACGCGCTGCCCGAGGGGGCGGGCCGGGGCCCTCTACGGGGTGAGCCGGCGGTCCAGCTTCGTCACCGCGCCCCGGAACGACCGCCCCAGACCCGCCCGGGCCAGCCGCAGAACCGCACGGAACGCGCCGTTCCCGTCGGCGGCGAACGTCCACTGCACCCGCGTCCCCGCCCCGGCCGGCGACAGCCGCCACTCCTCGACCAGCGCCCGCACGCCCGGCGCGTTGGTCACGTCCACGCGGTAGGCGTACACCTCCGGATCCTTCGCCAGGAGGACCGTCTCCCGGAAACGCGTGCCGCCCCTGAGCCGTACGTCGCGCCCCGCGCCGTCGTCCAGGGGCTGGACGGACGTCACGGCAGGGAACCACTCCGCCCAGCCCGACACGTCCTCGGCGAGCGCGCGGAAGACCCGCTCGGGGGGAGCGGACACCTCCCGGGCGAAAACCAGCCGTACAGGAGCGGTCTCGACGAAGGCGAGCCCTTCGGGACGCAACCGGTGAGCCATGCGCGCGACCTCCTCATGGCGAGGAAACGGGTGCGTCACCCTAGCCGCAGGCCCTTCAGATGTCTGTACCCTCACCGGGCTCGCCGGCCACCACCAGCCGCCGCAGCTGCTCGGAGACCTCCACGCGCGCCGCCTCCGGCAGCCCCGCGTCCGTCACCAGAGTGTCGACCTGCTCCAGCGCCGCGAACGAACTCAGGCCCACCACACCCCACTTGGTGTGGTCGGCGACCACCACCACCCGGCGCGCCGACTGCACCAGACGCCGGTTGGTCTCGGCCTCCGCGAGGTTCGGCGTCGACAGACCGGCCTCGGCCGATATCCCGTGCACACCGAGGAACAGCACGTCGAAGTGGAGCGCCGCGATGGCCTGGTCGGCGACCGGACCCACCAGAGAGTCGGACGGTGTGCGCACCCCGCCGGTCAGCACGACCGTGGCCGCGCCCTGCCGGGGACCCGAGGTGCGCTGCGCCACGTGGAAGACGTCGGCCACGCGCACCGAGTTGGTCACCACGGTCAGATCCGGCACGTCCACCAGGTGATGCGCCAGCGCGTACGTCGTCGTACCGCCCGACAGCGCGATCGCGCTGCCCGGGGCGACGAGTTCCGCCGCGGCCTTCGCGATGTCCTCCTTGGCGGTCAGCTCCAGGCCCGACTTCGCCTCGAAGCCCGGCTCGTGGGTGCTCGCCTCCACGACCGGCACCGCGCCGCCGTGCACCTTCTCCAGGACACCCTGTCGTGCCAGCGCGTCGAGGTCGCGGCGCACCGTCATGTCCGACACGCCGAGCTTGCGGGTCAGCTCGTTGACCCGTACGCCGCCCCGGCGGCGTACCTCGTCCAGGATCAGGGCGCGGCGCTGCTCCGCGAGGAGGTTCTGATTCTCACTCACGTACGCTCCGGTCCTTTCCCTCAGCCCGTCCGACAGGCCCGCTCACCTGCTCCGACGAGGCCATTCTCGCCGATTCCGGTGCGGGGCGTCCCATCCTCGCACGGCCCGCTCACAGACGGTCCACCACCCCGACGCGTGCATGCCACTCGTACGAGGCATGGGTGTTCCCCACCCGGTCCGGGGAGGTTCCGTGACGGGAGGTGTATCAAGCCTTTGAAGTGGCGATCCTTATGTCCGCACGGACGCATGTCGAAGGCGTGTCACGGGGGAAGTGCGAACAGTGGAACGTGCCTCAGCGGACAGAACCTCAGGGGACAGAACCTCAGGGGACAGAACCTCAGCGGCCAGAACGGCCCTGGAACTCCTGGTCCACGGCGTGGGTGGCGCCACGCCCGAGAAGATGCTCAGCGACCCGCGCACGGTGCGGATCACCGGTGACGACACGGCGGCCGTCTTCCGGCGCGCCGACGACGTCACCGCGGACACCGGCCCCGCCGACGACCGCGGCCGCGACGCCCCGGTTCCCGAGGCCTATGTGTGGTCCAACCTCACCTCGGGCAACGGCACCCGTGCCCTGTGGCTCCTGCTGCTGCCGTTCATGGTCGTCAACCTCGCCCACTGGATGCGGCCCGCCGCACGGGAGGGCGTCCGCGCCGTGCGTCTGTACGGACTGCTCGTGCGGCTCGCGGCGCTGAGCCTGACGGTGCTGCTCGTCGCCGCGGCCTGCGAGGTCGCCCTCGACCTGACCGCCTGGCAGTGCGCGGGCACGACCGCGTGCGCCGAGCGTCACTCCTGGCTGGGCTTCCTCTCGCCGGCGCTCTCCGACGGCGGCTGGTGGAGCCTGCCCGGCCGACGGCTCGCCCTCGCCGCCCTGGTCCCCACCGCCCTCGTCGGCCTCCTCTGGTACCTGTCCCACCGCACCTGGCGGGCGTACGAGTCCCAGCAACCCCTCGACCGCGCGCCCGAACCCGAGAACGGCCCCGATCACACCGCGCTCGGCCGGCCCGGCTTCTGGTACGGGCGCCGGCTGGTGGCCCGCCTCCGCGCGGCGCACACCGCGGCGGGACTGCTGACGGTGGCCGCGGCGGTCGGTACGGCGGCCGTACGCCAGGACCGCCGACCCGGCGGCCCCGCCCTCCTCGACGGGCTCGGCCGGTTGCTGGAGGCGTCCCTGGTGGCGGGCGCGCTGGCCACGGTGTGGGTGGTGTGCCGCCGGGGCCGCAGCGAGCACCGCCTCGACCGCCGCGTCGACGCGCACCTCGTCCACCGGCTGCCGTCGGCCGCCCTCGTCCTGCTCGCCCTCACCCTCGTGTACGCCGGGTGGGAGCGCCCCGGCTGGCACTCCGAGGGCCGGCTCCCCGGCGACGCGACGTTCGGCGGCCTCGCCGTCGCCCAGGGCGTCCTGGTGATCGCCCTCGCGGCCGTCGCCCGCCTTCTGCACCACTGCCCTCGCGAGCGCTCCACGTCCGCGGACGCGAACGGGGCCACTGCCGTCGAGCGGGTCCAGCTCGTCCAGCAGGAGCGCTGCGCCCTGCGCGGGCTCGGTGGGCCCGCTGTCGCGATGCTGGCCTGCGCGCTCGGCGGGGTGATGTCCGGTGGCGTGTCGCAGCGTGTGTCGGACTGGCTGGACGGCACCGGGACCTTCCTCGACGGGCCGCCCGTGCTCTTGACCTGGCAGGCGTCCGCGATCCCCGTGCTGCTCGTCGTCCTGCTGGCGCTGTGCGGACTGCTCGGCCGGCAGACCTGGCTGCTCACCCGGGCCGAGCAGGACGCGGTGGGCCGCGAGTACGGGGTCGGACCCGGGGACCCGGCCCGCACCCGTCGCATCGCCCGTGCCCGCGCGATGGCCACCCTCACCGACCGCGGCCCGCTCCTCGTCGCCGTGGTCTCCACCGCGACCCTGCTCCTGGGCGCGGGCGCGCTGGTCGGCGCCTTCGCCACCGGGAAGACCCCGGTCCGCGCAGGGGACGGCGCCCAGCCCTTCGTCCAGGGCGCCGCCCAGACCGCACAGGCGATGGGCTCCTGGCTCATCGGCCTCGGCTTCGTACTCTTCGTCACCTGGGGCCGGCGCGCCTACAAGGACGCCTCCGCGCGGCGCACGATCGGCATCCTCTGGGACGTCGGCACCTTCTGGCCGCGCGCCGCGCACCCCTTCGCCCCGCCCTGCTACGCCGAGCGCGCGGTCCCCGACCTGACCTGGCGGATGGCGAGTTGGACGCGCGCCACCGGCGGACGTCTGGTGATCTCCGGTCACTCCCAGGGCAGCGTCCTCGCGGCCGCGGCGGCCTGGCAGCTGAAACCCTCCGACCGCAAACGGGTCGCCCTGCTCACCTACGGCTCCCCGATCGAGCGCCTCTACGGCCGCTGGTTCCCGGCCCACTTCGGTCCGGCCGCGCTCGCCGCCCTGCACGAGGACATCGCCTGCTGGCGCAACCTCTACCGGCTCACCGACCCCATCGGCGGCCCGGTCCGGCTGGCCGGCGACGACTGTGGCCCCCAGGTGGACCGCGAGCCCCTCGCGGACCCTCTGGCGTACGGCCGCGACGAGGAACACCCGCTGCCCGCGCCCATCCTGGGCCACTCCGACTACCAGGCCGACCCGGCGTTCGCGCAGGAGCGCGAGATGCTGCTGGGACGGCTGCGACCGGAGCTGCCCGTGCAGCGCACCTGAGCGCACCTGAGCGGATCCGAGCGGATCCGAGCGGATCCGATCAGGGCAGCTCGGGCAGGTCCTCCGCGTACAGCAGCGTCAGGTCGTCCTTGTTCGGCTCGGCCACCTGGGCGACCCGGCCGGCGTGCCGCTCCACCATCGCCTCGAACGTCTGGCGCGCGGTACGCCCGTTGCCGAAGGCGGGTCCCTTGGGGAGCTCCGTGAAGTACTTCCGCAGGGCGTCCGCGGTACCCGGAGCGAGCCGGTACTCGTGCTCCTCGGCCTGCTGCTCCACGATCCGCAACAGCTCGTCGGGGCCGTAGTCACCGAAGGTGATGGTCCGTGAGAAACGGGACGCCACACCGGGGTTGACCGAGAGGAAGCGCTCCATCTCCGCCGTGTAACCCGCCACGATCACCACCACCGAGTCCCGCTGGTCCTCCATCAGCTTCACCAGGGTGTCGATGGCCTCCTTGCCGAAGTCGCGGCCGGCGTCCTCCGGCGACAGCGCGTACGCCTCGTCGATGAACAGCACACCGCCGTGCGCCCGTTGGAAGGCCTCCTGGGTGCGGATCGCCGTCGAGCCGATGTGTTCGCCGACCAGGTCGACGCGGGACACCTCGACGAGATGCCCCTTCTCCAGCACGGCCAGGGCGGCGAGGATCTCGCCGTAGAGGCGGGCGACCGTCGTCTTGCCGGTGCCGGGGGAGCCGGTGAAGACCAGATGGCGCTTGACGGACGCGGCCTTGAGTCCGGCCTGCTGACGGCGCCGGCCCACCTCGATCATGTCGATGAGGGCCCGCACCTCGCGCTTGACGCTCTCCAGGCCCACCAGCGTGTCCAGCTCGCCGAGCACGTCCTTCGAGCTCCGCACCGACGGCTCCGGTTCACCGGCGGCCCGCTGCGGCTCCGGCGCGGTGACCCGCTGCTCGGGGACCACGCCCAGCAGGCCCGGCGACTGCGCGGTCGTCTGCACCACCGTCTCCGGCGCCGCCGCGGCCCCGGGTGTCCGCACGCCCGCGCTCTCGTCGCTGGTGCAGTCCTCGACCACGGGACCGGAGCCCGATCCCCCGTCCGCCCCGGCGTCGGCGAACTCGTACCCGCCGCGCGCGCAGCGCTCCGTACGGCATTTGCGCAGCGTCGTACGACTGCCGTCTATCACGTGGAAGCCATAGCCGCCGCTGTTCGTCACCCGGCAGTTCAGGAAGGTGCCGCGGCCGCCGGCCGACACGTAGAACCCGGCCTCGGCGGGGGAGTCGACGGTGCAGCGCTCGACGGTGGGGTCGGCGCCCTTGGTGACGATCACGCCGGTCTGCGTGCTGTCCACGGTGCAGTTGTTGAGGGTGCCGCCGCTGCCGTGGTCGCGGAACCACGCGCCGGTCGCCGCGTCCCGGATCCGGCAGTCGTCGAGCTGGGCCGTCGCGCCGTCGCTCACCGACACGGCCGTGTTGCGCACCTGGGACAGGTCGCTGTCCACGACGTCCGCGCGGGAGCCCCGGTCGAGGACGAACAGGGCGTCGGGCACGTCGTGCACCCGGCAGGAGTCGAGGACCGCGGTGGCGCCGTCGCTGACCCAGACGGCCGGGTAGTCGCCGGTGCTGTCGAAGATCTCGCACTGGTTGGCGTCCACGCGGGTGCCCGGGTCCCAGACCGACAGCCCATTGCGACCGAACTGACGCACCGTCGTGCGGGTCAGCGTCAGTACGGAACGGGAGCGCAGATCGACCGCGTTCTCCGGGATGTCGTGGATACGGCAGTCGGCCAGGGTGAGCACGGCGTCCGTGTCGAGCGTGACGCCGTCGGAGGTCGTGCGGTGCACATCGCAGTCGGTGAGGTGAGCGGTGGCCCGGGCGGTGATCTGGACACCGCTGCCCCTGACCTCGTAGACCTCGCAGCCCACCGCTTCCAGGGAGGAGTTGTCGCCGGTAGCGCTCAGACCCGCGCCCGACGTGTGGTGCACCCGGCAGCGCTCCAGCCGGGGGTGGGCGCCGCCGCGCACCGAGACGCCGGCCTGCCCCGCCGAGACGACCTCGCACTCCTCGAAGACACCGCCGCCGCCGTCGACCACGGCGATGCCGATGCCCGCCGGGTTGTCGACGGTGCACCGCCGGACCGTCGGGCGGGCACTGCCCCGCACCTCGATGCCCGCCGCGGACCGCGTGACGATCCGCAGGTCCAGCAGCTCCGGGGTGCCGTCCTCGACGAGCACCGCGGGCGCGGCCGCGTCCTGGCCCTCCACGTGCAGGTCCTGTACCACCGCCGAGGCGCGCACGGTCAACGGCACCCCGTCCACGGGCGCGAGGCGCACGGAACCGGGGGAGCCCTCGGGACCGCGCAGCGTCACCGACCGCTCCACGACCAGGTTCTCCCGGTAGGTTCCGGGAGCGATGGTGAGGACGTCGCCCTCGGCCGCGGCCTCC
This sequence comes from Streptomyces sp. NPDC060002, assembly GCF_042737245.1. Lineage (NCBI taxonomy): Bacteria > Bacillati > Actinomycetota > Actinomycetes > Kitasatosporales > Streptomycetaceae > Streptomyces > Streptomyces sp. NPDC060002. The sequence goes on from NZ_JBHWUW010000038.1 coordinate 24,105, forward strand.
AGGGCGGCGGCGAGCGACGCGTACTCACCCGTGCGGCGCCGCCACCTCGATGTGCCGGTGTGCGTCACCTGGACCGTGCCCTGTGCCATGGCGTTGCTGTGCCCCCACCTCGTGGTACGCGGGTTGATGCCGAATGGTTCGGCCGGACCACCGTAGCGTGCGCGCGGGTGGTGGGTTGACCAGAGACGGAAGGCCGTCAACTGCCGGTGCCGGTGCGGCCCCAGTCCGGGCCCGCCCGGTCCCATGCCTGGTCCCAGCGGGCGTGGCGGCGACGGACCATGCGCCAGACGATCAGCCTCCGACCGCCCTCGACGGCGCCCGCGGTGAGCAGGGCCGCGCCGAAGCCGGCCAGCACGGCGTGCGTCGTCGCCGTGGCGGAGTCCAGCGGACGGGCCACCAGAGCACCGTGCCCGTCCGTCCATATCTCGAAGTGGTCGCCGCTGTGCGGGGTCTTGAGACCCGCCAGGACCATGCCGTGCTGTGCCGTGCCGTCCGGTGCCGTCCAGTCCGCGACGACCCGGGTGCGGGCCTCCCGGCCGGTGGCCGTCTCCGGGTCCACCTCCAGCGGCGAACCGTCGGCTTTCCGCACCACGGTGGCCGTGACCTCGTGGCGGGACTGCCGCTGCTCGTGGACCGACCGCTGGAGGACATCCTGCGTCACGGCGCCGGCGAGGGAACCCACCACGGGCGCGACGAGGAGGATCAGCAGCAAAGCCGACAAGGCCACCCACGCCTCGACCAGATCCGTCCTACGGCGCAGTGGGTTGTGTCGCCAGCGCCAGATTCCGCCGATCGCTCGCACCGCCCGCACCCCCTTCCCGCTCCGTGATAACCCCCGTTGGAGCCGTTCACGCGCGAGCCCGGGGAAAGAGAGAGCGAAATCACCAGAGCCCGGGACCTCTCATGAACTTCTCACCCCATCCCAACGCTTTGGAGCCGGGCGGGGGTTCCCACGGACCGCCCGGGTTCCGACCTGGGCCGGAACTATGCGATGACGCGCACAGGATCACCGACTCTGATCGTGCCGTGACCGAGAGGCACCAGGTTCTGTCCGAAGACCAGCTTGCCGCCGAGGCGTCGATGCCGGCCCAGGGTGTAGAGGGGTTCCTTGCCGCGTGTCCCGGTGCCCTGGTCGGTGGTGGTCACGACGCATCGGCCGCACGGCTTCGCGATCCGGAACTCGACCTCGCCGACGGCGAGCCGCGACCAGCCGTCCTCCGCCCACGGTTCGGTGCCCGCCAGGACCAGGTTCGGCCGGAAGCGGTTCATCGGCAGCGGCCCCTCCCCGGCGTGCTCGCCCCGGGCGAGCAGCGAGTTGAGGGCGTCGAGGGAAGCGGTCGTGGTGGCCAGCAGCGGATATCCGTCGGCGAAGGAGACGGTCTCGCCGGGCCGCGCGTACCCGGGGTCGACGGGCCGGCGGGTCGCGGGGTCGTCCATGTGCACCAGCCGCACGTCGGCGCCGAGGTGGGCGCTGCACCAGGCGTGCGCGGTGTCGTCGGCGAGGACCCCCTCCACCTTGTCACGGAAGATCTCCATCGACACCGTGCCCACCGGTTCGGGCACCGGCACGGTCAGCGGCTCCAGACCGGGCGCGGACAGTCGGACACCGCCGCCGGGCAGCAGCTCGGCGGCGGCGAGCGCGAGGCGCGGCTGCTGGCGTTGTGTGACGACCTTTCCCCCGTCGTCGATCAGCGCCCACCGTCGGTCTCCGGCCAGCCCCCAGGGCTCCACGACGGCCTCCCGCGGTGTCTGGCCCCGGAACGCCTTGACCGGATGTACGTGCAACGACAGCAGCTCCACATGCCCCATGGGGTCATCCTGCCAGGTGGCACCGACAACCCCCTGGGCTCAGTAACCCCGGTACTGCTGGTTGTACGGGTCCTGGTACTGGGGAGCGGCGGGCCGGGGAGCGGCCGGGCGCATGGCGTCGTAGCCCGTGCCGGGGCCCGCCGGACGCGGCTGCTGCTGCGCCTGGGGTCCGGGGTAGCCGCGCGGCGCGGGCTGCGGCGGGATGTACGCCGCCGGAGCCTGCTGCAACGGCGCGGGCTGCTGCGCCTGCGGGTAGCCGTAGGACTGCGAGCCGTAGGACTGCGAGGGGCCCGCCGGGAGAGCGGGCAGCGCCGACGGCAGCGCGGGCAGGTTGCTGCCGCCCATGTCGTACGCGGCGGGGACCCGGATCGGGGCGATCTGCGGGGTGCCCCGCTCGGCCACGAGTGAGTCGTAGATCGGAGTGTCCGGGAAGGAGGCGTAGTAGCCGCCGCCATAGGTGGAGCGGGGGGAGGTCATGGCACATAAGTTAAGCCCACGATGTGCTGGTTGGGGAGACCGATAAGAGGGTTGATTTCCGTGTCCGCAGTGACCTTGGACCCCCAATGTGAGCGAACTTGGGAAAAAAGGACGGCGGGAGTCCTTCCGATCGTGTAAAGGCCGAGTTCCGAGCGGGTTACCGCCGGTCGGTCAGGGCTGATCCTGCGCTCCCGATGGGAGTTCGCCGTCCCGCGGAATAGGTTGGCCGGAAAGACAACCCGAGGGTGCCGAGGCGCGCGGCCCGGTGCACTGACACGCGATGGGGGCGTACATGTCAATGTCGAAGGGGTCCAATGCTCCGGTGCCGACCACGGCGCTGCGGGTCGAACTGGGCTGGCGCTCGGGAACGGGTGTTCCGGACGCGGACGCGTCGGCACTGCTGCTGGTGGGCGGAAAGGTCCGTTCCGACGCGGACTTCGTCTTCTACAACCAGCCGGCCCACTCCTCCGGAGCCGTCCGCCACGAGGGCAAGCGCGAAGCGGGGGGCCGGGTGACCGACAGCCTTCTCGTCGACCTCGCGCGCGTGGAGCCCGCGATCGAGACCATCGTCCTGGCGGCCTCGTCGGACGGCGGCTCGTTCGGCCGGGTGCCGGACCTCTACATCGAGGTACGGGACGCGGCGCAGGGCACCGTCGTGGCGCGGTTCGACAGCGCCGGCGCGACGGTGGAGACGGCCTTCGTGCTGGGGGAGTTCTACCGCCGCCAGGGCGCCTGGAAGTTCCGGGCCGTCGGGCAGGGCTACGGCAGCGGTCTCGAAGGCCTGGCCACCGACTTCGGGATCGCCGTGGACGAGCCGCAGCAGGCGGCTGCCCCGGCCCCGTCGGCCCATCAGGCTCCGCCGCCTCCGCCGTCCCGGCAGCCGACCATGCCCGCCTTTCCGGCCACGGTGCCCCCGCCCGTCCACCAGGCCCCGCCGCCTCCGCCGCCGGCACCGCCCGTCGCACCCGTCCGGCTGACCAAGGTGACGCTGACCAAGGCCGCCCCGTCGGTGTCCCTGAGCAAGCAGGGCGGCACCTCGGGCACCCTGCGCGTGAACCTGAACTGGGAGGTGCGCAAGCAGTTCTCCGGGTGGGGCAGCAAGCGCGGCCGCGCGGTCGCCATGCACAACGACCTCGACCTCGACCTGTGCGCCCTGTTCGAGCTCGCCGACGGCCGCAAGGGCGTGGTCCAGGCCCTCGGCAACGCCTTCGGGGCCCTGCACCAACCGCCGTACATCCACCTCGACGGCGACGACCGTACCGGTGCCGTGACGAGCGGTGAGAACCTCACCGTGAACCTCGACCACAAGAACGACGTCCGGCGCATCCTCGTCTTCGTGACCATCTACGAGGGCGCCCGTTCCTTCGCCGACCTGCACGCCACGGTCACGCTGCAACCTCAGTTCGGCGCCGCGATCGACTTCTCCCTGGACGAGTGCACCGTCCCCTCGACCGTGTGCGCGCTCGCGCTGATCACCAACAACGGGGGCGACCTCGTCGTCCAGCGCGAGGCCCGCTACCTGGTGCCCGAGCGCGGGGTGAGCCCGCAGCGGACCGTCGACCACACCTATGGGTGGGGCATGAACTGGACGCCGGGCCGCAAATAGCGGCCCGTGCGGTCGGGGCCCCTGTACACAGGGTGCCCTGTACGACGGCTCAGCCCTCGTCGGCGACGGCGTCCGGACGGGCGTAGGTGCGGCCCTTCCAGGCCGCGCCGCGCCCCCGGTAGTGCTGGACCGCGGAGTCGACCGTCATCAGCAGATAGAGGAACGCGGTGAACGGCAGCAGGGGAGCGAGCAGCAGCGGCTGACGGTAATAGCGCAGTATCGGGACGTACGTCCCCGTCATCACCAGCCAGGCCAGACCGCCGAACACCGAGGTGGCCGTACTGCCGGCGGCGAGCCCGCCGAGCAGGGCGAGCGGAGGCACCAGATACACCAGCGCGAGGCCGAGCACCGTGCCGGTCAGCAGGAGCGGACTGTGCCGCAGCTGCGCGTAGGCGCTGCGCGAGACCATCCGCCACAGGTCGTGCAGCCTCGGGTACGGGCGCACGCTGTCCACACGGTCGGCCAAACCCAGCCAGATGTGGCCGCCCGCACCCTTCACGGCCCGCGCGAGCGCCACGTCGTCGATGACGGCATGCCGGATGGCGTCCGGGATCCGCGCCCGTTCGGCCGCGTCGGTGCGCAGCAGGACGCAACCGCCCGCCGCGGCCGCCGTCCGCGCCCCGCGCCGGCCGATCCGCCGGAAGGGGTAGAGCTGCGCGAAGAAGTAGACGAAGGCGGGCACCACCAGCCGCTCCCACCGGCTCTCCACCCGCAGCCGTGCCATCAGGGAGACGGCGTCGAACCCGCCGGTGCGCGCCGCCGCCACCAGCTCCCGCAGACTGTCGGGCCCGTGCGCGATGTCGGCGTCCGTAAGAAGGAGGTACTCGGGCTCACGCGCACGTGCCAGCCCGATGCCGTGACGCACCGCCCACAGCTTTCCGGTCCAGCCCGCGGGAGGTTCGCCCGGCGAGTCCACGGTCAGCGGGAGCCCGCCGTGCCTGCGGGCGAGCGCGCCCGCCAGTTCTCCCGTGCCGTCGGAGCTGCCGTCGTCGACGAGGAAGATCTCCGCCCGCCCCGGGTAGTCCTGCGCGAGCAGGGAGGGCAGGCTCGCGGACAGTACCGCCGCCTCGTCGCGCGCGGGGACGACGACGCAGACGGACGGCCACTCCCGCGGCTCCTCCCGGGCCGGCAGCCCGATGTCCGTGCGCCAGAAGAAGCCCTGACAGAGCAGCAGCCACAGCCAGGAGGCCAGACTCACGGCGGCGATCCACACGATGGCGCTCACGCGCGCAGTCTGCCCCACGCCACCGGGCCGCAAGAGCACATCGTCTATGGTGGCCGGGTGAAGATCGCGCTCATGGACTCCGGAATCGGCCTGCTGGCGGCGACCGTCGCGGTACGGCGCCTGCGACCCGACGCCGATCTCGTGCTCTCCCTCGACCCCGACGGCATGCCCTGGGGACCGCGCACTCCGCAGGATCTCACCGAGCGAGCCGTGGCCGTCGCCGCGGCCGCCGCCGCGCACCGGCCCGAGGCCCTCATCGTCGGCTGCAACACGGCGACCGTGCACGCCCTGCCCGCCCTGCGGTCCCTCCTGGAACCCGGCATCCCGGTGATCGGCACCGTCCCGGCGATCAAGCCGGCCGCGGCCGGCGGCGGCCCCGTCGCGATCTGGGCCACGCCCGCCACCACCGGCAGCCCCTACCAGCGCAACCTCATCCAGGACTTCGCCGGTGACGTCACGGTCGCCGAAGTGCCGTGCTGGGGACTGGCGGAGGCGGTCGAGCACGCGGACGAGCCGGCGATCGACGCCGCGGTCACCGCGGCCGCCGCCCTCACCCCGGAGGAAGTAACGACCGTCGTCCTGGGCTGTACCCATTACGAACTGGTCGCCGACCGCATCCGTGCCGCCCTGCAGCGCCCCGGGCGGCCGCCGCTCGTCCTGCACGGCTCGGCCGGCGCCGTGGCCGCGCAGGCGCTGCGCCGCATCGGCGCGCGCCCCGCACCCGAGGCGGCGGCGCTCGGCACCGTGACGGTTCTCCTCAGCGGCCGTCCGGGCAATCTCCCGGCGCCCGCCCTGGCCTACGCGGAAGGCCGACTGCTGGAGGCCGTCAGCCCCGCCCGGTGACCGACGGGCGGGACCGGCTCTTCGGGGCCGCTCGCCGCCCGGGCGGAGCAGTCACCCTGCGCAACGTGCTACCGGCGCAGCGAAACCTGAGTAACCTCATGAATATGAGGGACCACCCCCACGACGAGAGCCTCCCGCTTCCCGACGTCCCGCATGCCGATGCCCCGCATCCCGACGTCTGGACCGGGCGCGCCACCAACCGGTTCCAGTGGGTGCTGGCGCTCGTCGGCGCCGCCTGCATGGCGCTGGGCATCGAGCTCGCCGTCGAATCCGCGTGGACGTCCGGCACCGCTCCGCTCGCCATGTCCGTCGTCGGCTGTATCGCCGCCGGGCTGCTGGTTCTCTTCGGCACCCTCGCCTTCGTCCACGTCGACCTGAAGCTCGACAAGGAATCGCTCGAAGTGCGCTGCGGCCACATCGGGCTGCCGCGCCGTCGCATCCCGCTGGCCCATGTCGCCGCGGCCGACTTCGTACCGCTCGTCACCCCGCGCCACTGGGGCGGCTGGGGCTACCGCTGGCGGCCGGAGAAGGGTACGGCCGTCGTCGTCCGCCGTGGCGAGGGCGTGCTGCTGCGGCTCTGGGACGGTCACACGTTCACGATCACCGTGGACGACGCGGAGTCGGCGGTGCGCGCCATCAGGGACCGGCTGCGGCCGGGCACCCCGGGCGCCACGCCCTGAAGCCCGTACCGGGTACGCGCCCGGGGTCAGGCGGCCGGGCGGTCCCCCTGGTGCAGGTCCCGGTAGAGCTCCGGCCGGGCCTCGGGCACCGTGGGCTCCTCGGCGAGCGGTCGGGCCGTGGCCAGGCCGGCCAGCAGCCCCGCGCCGACCGACACCGTGGTGAAGCTCAGCGCGTTGCCGATCGCGGCGACGGCGGCCACGGCCGTGAGCGCGACACCCGCGGTCAGGACGACCGGAGTGGGGCGCGGCGCGCGCCACAGGGTGAACAGCACCCAGCAGAAGGCCGCGGCGAGCAACAGCACACCGACGACACCCTGCTCCGCCGCCAGTTGCAGCGGCGCCGAGTGCGGTTTGCCGTCGGACAGCGCCGACTGCGCCGCCGTACCGCTCAGCTCCCCGAAGCGCCCGGGACCCACGCCGAGGCCGGCCTCCCGGCGCGCCATGCCCAGGGCGTCGCGCCACAGATCGACCCGGTGCGGAGTCAGCCGGTCCGTCAGCGCGCCGGCGCGGCCACCGGACAGCGCGTTCCCGGCGAGCGCCCAGGTCAGGCCCGTCACCAGGGCGGCGGTCACCGCCAGGGCCGCGAGAGCCGGTCCCCGGTGGCGCGGCCGGCCGGCGGCCAGGGAGCACAGCAGCACAGCGCAAGACGTCACCACGGCCGTGGTCGAACCCAGGAGGGCCCCGGCGACCGTGATGCCTGCGGCGAGCAGCCACAGCCCGAGCCGTAGCACCGGCACGGCCGTCGCCCAGGCGGCGCAGCACGCGGCACCGGCCGACAGGGTCAGTACCGCGGCGGTGGCACCGGCGTGGCCCAGCGGCGCGACGATCTCGGGGCCCGGAGCGAGCCGGGGCCGGACCACCGACAGGGCGAGCCCGGCCAGCGCCCCGGCACAGGGCGCGGCGACCGGCAGCAGCACTCCGAGGATCCGCCCCGCCGCATAGCCCGCGGCCACCGCCAGCACCGCGAGCAGGACACCCTCGGGGCGTCCGCCGTGCACGGCGGCGGTGACCAGGGACCAGATGGCGCAGGCCCCGAGCACGACCACGCCCGCCGCGTCGGAAACGTTTCGTCTTTCCCCGTCCGCGTCCGCGTCGGCCGCAGACGTCATCCCCGTGGAACCCACCCGTCCCCCGAACCCGGTCGCCCCCGACCGTGACGGCCCTGAACCGTGACGGACCCCGGTCGCCCGCGCGCGACTGGGGCACTGGCACACCGTAACGGCTGATGTGCGGTTTGTGGATGAGTTGCGCCGGGTTGGGCGGTAAGCGGAGGCGGCCCCTCGGACTGCGCTGTCGGCCAAAAGGTCACGCGCCGTACACTCCCGGAGTGACCGTCACCGCAACTTCCGTGGGCCAGCCGGACCAGCTGGAGCCCCAGGCCGCGCGGCCTTCGCGCGGCGCGCGGCTCCTGCGCCTCGTCCCGGCCGCCGCAGCGGCGCTCTCCGGAGTGCTGCTCTACGTCAGTTTCCCGCCGCGCACCCTGTGGTGGCTGGCGCTGCCGGCCTTCGCCGTCCTCGGCTGGGTGCTGCGCGGGCGCAGCTGGAAGGCCGCGCTCGGTCTCGGCTACCTGTTCGGGCTGGGTTTCCTGCTGCCGCTCCTGGTGTGGACCGGCGTCGAGGTCGGTCCCGGGCCCTGGCTCGCCCTGGTGGTCATCGAGGCGGTCTTCGTCGCGCTGGTCGGCGTGGGCGTCGCGGCCGTGTCGAAGCTGCCGGCCTGGCCGCTGTGGGCGGCGGCGCTCTGGATCGCCGGCGAGGCGGCACGCGCGCGTGTGCCCTTCCGCGGCTTCCCCTGGGGCAAGATCGCCTTCGGTCAGGCGGACGGCGTCTTCCTGTCCCTCGCCGCGGTCGGCGGCACCCCCGTGCTCGGCTTCGCCGTCGTCCTGTGCGGCTTCGGCCTGTACGAGGTCGTGCGCCTCGTCCTGGAGCGGCGGCGTTCGGGTGAGGTCCGGCGGTCGGCGGCCGCCCTGGCCCTGCTCAGCGTGGCCCTCCCGGTCGTCGGCGCGGTGGCCGCCCGCTCGCTGGTCAGCGACAAGGCGGAGGACGGCACCGCGACGGTCGCCCTCATCCAGGGCAACGTCCCCCGGCTAGGCCTGGAGTTCAACGCCCAGCGCCGCGCCGTGCTCGACTACCACGCGCGTGAGACGGAGCGCCTGGCCGCCGAGGTCAAGGCGGGCAAGGTCGCCCAGCCCGACTTCGTGCTGTGGCCCGAGAACTCCTCCGACATCGACCCCTTCGCCTACGCCGACGCCGCCGCCGTCATCGACAAGGCGGCCAAGGCGATCAACGCCCCCATCTCGGTCGGTGGCGTGGTCGAGCGGGACGGCAAGCTCTACAACGAGCAGATCCTGTGGGACCCGGTCGAGGGACCCACCCAGACGTACGACAAGCGGCAGGTCCAGCCGTTCGGCGAGTACCTCCCGCTGCGCTCGTTCATCGGCGCCATCAACGAGAACTGGACCTCGATGGTCGGCCAGGACTTCAGCCGGGGCAGCAAGCCGGGCGTGTTCGACATGGACGGCACCGAGGTCGGCCTCGCCACCTGCTACGAGGCGGCCTTCGACTGGGCCGTGCGCGACACGGTCACCCACGGCGCCCAGCTGATCTCCGTGCCCAGCAACAACGCCACCTTCGACCGCAGCGAGATGACCTACCAGCAGCTGGCCATGTCGCGGGTCCGCGCCGTCGAGCACAGCCGTACCGTCACGGTGCCCGTGACCAGCGGCGTCAGCGCGATCATCATGCCGGACGGGAAGATCACCCAGAAGACCGGCATGTTCGTCGCGGACTCCCTGGTGCAGAAGGTGCCCCTGCGCTCCTCCGAGACGCCGGCGACGAAGCTCGGCATCCTGCCCGAGATCGCCCTGGTGCTCGTCGCCGTGGGCGGCCTGGGATGGGCGATCGGCGCCGGTGTGCGGGCCCGACGGAGCGCCACCGGCTGAACAGGCGGCCCGGATAGGGTCGCCGCATGCCTACTCCTGACTTCATCACCGAGATCCGGGCCACCGCGGGTCACCAACTGCTCTGGCTTCCCGGCGTCAGCGCCGTCGTCTTCGACGACGAGGGGCGGGTGCTGCTCGGCCAGCGCGCGGACAACCACCAGTGGTGCGTGATCTCCGGCATCCCGGACCCGGGCGAGCAGCCCGCGGACTGCGCGGTGCGTGAGGTGTACGAGGAGGCGGGCGTGCACTGCGTCCCCGAGCGTGTCGTCCTGATCCGCGCCGGGAGCCGGATGGAGTTCCCCAACGGCGACGAGTGTCAGTTCATGGACGTCACGTTCCGCTGCCGGGCCGTGGGCGGCGAGGCGCGGGTCAACGACGACGAGTCCGTCGAGGTCGGCTGGTTCGCGCTGGACGCGCTGCCGCCGATGCAGGACCGGCAGCTGTTCCGCATCAAGCAGGCGCTCACCGACGAACCCACATGGTTCGAGACCACGCCCTCCGCGTGAAGCATGGGCGGTGACCACATGGGGCGGGGGCCCGGCTCTGCCTAGGCTCGTCGCATGACTTCGCCCCAGGTCGCCGCACCCGGTTTCGCCATCCCCTCGCTCGACCTCGGCGGTCGCACCGCCCTCGTCACCGGCGCGGCCGGCGGCATCGGACGGGCCTGTGCGCTGCGGCTCGCGGCCACCGGGGCCAAGGTCCGCGCCGTCGACCGGGACGCGGCAGGCCTGGAGACGCTCGCCGGGAGCGCGGCCGGTCTGCCCGGTTCGGTCGAACCGTACGTACTGGACCTCACCGACCTGGACGCCGCCGAACTCGCCGCCGCCGGGACCGACGTCCTGGTCAACAACGCCGGGCTGCAACGGGTGGCCCCGCTGGAGGAGTTCCCGCCGGACGTCTTCCACACGGTGCTCACCGTGATGCTGGAGGCGCCGTTCCGGCTCATCCGCGGCGCCCTGCCCCACATGTACGGGCAGGGCTGGGGCCGTATCGTCAACGTGTCCTCCGTGCACGGACTGCGCGCCTCCGCCTACAAGTCGGCGTACGTCGCCGCCAAACACGGACTCGAGGGCCTCTCCAAGACCGCCGCCCTCGAAGGCGCGCCCCACGGTGTGACCTCCAACTGCGTCAATCCCGCCTATGTGCGCACCCCGCTCGTGCAGCGGCAGCTCGCCGACCAGGCGCGGACGCACGGCGTGCCCGAAGAACGGGTACTGGCCGACGTGCTGCTGCGGGACAGCGCCGTCAAACGGCTCATCGAACCGGAGGAGGTCGCCGAGGCCGTCGCATACCTCTGCGGCCCGCAGGCGTCCTTCATGACGGGCACCTCGCTGGTCCTCGACGGTGGCTGGACCGCGCACTGAGCGCACCGAGCACCCTGCCGTCCCGCCTCGGCGGAGTTGTCCACAGGGCTGACGGGGCGGCCCGGCGATGAGGAATCCTGTGAGCATGTCCCGCGATCACCTGAAGGGCGCCATGGCAGCCCCCGGTCCCAGGTACGAGGCCGACGCGCCGTTCCTCGAGCTGCTCGCCCGGGGCGCGGCCGCCGAGGCGTACGACCGGCCCGTGCTGCTCGCCCGCGCCGAGGGAGCGTCCGGCGAGCGGATCGCGGCACTCGAACACGCCAAGCTGCTCGCCCTGCGGGTCCGCTCCGAACTGGAGGGCCGACGCCGACGGGAGGCCGAGCTGTCCGCCCTCTTCGAGACGGCGCACGACCTCGCGGGCCCGCGCGACGTGGACGCCGTACTCCAGGCGATCGTGCAACGGGCCCGCTCGCTGCTCGGCACCGACATCGCCTACCTCAGCCTGCACGACCCGGCCAGGGGCGACACGTACATGCGGGTCACCGAGGGGTCGGTCGCCGCCCGCTTCCAGCAGCTGCGGCTCGGAATGGGGGAGGGGCTCGGCGGCCTGGTCGCCCAGACGGCCCGCCCCTACGTCACCGACGACTACTTCCGCGACGACCGTTTCCGGCACACGACGACCATCGACGCGGGCGTACGCGACGAGGGACTGGTCGCGATCCTCGGGGTGCCGCTGACGCTGGGACCCCATGTCATCGGGGTGCTGTTCGCCGCGGACCGACGCGCCCGGGTCTTCGAACGGGAGCAGATCGCCCTGCTGGGGTCCTTCGCCGCGCTCGCCGCGGCCGCCATCGACACCGCCAACCTGCTCACCGAGACGCGCTCGGCCCTGGCCGGTCTGGAGCGCGCCAACGAGATCATCCAGGACCGCAGCGCGGTCATCGAGCGCGCCTCCGACGTGCACGACCGGCTGGCCGAACTGGTCCTGCGCGGCGGCGGGGTCCACGACGTGGCCGCCGCGGTCTCCCAAGTGCTCGACGGCACCGTGGAGTTCCTGGAGACCGCACCGGCCGCCGCGGTGGAGGCCTCCCGCACGGAGGGTCACGCCGTACGCCATCAGCAGGACTGGATCGCGGCGGTCTCGGCAGGCGGGGAACTGCTCGGCGCCCTGGTGCTCCGCGGCCACCCGGGCCTCGACCCCGTCGACCAGCGCACCCTGGAGCGGGCCGCGATGGTCACCTCCCTGCTGCTGCTGGCCAGACGGTCCGCCGCCGAGGCCGAACAGCGCGTGCGCGGCGAACTCCTCGACGACCTGATCGAGGCCCGCGACCGTGACCCGCGCCTGCTGCGGGAGCGCGCCGCCCGACTGCACGCCGACCTCGACGCGACCCACGTGGTGCTCGCGGCCCGCCTCGACGCCGCCGCACCCGACGCCGACCAGGAGGCGGCCGCGCGCCGTCGCCTGTGGTCCGCCGCCTCCCACCTCGCCGCCACCCGGCACGGCCTGGCCGCCGCCCGCGACGGCGGCACCGTCCTGCTGTTGCCGCTCGAACCCGGGGACACCGCGACGGAGTTGGCCCGCAGTACCGCGCTGCACCTGGGCACCGCCGTCCACGAAGCGGTCACCGTCGGCGCGTCCGCACCGGTGCGGGGCCTCGCCGCCGATCCGGACACGGTGGTCGCCGCGTACGCGGAGGGCCGCCGCTGTCTCGACGCCCTGCGGCTGCTGGGCCGTTCCGGCGAAGGGGCGGCCGCCGAGGACTTCGGCTTCCTGGGACTGCTCCTCGCCGGCGACCGGGACGTGGCGGGCTTCGTGGACCGCGCCATCGGCCGCGTCGTCGCCTACGACGAACGACGCGGCACCGACCTGCTGCGCACCCTGGACGCGTACTTCGCCTCGGGCGCGAGCCCGGCCCGCACCAAGGACGAACTCCACGTCCACGTCAACACGGTGGCCCAGCGACTCGAACGCGTCGGCCGCCTCCTGGGCGACGACTGGCAGAGTCCGGCCCGCGCACTGGAGATCCAACTGGCACTGATACTGCACCGGTTGGCGACTCCGGCACCGCACTGACCGACCTCCGTACACGCGCGGACGGCGTACGGAGGCGGCTGTGCGGCGGGCGCGAGGCCAGGGATCAGACGGTGCGCGCGGCCGTGGCCTCGGTCTGCGGGTGCTCCGCGCCCACGCCGGGGTGGGCGCCGGCCAGGTCACCGTCGCTCAGGTCACGGTGGCGGGTCTCCTCGGCGACCCCCACGGCGACGACCGTCAACAGGGCCGCGGCGATCACGTAGAGGGCGATCGGGGTGGAGCTGCCGTATTCGGCCAGCAACGCGGTGGCGATCAGCGGCGCCGGCGCACCCGCCGCGACCGAGGCGAACTGGGCGCCGATGGACGCGCCGGAGTAGCGCATCCGGGTCGCGAACATCTCGGAGAAGAAGGCGGCCTGGGGCGCGTACATCGCCCCGTGCAGCACCAGACCCACCGTCACGGCGAGCACGAGGCTGCCGAAGGTGCCGGTGTCGACGAGCGAGAAGAACGGGAACATCCAGAGCCCGATCCCGACCGCGCCCAGCAGGTACACCGGGCGTCGCCCGACCCGGTCGGACAGCGCACCCCAGGCCGGGATCACCGCGAAGTGCACGGCGGAGGCGATGAGTACGGCGTTGAGCGCGGTCTGTTTGGAGACGCCGGCCGAGGTGGTCGCGTACACGAGGATGAACGCGGTGATGACGTAGTACGAGATGTTCTCCGCCATCCGCGCGCCCATCGCGACGAGCACGTCACGCCAGTGGTGCCGCAGCACCGACACCAGCGGCAGCGGCTCGGTCTCCGCCTCCGCCGACCGCACCGCCTTGCGGGCCTCGGCCTGCGCCAACGCCTGCTGGAACACCGGGGATTCATCGACGGACAGACGTATCCACAGACCGACGACCACCAGCCAGGAAGGGGATCCGCCGGCCCCAGGAGGCGAAGGCGGCGTCCGAGAGCACGGCCGTGAGCAGGGACAGCACACCGGTCGCGAGCAACTGCCCCGCGGGCGCGCCCGTCTGCGGCCACGAGGCCCAGAAGCCGCGTCGTCGCGCGTCCCCGTGCTCGGACACCAGCAGAACGGCTCCGCCCCACTCACCGCCGAGGGCGAAGCCCTGGACCAGCCGCAGCACGGTCAACAGGACGGGGGCGGCGCTCCCGACGGTCGCATGCGTCGGCAGCAGCCCGATCGCGAAGGTCGCCCCGCCCATCAGCAGCAGACTCAGCACCAGCACCTTCTTGCGCCCGAGTCGGTCCCCGTAGTGCCCGAAGACCAGCGCGCCGAGCGGCCGCGCGGCGAAACCGACGGCGTAGGTCAGGAACGACAGGAGCGTGCCGACGAGCGGGTCGGAGCCCGGAAAGAACAGCTTGTTGAAGACGAGGGCGGCGGCCGAGCCGTACAGGCTGTCGTGATTGAGCAGGCCACGCGAGAGTTCCCCGACTTCGACGACGCCATCATGGAGCTCTGCCGCTGAACCCGATCGCCTGAGACCAGAGGCGAATCAGACCAGGTCACTTGAGACGGAGGCCAGATCCTTCGAGATGGGTCACCTGCGCCGATCACAGAGCGACTCATGGGGGAGTTTTGAGCAGGTAGTTCTGGCCCCACTCGGGCAACGTGATCTGGCCCCAGGGCGGGGTGGGTCGGGGACGGTTGTTCCAGGTTCTTTCGGCCCCACCTGGCCGTCGGACCGTCCGTAGCTTTCAGCGAAAAATCAACGCTAGGCAGTTGATCTGGACGGCGTGGGCCGCCTGGGTACGGAGAAGGTGTCGGCGCGGGAGTTGCCCACCTCGGCAGCACGAATCCGGGAGGCAACGGCGCTGCCCCGGCTCGAGGCCGCGTCAGCGGCAGGCCGGAGAGGGCACGGAGGGTGGCGGTGCAGGGACTCGGCCGTTCAGCGGCTCCGGTCGACGCGGTCGACGAAGTCGCCGACCGCGGTGGCGAAGGCGGCGGGCGCCTCCTGCGCGACGAAATGCCCGACGTCCGGGATCGTGACCGCGGTGACGTCGCCGGCGACCTGGCGCATCGTCCGCTCGGTGAAGGGGGCGTTGATGCCGTCGACGGCGAGCACGGGAACGGTCAGCGGCCGCGACTCGGCCAGTGCCCGCATCCGGTCGCCGCCGGTCAGGGAGGAACGGTAGAGCCCCTCGGTGCCGCGCCAGCCGCCCGGCCGCGCGTAGGTGCGGGCGAACTCGTCGAGGTCAGCCTCGGTGACCCCGCCCGGCACCATCGTCATCACCGAGACGGCCCAGTCGAGCATCACTCGCTCGCGGCCGGCCAGGAACAGCTCCGGAATTCCCGGGGCGGCCAGGAATCCCACGTGCCAGGAGCCGCCGTTCCTCACGTCGGCCAGCATCTCCCAGCCGTACCCCGGAAGGGTGGTCTCGACGCCGGTGAAGCTGAGGACGTCGCCGGGGTGCGTGGCCGCGAACGCGAAGACCGGCCCGCCGCTGATGTCCTGGCAGGTCACGTGCACGGGCCCGACGCCGAGGTGGGCGACCAGCCGGTGCAGGTCCTCCGTCATGGTGGCCAAGTCGTGGTCGCCGTCGGCGATGCCGGAGTCGCCGAAGCCGCGCAGGTCGACGGCGAACACCCGGTGGGTGGCGGCGAGCAGCGGGATGACGTCGCGGAAGGCCCACCAGGACTCCGGCCACCCGTGCACCAGCAGGATCGGGGAGCCGGTGTCGCCCGCCGAGACGTAGTGCAACGTGGTGCCGTTGACCTCGGCGGTGTGGTGCGTGACGCCCGCCACGGAGGGCGAGGCGGTCACGAAAGAGCTGGTCATGCGATGACTCCCAAGATAGACAACCAGGTTGACCCCAGTGTTGGTCAACTTGGTTGTCTATGTCAAGGGGGGATCTAGACTGTGGTCATGTCCTCACGATCCGGCGCCGATCTCGCCCTGCTGCTCCTGGGCAGCTATCGCAATCTGGTGGACGAAGTGGTCCGGGAGCTGGCGACCCGGGGATACCCCGACGCCCGGCCGTCGCACGAGTACGCGATCCGGGCCATCCGAGCCGGCGCCGACAGCGCCTCGGACTTGGCCCGCAGACTCGCCATCACCAAGCAGGCCGCAGCGAAGACGATCGCCGCGCTCGTCGAACGCGGGTACGTCACCACCGAGACCGACCCCGCCGACATCCGCCGCAAGAACATCCGGATCACCGATCACGGGATCGGGCTGATCACCGAGAGCACGGCGATCTTCGACGAGGTGCGGGCCCGCTGGGAAGTGCGTCTGGGCGCCGCCGAACTCGCCGAGCTGGAAACGCAGCTCGCCCAATTCGTTGGCGACTCGCCCATCAACCTCGACGCTCCGGGCTGGGCGGCGGGACAGGAACTGCGCTAGCGGTCAGCCGACGGCTTCGGACGTACTTCTCGCGCCAGTGCTTGCAGGGGCTGCAGCGGAACCCTCGCCAGCCACCGGGGATCCACGCATGGCAGTCCCGGCACTGGCGCGGCGTGAGCGGCGGCCGGGGTGCCGGTACGGTGATGTAAGGCGTGCTGGGCTGATCGGCCGGGTAGAACCGCAGAGGCTCCGACGCCTCGGCCAGCAGCCCAGCGCGCAGGAGGATCACACGGACCGCGTCCCCTCTGCCCGGCAGCTCCCGCAGGAACGCTTCGGGTACCAGGTCGGTGCCCTCGGCCTCACTGACTGCCAAGGCGAGACGCACCATCTCGGCGCCCCTGTAGTACCACCCTCGGTTGAAACGATGCTCGCTCGCCATTGCGACGAGCGCCTCTCGGGCCCGACCCCAGCCGGATACCGGTCGGTCGGCGATCGCCCGGACCGTCGTCGCAGTTAGCGTCCTGGGCAGGGGGTGCGTTGCATGGCGTACCTCTCGACTGGCTGAATGGGTCCGGTCCGGCGGAAGCGGCCCCGCAACCCTCCTGGTTGCCGGGCCACTTCACGGGTCACCTGCGGCGTTCGCGATCCCGACGGTCCTCGCGCCCCCAACGCGCCCGGTTCCGGCGGCTGTAGCGGCGGTCCCAGCGTTCCTGACGATCCCGCCGCTCCTCGTAGTCCCGGTACTCCACCGGCCCGTTGCCGCCGCCCCCCAGGCCGCCGCCACGATCGCGGCCGTGGCGGACAGCGGCGAAGACGAGCAACGCGGCGGCCAGCCACCAGAACGGGTGAAGGAAACCGAGGCCGAACAGGGGCACGATCAGGATGAGAAGCAGAACGAACACAGTGGGCCTCCCCGGGAGCTGGACACAGCGTCGATACCGGGGTCTGGGGTTTCACTCAACAGCATAGTCCTGACCGCAGGTTGCAGATACCGTGCGAGGTCAGCGCGCCCTGCGTCGCACAGACGGCTGCTTCCCGCATTCCGATACTTCCGTCGGTGGCCTCGACCCCGAATCCGGTCAGGTCGACTCCCGGCTGGTACGAGGCGTTCTGCCGGTATCCCCACCTGTTCTCTTCCACGGTCATTCCCTTCCAGCGAGGCCCGTGACGTCCCTGGTGTCCTGAATCGCCGTCTCGATCCTCAGGTCGAACGTGAGGTCGGTGAAGTCAGCCGGCCCGACGCCGTCACTGCATGCGAACCGGTACATCCCGTCGTCTGCGGCCTGTACGACCAGGCCGGCATTCTCGGTCCAGGCCAGCGTGTCGCCGGTCGTGCCGCGCCAGCAGTTCCACACCCGCAGCGCAGCCGACGAGTTGGGAAACCGCAGGAATTGGATCCCCACCGCGGCCGGGGCCGCGTCGGCCCACAGACACGCAGTCGGGGTGCGGAGGCCGTTGATCGTCAGTTCTCCCTCCGGCATCGCAAGGCAGACTCCCTGTACAGGGCTGTCGGTGAAGGACGTGAAGGACAGAGTCGCCCGCTTGGACGGCCACTCCAGGGGAACGTCGTAGGCGAGATGGACCGTCTTCCCGCCGATCTCCAGTGGCTTGCCCTTCGACTTCTCAAACGCGCTCTGTAATGTCTTGGTGCGTAGGTGTCCACGCGCCATCTCCTGCCTCCTTGGCCTCACAGCTCGGTTATGGCCTGCAGCGCGGCTTCTTCGGCATGGCGGGGCTGTCGGCCCCGCTTCGCCCGGTCCGCTTCAGCGATGACTCCTACCGGTGCTTCGTCCGCTCAACCGTCCCCGCATCAGGAAACCGATCACCCAGAGGATCAACAGGGCCACCGCGACGTACCAGAGGATGTG
This sequence comes from Streptomyces sp. NPDC060002, assembly GCF_042737245.1. Taxonomy (NCBI): domain Bacteria; kingdom Bacillati; phylum Actinomycetota; class Actinomycetes; order Kitasatosporales; family Streptomycetaceae; genus Streptomyces; species Streptomyces sp. NPDC060002. The sequence goes on from NZ_JBHWUW010000038.1 coordinate 42,177, forward strand.
AAGGGTGAAGCCGAGCCCGAAAACGACCAGGACCAGCACGAAAAGCACGATCCACAAGAGCACGGGCGAACCTCCGGTTCGCATTGGTCTCTGCGATCCGCGGGGTCCCGGCGAACTGAGAGTGGTGGGCCGGTCCGGAAAGCCCGGGACCGTTGCCATACACCGTGCCCGTCAGTCAACGCCCGCTGGCCCCGCCTGTCAACGCGTCGGCGAATCAGGCGGGTTGTGGCCCAGAAGCGACGTCGGGTGCTGTGCGCGAGTGCCCACGGCTCGAGGCCTCGTCAGACACCGTATTCGTCTTCGGTACGACCGGCAGCCGCTCCTGACGGAGGGGTGTCGGCGGTCGGCGGTGAGGGGCTGGAGGCGGTCGCCGTGGGTGTGGTGGGAGAGGCGGGCGGGTTCGACGCCGACGGTGTCTGCGAGGCGGTGTGGATCGAAGAGAGGGCCTGCTCGACGTGGTGCACCGGCTGTGACGGAGGCGATGCGTCGAGCGGGTCGCCTTGTGGGGGCAGTGGTTCGTGAGCATCAGATGGCGAGCGTGAAGTTGTCAGGTGTGAGGGCGCACGAGGGTGTGTGGCGAGGAGCGGGAGCACGCTGTCGTCGATCCGGGAGACTGCCGGCGCCTGTTGCCCTGCCAGGGACACTCGGTGCGGAAGGTCAGCAGGGTGATGGTGTCGACGCGCGACCCGGCCGTATCGCGGCCGGCCCTCCTGGGCACCGTGCGAGCGGCCCTGGCCGACCAAGGCCCCCAGGGGCCGGGGTAGTGTCCGCTGCGGTGTAGCGATCGCGGCCATTTCCCCGCATTCTCCCGGAGGCTCCGTGAGGCGACTTCTTGTCTGTGTGTGGCGTGCTTTGCGTCCGGTGCAGAGCCGGTTGATGTGGCTGCTGAACGCGAAATTCGTGGTGGGCGTGACCGGTGTCGTGCGTGACGAGCAGGGGCGGGTCTTGCTGCTCCGACATCGGATGTGGCCCCCGGGGCGGCAGTGGGGACTGCCGAGCGGCTTCGCACGCAAAGGTGAGGACTTTCGGCGGACCGTGGTGCGGGAGATCAAAGAGGAAACCAACCTGGACGTGGAAGCGGGTCGCCTGGTGCTGCTGAACAGCGGGTACCGTACCCGCCTGGAAGTCGCCTTTGAAGCGCGCCTGCTCGGCGGTGAGTTGCGTATCGACCCACGGGAGATCCTGGAGGCTCGCTGGGTTCATCCGGACGACCTTCCTGAGGGCACCCAGCCGGTGTGTCACCCACTCGTGCGGGGTGCGACCGCGCCCTGATGGAGGGCGCCCGGCCGGCCAGAAGCGGTGCCGGCGTTCTGAGTTGGTCAGGGACCGTAGAAACGCTCAGCTGGTTCGGTTGCCCTGCCCGGCGATGGTCGCCCTCCGTGCTGCCCGCTTTTCTCGACGGGATGCCCAAGGGGTGTCCGATGCGGTGAGGCGGACCCGTCATCGGCCGGGTGGCCTTTGCGCGGACCGGTACGGCGGGCGCCGACACCAGCCCGCCGGTGGTGCGCGCCAGGACCGGGTGAGCAACCTGGCTGACGGTGGGGCAGGCGCGATCCGGGGAACCGGTCCGAGGGCCCCTGTTCCGGCGGTGTGTGCCGTATCACGCCCTTTGAGGGCCGCCCAAGTTGTCTTGGTCACAGCGTAAATGTCCCTTTAGCCTCCATGCTCGGTCGGGACAGCGGCTCCCGGAGCGGAGCCCGTCGGCATGGGCGCGAAGTTCCTAAGTGGCCCATGACGCAGCCCTCGTGACGTTCCTCCGAGTTCCCCTGGAAAGGTGCCCATCATGGCCGCTTACCTCTGTCCTCCCGCAGTGATACACGGTGAGCACGCCGTGGAGACCAGCCAGATCGCGGCGGAGGTGCGCGACCGGCACCCGCAGGCGGCGTGGGCGCCGCGGATCGACGGCATCGCGGCCGGTACGGGCATCGAGACCCGCGGGTGGATGGTGCCGCTGGAGGCCGCCGTCGCACCCGGCAACGGCGGCGGCCTGGGGGCCGTCGGCACCGGACCCGCCCAAGAGGCGCTGGCACGGGGCGGGTTCACCCCGCAGGACGTGGACCGTGTGATCGCCGCCCTCGAGGCGATACCCGCGCCGCAGACCGTCCAGGAACGCACCGCCCCCGCCTGGGAGGCCGTGCAGTCCTACGGGGAGCGTGCGGCGCGCGGGGCCCTTCAGATCGCCGGGCTGGACGCCGCGGACGTCGACTGCCTGATCACCAGTCACTCCACCACCCCGGCGTTGCCGGGTCTGGACATCGCCCTGGCCGACAAGCTTCCGCTCCGCAACGACGTGATGCTGCTGCCGGCCACGCAGTGGGCCTGTGTCGCGGGGACCCGCTCCCTCGCCCTGGCGGCGGATCTCGTGGCCGCGGACCCCGACCGGGTGGTCCTGGTCGTGATCGCGGAGGCGCTGAGCACGACCTACCAGCCCGCGGACGACACCCTCGAGTCCCTGATCGTCCGGTTGCTGTTCGCGGACACGGCGGTCGCCGCGGTGGTCACGGGCCGCCCGAGGCCCGAGTCGGTGCTGCGGCTGGACGCCGCCTGGCACCACACCCTGCCCGGCACCCAGGACCTGCACCGCCTGGAGACGCGGGCGGACGGCACCCACTTCGTGATGGACCGGCGCGGGCCGCGCGCCGTACAGGAGACGGTCACCGCGATGTGGGAGTGGCTGCGCCTCCGTTACCAGGACGCCCCCGACTCCTGGCACCCCGACGTGCTGCTCGCGCACCCCGGCGGGACCCGGGTGCTGGAGTACATGGAGCAGACGATGCCCGACGCGTGGCCGTCGGGGCTGCTGGACTACAGCCGGGACAGCTACACCAGCGGCAACCGCGGAGGCGCCGCCGTCTTCGACATCATGAGGCGCGCGCACGACGCCGGGCAGAAGCCGGGCAGTCGCGCCGTCCTGTACGCGGCGGCACCGGGCCTCACCGCCACGGCCCTCGAAGGGGAGTGGCTGTAGTACGAGCCCGCGCCACTCGTACGGGCAAACGGGCCGCCCGCATCACCGGTCACGCCCCCGGTACCGCTCGGGGCGCCGTCCGCGCCGTCCGCGCCTCCGCACCGTCGGTGGCATCGGTGGCATCGGTGGCGGCGGCTGACGCGCACGCCCCCTGCCCTCGGCACACCCGCGTACGCCGGCCGCGCCCCGTCCGGCAGCCGCTTCACCTCGCGACTTCCGCCCAGACCACCTTGCCGGTGTCCGTCCACCGCACCCCCCACCGGGTGGTGAGCCTGTGCACGACGTGCAGGCCGCGCCCGCCGTCGTCGAGGAGGCCGCCCCGGCTCAGACGCGGCCTGCCGTTGCCGGTGTCGCCCACCTCGCACAGCAGGCTGTGACCGGCCCTGATCAGTCGTACTGTGATGGGTCCGGCGGCGAAGCGCACCGCGTTCGTGACCAGTTCGCTGACCAGCAGCGGTAGGTCGTCCCGGGTGTCGCCCCTGGTCTGCCATTGGCGCAGCAGCGCGGAGACGTGCGCGCGGGCACGGGCGGGCGCGTCGTCGCGGGCGGGCAGCCGCCAGGTCGCGGTGTCCCCCTTGCGGTAGCCGATCATGCGCACGAGCAGCAAGGTCACGTCGTCGCGCTGACGCACCGGCGCCAGCACGGAGACGACGTGCCGTGCCGCCTGCTGCAGGGCGTCCCAGGGGTGCACCGTGGACAAGGCATCAGCCAGCCTGCTGATCCCCTCGTCGATCGACAGGGCCGGATCCTCCACCAGGCCGTCGGTGTAGAGGGCGAGCAGGGAGCCCGGGGGCGCGCCGAACGTGTACACCTCGAACGGCTCCCGCAGCGCGAACTCGGCGCCCAGGCCGGGGTGAGGGCTGACCGCGAGCGGGCCCGCCCGGCCGTCCGGAAGCACCAGGACCGGAGGGAGGTGGCCGGCGCTGGAGAGCGCCACGTGGTGGCTGACCGGGTCGTAGAGGGCGATGCAGCAGGTGGAGCCGAGGGCGCTGTAGCCGGCCGCCAGCCCGGACTCCGCGTCGTCCAGCAGCGTCACGGTCTCGTCCAGGTGCTCCAGCACCTCGTCGGGAGCCAGCCCCGCGGACAGCAGCGCGCGCGCCTCCATGCTCAGCTGGCCCATGGTCGCCGCCGCTCCCAGGCCGTGCCCGACGACATCGCCGACCACCAGTGCGGTACGGCCGTCCGGCAGCGGAAAGCTGTTCACCCAGTCGCCGCCGACGCCCGCGCTGTCGGGGGTGGCGGGCTGGTAGACGCTGGCGATCTCCAGGGTGTGGCCGCCTGTCCTGGGCAGCAGCCGGCGCTGCAGCGCCAGCACCTGGGTGTGCTCGCGCTGGTGCTGACGGGCCAGGTCGACGTGATGGGCGGTCCTGGCCACCAGTTCCTGCAGGTCGAACAACTCGCTGTCGCGGAACGGGTAGTCCGCCCGCCGCCAGACCTCCGCCACGCCCAGCACGACGGGCGGCGCGCCGTCCAGGACCAGCGGTATGCACGCCACACTCGCCGACCGGTCCCCGGGCACCAGGGCACGGATCACTCGCGGACTGCCGAGCAGCCGCTCGACCGCCTCCCGGTCCGGTATGACGATGGCCTGCGGGGCATCGTCGCGCCGTACCGCCTGCGCCAGCAGGCGACTCGCGTCGCTCGGAAGATCGTCGCCCGGAGTCAGGTAACCCTCCGGCCACACCCGGTCCGGCACCAGGGCCGCCCGCCGTAGCCGGATGCGCCCCTGCGTCTGCTCGGTGACGCCCTCGCCCGTCCACACGGCGAAGTCGAGGTCGACGGCGGCCACGTCTCCCCAGGCCAGCAGGGACTCCGCCAGCGACTGCGCGGTCTCGCCGATGTCCAGCGAGGTGCCGATCGCGGTCTCGGCGGCGTACAGGTGCAGTCTCCTGGCCATGGCGATCAGGGAGACGGTCAAGCCCTCCGAAGGCGCCGCGGCGGGCAGGATGCTCATCGAGACCACCAGCTCCGACCCGTCGCCGCGCCGCAGCCGCTGGATCCGGGCGACGTGCGCCTCCCCGATCTCCAGGACCTGCCGCAACCGCCGGGTGACCGTCGGTACGTCCCCGGGGGGCAGGAGATCGGCGAAAGGACTCCCGGCCACGGCGTCCAGACCCGCGAACACGGCGGCGTCCAGATTGCAGCGGGTGAGTCTCAGATCCCTGTCCAGGTTGACCACGCCGAGAATCTGGTCGTGACGGTCCGCCGCCGGTTCGTCGGGTACGCGTCGGCGGGTGGTGCGGTCGCCCTGCGCGGGGGAAGGACCGGCGGCCGTTGCCGATCCGCCGCGCGGGATGTAGCGCCCCAAGGCGCTGCTGACCAGGTCGAACGGCGATGAGGACGAGGACGAGGGCGTGGAGTCCATGCGGCTCTCTCGGCAATCCCCGGCGCAGCGCCGGGGTCGTTACTCGGACCCGTGCGACGGGCCCCGAGATCCCTGACCGCACACCTCATTGAATAACACCGGGAGGCGCCTCGCCCACACCAGCTGATCGCGCGGCCCCACCCTGCGCCCGACGGGCGATTGTCGGTGGCCGGTGTCAGGCTGAACTGACCCAGGACCTGCGAAGGGAACAGCCGTGATCACGACCGACCTCTCTCCCGGCGCCCCCTGCTGGCTCGACCTCGGTGCGCCCGATGTCCGGGCCGCCGCGGCGTTCTACGGCTCGGTGCTCGGCTGGGACTACGAATCCATGGGCGGGGGCGACGGCGGGGGCGGGGACATGGAGGGCGGGATGTTCCAGAAGGACGGCAAGACCGTCGCCGGCCTGGGCAAGCTGTCCGAGGAGGGCGCTCGCTCGGCCTGGATGATCTACTACTGCGTCAGCGACGCGGATGCCGCCACCCAGGCGGTGGAGGGCGCGGGCGGCGCGGTCCGGGTGCCCCCGAGAGACCTCGGCGAGTGGGGGCGGATGGCGCAGTACACCGATCCGTCGGGCGGCCAGTTCGCGGTCTGGCAGCCAGGGAAGAACGCGGGCTTCGAGCTGGCCGACGTGCCGGGTTCGCTGTCCTGGACCGAGCTCTACACGAGCGACGCCGCGGCCGCGCGGGAGTTCTACGGCGCGGTCTTCGGCTGGCGGTACAGCGACATGGAAATGCCGGGCGGCGGGGGCGCGTACACCCTCATCACCCCGGCCGGGCTTCCCCAGGAACGTATGCAGGGCGGCCTGATGCAACTCCACGAGGAGGACCTCGCCCTGGCGGGCGGCCGGGCGTACTGGCACCCGGTGTTCGCCGTCGCCGACTGCGACGCCGCGGTCGCCGCGGTCGCCGGGAACGGTGGCAGCGTGCAGATGGGACCGACGGACGCGGAGGGCGTCGGGCGGCTCGCCGTCTGCCTCGATCAGTCCGGCGCCGACTTCGTGGTGCTCACCCCGTCCTCCCCGAGCTGAGCGCTCCCGCTCAGAGGGGGCTCCCGCTCACAGGGTCGGTAGCGGCAGTCGTAACGGCCCTTGTGCCAGCCTTCGCCGTACCGTCCCGCATCTCCTGAACAGCGCCCGGTCGCCCGGTCGTCCGGGAACTGCCCGGTGAGCTTCTCCGGCCCGGCCGGGCAGGCGGGCGCGATGTGCTCGCCCACGCCACGTTCCCCGGCGGGCCAGGCCGCGTGACAGGGCGCGAGGAGAAGGTCGTGGGTCATGTGGAGTCGTGGAGCCACTCGGGAGCCTCCGGGATGAGACGAACCGTGGTCGTCCCGCTTCCGGACAGGGCGGGACTGCGGCGTGCGGGAGCCATGGGAAGGACCTCTCGGTGGGTGTCGGTGGGCGTCGCGGATCTCCGGGGGCCGATCCTGGCGGAGCGCGCTGGTCCGTGGAAGCTCTCGGGCCGTTCGAACCCTCGGTCCTGCACCGGCTGTCCCGGCCCTCCGGCGAGGCGGGAGGCTTCGTGCTGCCGGATCCGCTGACCTCGCCGGAGCTTGCGACGGCTGCTGGACGGCACCGGCTGAGTCGCCGTCGGGCCGGATGGCTTCCCCGTAATATTCCTTGACGCGAATATTCGTGATGAGGAATACTCGTGGCCATGGACGCACTCCTCGCCGCACTGGCCGACCCGGTCCGCTGGCGGCTCGTGGGCCTGCTGGCCGAGCGGCCCCGCCCGGTCGGCGTGCTCGCTCAGCTCGCGGACGCTCGTCAGCCGCAGACGACCAAGCACCTCCAGACCCTGGAGCGCGCCGGCGTCGTGACCTCGCAGCGCACCGGTCAGCGCCGTATCTACGCCCTCCGGCCCGGTCCCCTCCGGGACCTGGCGGGCGTGCTCGGCCGACTCGCCGACACCGCGGACCGGGCCGGCGGCCCGCACGAGACTCACGACCGCTACGGGCTCAGCCTCCACGCGGAGCGGCTCGCCGCGCAGGAGCCGGGGTGGGCCGACGGCCGCTCCTTCAGGTTCCACCGGTCACTGACGGAGCGCCCCGAGCTCGTCTGGCGCCACCTGACGGAGGCCGATCTGCTCGCGCACTGGTGGACCCCCGAGGACCTCCGCGTCCGCGAACTCGTCTTCGAGGCACGGCCCGGTGGGCGGATCGTCCAGGTGTACCGCGATGCCGAGGACACCGACGGCTCCGACGCGGTCGCCGGGCGCGCGGAGGGAGTCGTCGACGACGTACGCCCCGGCGAACGCCTCGCCTACCGCCTCTCCCCGCTGCTTCCCGACGGCCGCCCCGCTTTCACCGCCCACGTCGACATGGACCTGCGGCCCACCGGCACGGGCACGGACCTCGGCGTCCACTGGCGCATGACCGACAGCACCGTCGAGTCCGCGGACTTCGTCGCAGGCGTCGAGATCGGTTTCGGCCAGAGCCTCGACAAACTCGCGGCGACCTTCACCGCGGACTCGCACGACACCGACACCGACACCGACACCGATCGCGCGGACAGCGCAGATACCACCGACACCACCGACACGGCCGACACCACCGACACGGCCGACACCACCGACACGGCCGACACCACCGGCACCACCGGCACCACCGGCACCACGGGCACCACCGATACAGGGAGCGCGAAATGACAGAGCAGATCGCCGGCCGTCGGGTCGTCACCAACATGGCCCTCTCCCTGGACGGCCGCTATGCCGCGCCGGACAACCCCGTGGACATGGGCTGGGTGATGCCGTACGCCGTGACCGATGTCGCCCGCGACCACCTGACCAGCCTCTGGGGGCCGGCGACGACGGCCCTGCTCGGGCGGGTCAACGCCGAGGGGTTTCTCGGTTTCTGGCCCACCGTCATCGGCCTGGAGGGTGCCGATCCGCGCGACGAGGGCTTCGCGAAGTGGCTCGTCGACACCGACAAGGTGGTCCTCTCCTCCACCCTCGACGAGGCGCCGTGGGAGCGCACGACGATCGTCGACAGGCCGACCGCCGAGGTCGTCGCGGACCTCAAGGCCACCGAAGGCGGCGACATTCTCGTGCTCTCCAGCGCGAGCGTCGTCAAGGCGTTGCTGGTGGCCGGCCAGGTCGACCGGCTGGCGCTCACGATCTTTCCGGTCTTCCTCGGCGGCGGGCCGCGCCTCTTCGACGACGGCCTGCCCGCGGGGCGGTGGACGCTCGTCAGCCAGACCGCGGGCGAGCACGGCACTCTGGCCCTCGTCTACGACCGGGTCCGCTGAGTTCAGGGGTGGGTCGGGCGGTTGCCCCAGTCGAGGCGGAGCACGGCGAGGTCGTCGGAGTGGCGTCCGGCGTTCAGCTCGTGGGTCTCCTTGATGAGGAGGTCGACATGGGTGGCCGGGTCCGCCGACGGCAGGTTTCCGATCAACGCGAGCAGTCCCTCGACGCCCAGCCGTTCGCTCGTCGCCCCGTTGTGGCCCTCGGTGAGGCCGTCGGTGTAGAGGGTCAGGGCCCCCGCGGCCGGGAGCGGTACGACGGTGGAGGGCCAGCTGCGCAGTCCGGGGACGATGCCCAGGGCGATGCCGTGTGCGGCGGCCACTTCCCGGGTTCCCTCGGCCGTGGTGAGGAGGGGCTCGTGATGGCCGGCGAGGTGGAGGGTGGCGGTGGCGGCGTCCTGGTCGAGGGTGAGGAGGGTGCAGGTGGCGAACAGCTGCTGGCTGCCGCGTTCGGCGATCAGGATGCGTTCCATCAGATGCAGCAGGTCCTCGCCGCGGTGCCCGCCGAGTACGAGGGAACGCCAGGCGATGCGCAGACAGACGCCGAGTGCGGCGGCGTCGGGGCCGTGTCCGCTCACGTCGCCGACCACGGCGTGCAGCAGTCCGTCGTCTCCCTCCACCACGTCGAGGAAGTCCCCGCCCAGCAGGGCCATCGCGGCGCCGGGCAGATAGCGGGAGGTCACTCGCACGGTGGACGTGTCGAGCATCGGCTGGGGCAGCAGGCCGCGTTCCAGGCGGGCGTTCTCCTCCGTCCGCAACCGGGTGGCCTGGGCTTCGGCGCTCGCGCGCTCGGTCTGGCTGCGGTAGACGGCGTAGCGAACCGTCCGCAGCAGCAGGTCCGCTTCGACCTTGCCCTTGACGAGGTAGTCCTGGGCTCCCGCGGCCATGGCGTCGGTGCCCGCCTGGGCCTCGGACAGCCCGGTCAGGACGATGACCGCGGTGTGCGGGGCCAGGCCCCGCACGGCGGCGACCGCGTCGATGCCCGACACGTCGGGCAGGTGCAGGTCGAGGAGGACGCAGTCGATCGGGGCGCCGGTCAGTTCGGTGCGGGCCTCGGCCAGAGTGGTGCGGGTCGTCAGCTCGAACCGCAGCCCCGTGTCGTGCAGGAGCTCCTCGACGAGCAGGGCGTCGCCCTTGTCGTCCTCGATCAGAAGGATGCGGTACATCGGCTCGTCGGACGCCGTGTCGGGGCCGGCCGTCATGGCTGCGGTCATCGTGTCTGCTCGGTGCCGGAGCGGTCGGCTTCGGGGAGGGTGGACGGGCCGGGGTTCACCGGCGGCTCGGGTGCGAGGGTGAAGGCGATGCGTGTGCCGCCCTGGTAGGCGGTGTCGACGCTGATGCTGCCGCCGTGGAATTCGACGATCTTCTTGCACATCGCGAGGCCGATGCCGCTGCCGGAGTAGGTGTCCTTGGTGTGCAGCCGTTGGAAGATCACGAAGACCTTGTCGGCGTATTCCGGTGCGATGCCTATGCCGTTGTCGGTGACGGTGAACCGCCACAGCTCGCCTTCCCGGGCCGACGTGACATGGATCTGCGGCGCTTCGCCGGGCCTGCGGAACTTGACGGCGTTGCCGATCAGGTTCTGCCAGAGCATGCCCATCTGGGTGGGGTCGGCGACCAGGGTGGGCAGCGGATCGTGGGTGACCGTCGCTCCCGCTTCCTCGATGCCGACGCTCAGCGCGGACAGGGTCCGCTCCAGCACCGTGTCCAGGTCGACGCTCTGGTGGGTGTTGTGCATCCGTCCGACCCGGGAGAAGTCGAGCAGGTCGCTGATGAGGACCTGCATGCGGTTCGCCCCGTCGACCGCGAAGTCGATGTACTGGTCGGCCCGGGCGTCGAGTTGCCCTCCGTAGCGCCGCTGGAGGAGCTGGGTGAAGCTGGAGACCTTGCGCAGCGGCTCCTGGAGGTCGTGGGAGGCCACGTACGCGAACTGCTCCAGCTCCGCGTTGGAGCGCTGAAGGTCCGCGGCCTGCGCGTCGAGACGCTGCCGTGCCTCTTCGCTGAAGGCCAGTTCGCGTACGAGACGGCGGCGCATGAACTCGATCTCACCGCTGAGGCGCCGCAGGTCGGCGGGGCCGGTCGGGGTGATGGGATGGTCGAAGTCGCCGTCGGCGATGGTGCGGGCGTCCGCGCCGAGCCGGTCCAGCGGCCGGGTGATACCGCGGCGCAGTCCTTCGAAGACGAAAGCGGTGAGGACGAGGACGAGGATCGCGGCGGCGCCGAACACCACGTTGCGCAGGGCCATCGTGGCCATCAGGTCGTCCCTCGCCCGGACGCGGTCCGCGCGCAGCCGATCCTGCTGTCCGCTCAGGGCGGCACGTACATCGTCGAAGGCCTTCTTGCCCTCCGCCGCCCGTTCGGCGGCCAGCGGTGAGGGCGAGCCGGCCGGCGCGGCGGCGATCGGCCGCGCGATCCTCTCCTGCCACGTGGCCACGGCATCCTGCACGGCCTTCAGGTCGGCCAGGCGGGCCCGGTCACCGGCCAGCAGCTCGGCGAGTTGCGCGACGCCGGTCTTCTGCTCGGCGAGGCCCTCCTGATAGGGAGTGAGGAACTCCACTGTGCCGGTGATCCCGTAGCCGCGGATTCCGGTCTCCTGGTCGAGCAGGGCCGATTCCAGCCGGATCGACGTGGTCAGCGCGGGAGACCGCACGTCCACGAGATTCCTGCTGATCGACTCGGTCCGTGCCAGGACCCATGCTCCGGTGGCACCGAGGAGAGCCAGAACCGCCAAGGACGCGGCCGCCCCCACGCGAAGCCATCGCCGGGTCGTCCACGTGGAAAGCCACCGCGTACGCGGTGGTCTCTCACTGCCGGTCATTGCGTGGACTCCTCGCTGCGAACATTTGCCCGAAGGCAACGGTCGGCACACTCTAGACGGCGACAACGCTTGTTGTCGCGAACTGCCCCCGGACCATAGAGTGCCAGGTATGCCAGGCAAGAACTTCGGCCTGCGGACAACTCCGCAGGAGACGGCCGTCATCGCGGACGCCGCGGTCGGCAACCTTGCCCAGCGCCTCGCCCACCGGCTGCTGCAAGGCCCCCCGCACCCGGCACCTGACGGCCCTGCACAGGCTCTGGCCCTGCTCCACGTGCTGGATCAACTCCAGCAGGCCGCTGAACGGCTCCAGCGGGAAGCAGCCGTGGCTGCCGCCCGCGCGGGAGCGGGCTACCCGCAGCTCGGCGCCGCCTGCGGCATGACCCGTCAAGGCGCCCGGCGCCGCTGGCCGGGGCTATATCACCACTCTGACGAGACACCCACGGAGCATCCGATGATGACCACCCCCGCCCGCCCGTTCGACGTCCTGCTCGTCGAGGACGACGCCGCCGACGCGATGCTCATCGAGGAAGCCCTCTCCGAGCGCGGAGCCCGCAACCTGGTCCAGGTCACCGACGGAGTCGCCGCGCTGGAACACCTGCGCACCCCGGGCAACCCGCGGCCCGACCTCATCGTCCTCGACCTGAACATGCCGCGCATGAACGGCCGCGAGCTGCTGAAGGTCCTGAAGGCCGATGAAGACCTTCAGACCATCCCCGTGGTCGTCCTCACGACGTCCACCGCCCCCGGTGACGTGACCGACGCGTACAGCAGCCACGCCAACGCCTACGTGACCAAGCCCGTCAACCTGGACGAGTTCGAGCGGGCCGTCCAGAGCATCGACGCCTTCTACCTCGACACCGCCGCCCGGCCCCGCCCCTGAAGCGCGAACGCCGGCCGACCGGAAACCGTCGACTCCCGGCTTGCCCAGCACCATCGCCACGCCTCCGATCACACACCACCGCGCCGGGCGGCCGCACCCGAAGGAGCCGGCGCGGCGGCTCCTCGAGGACGTGACCTAGCCGGAGCGCGGGGGTGCTGACAGCGGGCAAGGTGTCCGTGGACGCGCCGGTGGGCGCACTGCTCCAGGATCACCCCGAGCTCGAATGTCGGCGCCGTCGCCGCCTGCAGGTCGGCCGGCTTCCAGCAGTTCCCCGAGATCCGGGACCTGTACCGGGACGTCTGAGCCGTATCGCGACACCGCTGCTCCCGGCGCCGGCCGGCTGCCATGACGGCGCGGAACCGGGCGGGGCGCCACGGCCGTTCCGACGCCGATGACGAGCAGCTCGACCACCTGCCGACGCCCTCGAGGCGACGGAAACTTTCGGCACGCGGCGGAGAAATTGACAGCAGGCAGTGTGCCGCGCCTACTCGTTCATGGTCGTCCAGCTCGCCGGTGCCTCCGGCGCGTCACACCAGTGAGAGGACTCGATGAGGGTGTCGAGCAAGCCCGAGAAGGCCGAGACCGTCGACAACCCGGTGATCCCGGGCTTCCATTCCGATCCGTCCGTCTGCCGGGTCGGCGAGGACTACTACCTGGCCTGCTCCAGCTTCGAGTACTTCCCCGGGGTGCCCGTCTTCCACAGCCGGGACCTGGTGCACTGGACGCAGACGGGGAACGCGCTCGACCGGCCGAGCCAGCTGCGCCTGCCGCTCGACACCCCGTCCTCGGGCGGCATCTACGCCCCCACCCTCCGCCACCACGACGGCCGCTTCTGGCTGATCGTCACGAATGTGAGTGGGGACGGCAATCTGCTGTTCACGGCCACCGACCCGGCCGGCCCCTGGTCCGATCCCGTCCGGCTGCCCGGAGTGCACGGCATCGACCCGGACCTCGCCTGGGACGAGGACGGAAACTGCTGGTGCACCACCGCCGGGGTCGGACAGGTCCGCATCGATCCCCGTACCGGGGAGACGCTCGGCCCGCAGCGCCGGCTCTGGTCCGGCAGCCCCGGCGCCAAGGCTCCGGAAGCACCGCATCTCTACCGGATCGGCGACTACTGGTACCTGCTCATCGCCGAAGGCGGCACCGAGCGCTGCCACAGCGTCTCGATCGCCCGTGGCCGCACACCCACAGGCCCGTTCGAGCCGTGCCCGGCCAACCCGATCCTGACCCACCGGGGCACCGACCACCCCGTCCAGAACACCGGCCATGCGGACCTGGTGCAGGCACCCGACGACTCGTGGTGGATGGTGCTGCTCGGCGTGCGGCCGGGTGGCGGCACCCCGGGGTGGCATGTGCTGGGCCGGGAGACGTTCCTGGTGCCGGTCGACTGGGTGGACGGCTGGCCGGTCGTCGGCGAACTGTCGACCTCGATGCCCGCACCCCCCTGGCCGCTGCGGCCGACGGCCGCCGTGCCGGCCCGGGACGACTTCGAGCTCAGTGAACTCGCCCCGTTCTGGGTCTCGTTGCGGCACCGGCCGCCGGAGGTGTGCACCACCGAGGAAAGGCCCGGCTGGCTCACGCTGCGGGCCCGCGGCGGATCGCTCGACGAGACCGATGCGACCTTCCTCGGACGGCGGCAGCAGCACGGTTCATGCCGGGTGCGAGCCCTGGTCGACGCGGCGGACGGTCGCGGTGGCCTCGCGGTCCGCCTCGACGAACAGCATCACTACGACATCGAGACCTCGTCCGGTGAGGTACGAGTGAGCGCCCGCATCGGGCCGCTGAGCACGGTGGTCGCGTCCCGGTCGACGCCGCCCGGACCTGTGGTCCTCCGTGTCGAGGTGGCCGCCGTGCACGCCGTGCACGACGCCCGCACCGGGCCGGACACCGTCACGCTCGGCATCGAGGAGCCGGACGGCACCTTCGTCGAGCTGGCCTCGCTGGACGGTCGGTACCTCTCCACGGAGGTCGCCGGCGGCTTCACCGGTCGGGTGATCGGCATGTTCGCCGGCGGCGGCTCCGTCCACTTCGACTGGTTCGCGTACGAGCCGGTCGATCGCTGACCCGCCTCGTCGTCAGCTGCTCGCCGCGTCGCGGGACACGAGCGGCGTCGACGGGGCACCCGTCGTCACCTCACGACGGGTGCCGGGGTGCGGGTCAGGGCAGCCGGGGGAGGAGGTCCCGCGCCGTGTGGCTGAGGATGCGGAGATCCTCCGCGAACCGCTCACGGTCCGCCTCCGGCAGGGGCCGCACGAAGTACCGCTCGATGTTCTCCACGTGGACCACGGACGCGCGGATCGTCGTCTCCTCGCCCAGCGGGGTAAGCCGGACCAGCTTCCCGCGCCGGTCGGCGGGGGATTCCACCCGCGTCACGAGCCCCGCGGCCACCATGCGGTCCACCAGCCGGGTCGCCCCGCCCGTGGTGAGGACCTGCTCCTGGGCGATGGTCCGCATCGAGAGCCCGGGCTCGCCGGCCCGCCCGAGGATCAGCAGCACCTCGAACGTCAGATGGCTGATGCCGCACTCCTCCTCGAGCGCCCGCCCGAGGATGTACTCCAGTCGGTTGGCCGCCCCCTGCAGCCGTCCGAACGCCAGGATGAGTCCATGGTCGGCGGCTTCCTTCGCCGTCCTGATGTCTGTCTGCCCGTCCAAGTCCGCGCCGCCCCTTCCGCCGTCGAGGCCACCACCGTACCGATCATGCCTGTACGGCGGTCGCGGGAGGCGCCGAGACCGTGGTCGGCGGCCCGCCGACGCCCGGGCGGTTTCGTGCTGACCACGACCTTCCCCACCGCCAAGGCGACGGAAGAGCGCCGCAACGAGGCGTAGCAGGGCATGGTGCGGCTCATCGGCCGGGCCAAGGCGGGCGGCCGTCTGCGCGAGGACTTCGACCCCTCGCCGGGGTCTGGAAACCGGCGCCGGTCTCCAGGACGAGCAGGTTGCCGTCCGGGGGGTTCCGGTCGAGCCGGCGGGCCAGGCGGCGGCCGGCGGGCGGCTGGGCGTCGTAGCCGAACTCGGGGCCGACCCGGATGTTGGTAGTCGGTCAGGACCGAGTGGTCGGCGCAGACGAGCACCTTCTCCGCGAACTCCGTCACCAGAGCGCGGTCGGCGGCGACCCAGCGGTCCACGGCGGAGGGGTCCTTGTCGCCGAACAGTTCGGTGGCGGCCCGCAGGCCGTGTTCTTGGCGTTGCTCATGACTGTCTTCCCTGTCGGCGGTCCGCCCGCGAAGCCCGACCAGAGCAGCAGGTCGGCGACGAACGACTTCACGGTGCGAGCAGCGACTTCACGGGAGTTTCCCTCGGGCCGGGGGTGCGTGGGTCTCCTGCGATCTCCGACGACCACGATCCCGTCGCCCGCCCGCCGCCACGAGGGACCGGCCCCCCCTCGAACCCTGGTGTAGCCCGCTGCACCATCTGCGGCTTAGGGGGGGGCCGGGAATTCGGTGGCGCCCCGTGGGGTGAGCCGTTAACTTCCGCCTGAGCGCAGTGCGTGACGAGGCGCGACCGTGAGGGGAGCCACGCATGGAGACCGAGGGCGCGCGGCCCGACCGTCTGGGTCCACTGCTCGACCAGTTCGACCAGGCACGGGAGATGGCCCAGGTACGGCTGACGGGGCTGGGCGACGAGGAGTTCCTGTGGGAGCCGGTGCCCGGCTGCTGGTCGCTCCGGCGCCGGGGCGAAGCGGCGACGCCCAGGGCGTTCGGGCCGGGCGAGTGGGTGCTCGATCTGGGCGCCGCGGACATCCCGGCGAACGAGTACGGCGAGGTGGCCCGGCAGGCAGCCGACGGCATGACCGTCGCCAAGATCGCCGAGGACTGGAGCGTGAGCGTCGAGCGGGTCGAGCAGGTCCTCGCCCACACCGGCGCCCCGGCGCCCGACGCGACGCCGATCACGACCATCGCGTGGCGGCTGGGACACCTGCACTTCGAGTTCGCGGGCGCATGGGAGTGGACCTTCGGTGAACGGCGGCAGGACCCGAAGCTGATGGTCGACTTCACGCCCTCCGCCGCCCTGACGCTGGAGCGGTTCTGGGCCGTGATCGACCGCTGGCGGGACGGCGTCGCCGGCGTCACCGACGAGCAGCTCGACACGGTCGGGTTCTCGCGGTACCCGTACAGCAACGACTCCGACTACCCGTACCTCGGCGTGCTGGCGTCGGCCAACCTCGAATTCATCCACCACATGGCGGAGATCGCCTTGCTCCGCGACCTGTGGCGGGCCCGAGACTGCCCTATGCCGCGCTCGGCGCCGCGGCCTGCTGCTGCTTGACGTACCGGGTGGTCTCGTCGGCGAGGATCTCGGGCAGGCCCTTCTCGAGGCCGGCGAGCGCCTGGGCGGCGACATCGGCGGGGTCGGGTCTTCTGCTCGGCGGGAACGGCGGCGGCCATGTCGGTGTCCATGTGCCGACGCGCAGCGCGGACACGGTGATGCCGCGGGGTGCCGGCTCCTCCCGGGTCGCGTCGGTCAGCGCCCACGCGGCGGCCTTGGCGCCGCGTAGGAGCCGAAACCGGCCGGGTGCAGCCAGGCGAGCACGGACAGGACGTCTGGATGTACCCCGCACGCAGAAGCGCATGCGGAGGGTCATCGAGGACCGCTGGAGCCGGTCGAGCGGTGCCAGGCGCCCGCGCCGGGGGCGGTGAACACACCGAGGTCGGCGGCCCGCACGCGGACCGCTCACGCGCCTGCCCCGGTAACCTGCCGGGCCGGCCGGACGCACGGCCAGGGGAGCTGTACGCCGGACACTCCGCCGACTACAGCATGGTCATGGCCGGCGTGCTGCGGGCGGTCGTCCCGCTGGTGCTGGTGTTCACCTTCTTCGCCCGTGGATTCTTCGCCGACGCCGCCAAGGGGGCCCTGCGCCGACCGCACCGCGCGCGGGTCAGCCCCCGGGGGTGGTGCGAATGGCGGCGATGTCGAACTGGAGACGAACCTTCTCACTCACCATGGCGCCGCCCTCGGCCAGTCGCGCGTTGTACGTCAGGCCCCATGCGGAACGGTCGATGGTGGTGGTGCCGTCGAAACCGGCCCGTTCATAGCCGAACGGGTCGGTGACATGTCCTATGTAGGTGAGTTCAAGGGCCACCGGACGAGTGGTCTCCTTGATGGTGAGGTCGCCGGTCATGCGGTAGACGTCGGGGCCCGCGAGTTCTACTGCGGTACTGGCGAAACGCATACGCGGATAGGTCGCGGCGTCCAGGAAGTCGCGGCCGGTCAAATGCGCGTCGCGTTGCTCCACGCCGGTGTCGACGCTCGCGGTGGACAACAGGATCTCGGCGCGTGAACGGGCCGGGTTGCGGCCGTCGAAGTAGAGCCGGCTCTGGTACTCGGTGAAAGCCCCGCGCACGGTGGTCACCAGGGCGTGCCGGACGGAGAAGCCGATACGGCTGTGCGCAGGGTCGATCATCCAGTCGCCGGTCAGCGCCGCGAGGGCGGGATTCGGCAGGCCGGCGGCCGGACGGGAGGACGAGTCGGCGGGGCGTCGCGGAGCTGTGGGGGGAGCCGGGCGTCGTGGGGATGCGCCGCGGGTGAACAGGTTCATGGATCACGTAGTTACTGCACGGCAGATATCGCCGCAAGCCCTCCTCGGGAGCGGCGGTGGATCGAATCAGTACCGAAAGGCTGATACGCCGTCACCGAATGTCCGGCCGATGCAATACCCACACACGCTCGTCACTCCATGGCCAAGCAAATGCACGGACTTCGGCGGGCGGTTCCGTATTCGGACCTGGTCGATGAAATCCGGGGAAGCCGCCGTCAGGCCGGGACGTCGAAGAGCCGTAGCTGGAGGGCCAGGGTGCTGTAGTAGCCCACCAGCGTGGACAGTTCGAAGAGGGCGCGTTCGCCCAGGGCGGCGCGGGCCGTCTCGTACGCGCGCTCGTCGAGTGCTCCGGACCTGTCGATGATCGTGCGGGTGAAGGTCCAGGCGGCCCGCTCGACGGGATCGACCAGACCGGGGTCACGTCCCTCGCGCAGGGCCAGCAGTTCGTCGTCCGTCAGTCCGGCGGCGGCGCCGACCGGTTCGTGCGCGTCACGTTCGGAGGCGCTGTCCCAGGCCTGGGCGACCACGAGGATCGCGGTCTCCCGCAGTCGTGGACCGAGCCCGGAGCGATAGCGGACCGCGGCTCCCAGGTCCTGGAGCGCGCGTCCCACTCCAGGGCTCAGCAGCATCGCGTTGAACGGTCCCCGCAGGCAACCGTCGTCGTCGGTGAGCGCGAAGTGCTGCGGCCCGGCCGCCCGCGGTCCGCCGGTGATCTCCGCGTACAACGCGCGCTGCACCGAGTCGAGTTCGGCCGGGGCGAGCGGTCGCAGCCGGGTGCTCAACGCGCCTCCTCCGCGACCGACTCCGCCAGCCCGGCCAGCTCGCCGTCCGTCAGGAGCCGGCCCTCACGTGCCATCAGTTCCCGGGCCCGGGTGAGCACTTCGTCCACCTGGGCCGGGGTCGGGCCGACGCCCAGGGCCGTCAGCTTGTCGGCCAGGGTGTACGGCCCGCTGTCCGGGGTGAAGGGGATCTTGCGGGCGTTGCCGACGGCGGCCGGCTCGAGGCAGTTGTGGAGGAGCGGGTCGATCTCCGTCTCCTGGGTGATCAGGTCCATGCCGCCCCAGCAGAAGGCGTGGGTGCCGGTCACCGGATGGTTCCAGGCCGGGTGATAGTTGGTCAGGTCCGCTCCGACGCGCGCCAGTTCGGTCAGGGCCTCGGTCCTGATGCCGGTGCGGACGCCGTACAGCGCCTCGAACGCCAGCGCGGTCGCCGCCAGGTCGGCGTTGCCGGGGCCGCCGCAGTAGCCGTTGACCGAAAGCTCCACGGCGGTGGCGCCGGCCCGGACCGCGGCCACCGCGCAACCCACCGCGAGGCCGAAGGTGTTGTGCGGGTGCAGCCCGACCTCCACCTGGGGCGCGTGGGCCTTCGTGAGCCGGACGAGATGCGCGAACGCCTCGGGGCTCATCGCGCCCGGCCCGTCGAACAGGGTGAGTTCATCCGCCCCGGCCCCGGCGAGGACGGCGACGGACTCCTCGTGGGTCTCCTCGGTGGCGTACGAGACCATCAGCAGCGGCACGATCACGGCGAGGCCGCGGTCGCGCGCGTACGCGACCAGCCGCGCCGCGCGGGCCAGTACGGCGGACCGGTCGCGTGCGGTGTCGGGACCGCGCCACTGCTCGCCGCGCCAGGCCCGGCCGTACACCGGGGCCTGGTAGATCAGTGAGGTCTCGCCGAAGCCCTGCACCCAGACCTGGACGGCGTCGTACCCCGCCGCGGCCGCCCGGTCGATGTCCTCGCGCGAGCGCATCAGCGGGCACACCACCCGGCAATCCGGGTTCTCCCCCTTGACCAGCCCCACCTCGGCCTTCAGCGCGGTGGCGTCCCGCCCGCCGAGGCCCGCCGTGACGACCTCCGGCACCCCGCAGGCGACGAGCCGCCGCAGGAACGCCGTCTTCGCCTTCGCAGGAGCCACGACGCCGGGCAGCGTCTCGACCGAGCGCAGTGTGGCGTCCCGCAGCCTGACCGCCGGCGGCAGTGTGCCGGTCACCTCGGTGCGCCGGTTGAGCGGACTGACCGACCAGCGTCCGGGCTCGTACGCGCCGGGTGCGCGGCGCGCCGCCAACTCGGCCCGGAATCGGGCGATCTCGTCCGGTGTGAACACGGGCGGCTTGTCCATGGGCCTCCTCGGTGAGGTTGTTCCCCTCCATCCAAGCCCTGTGTCGACACTATTGGCAATAGGTCTGCCTCCGCTGCCATCTGGAGCCCTGGATGTTTACTTTCTGTCGACACATGGCTAGAACTGTCGACAGTCCCGCCCACCGACCGAGGGAGACCCCGTGACCCAAGACGTGCCCGACCGACGGCTCGGCCGCCTGGCGGGCCGCATCGCCGTCATCGGCGGCGCAGGAAGCGTCGGCCCCGGCTGGGGCAACGGCCGCGCCACCGCAGTGGTCTTCGCCCGGGAGGGGGCTACCGTCCACCTGGCCGACCGGGACGAGGAGGCCCTGGAGGTCACCGCGCGGCAGATCCGCGACGAGGGCGGCAGCGCGCACACGGCGGTGCTGGACGTCACCGAACCGGCCGCCGTCCGGGACTACTTCGCCCGGTGCGAGAGCCTCGCGGGGCGGATCGACGTCCTCGTCAACAATGTCGGCGGCTCCCGGCCCGGAGGCGCGGTCGACCTCGGTCTGGAGGACTGGGAGAGCCAGTTGCGCACCAATCTCACCAGCGCGTTCCTGGCCTGCAAACACGTCGTGCCGATCATGCGGCGCGGCGGGGGAGGCGCCATCGTCAACACCGCTTCGGCCTCCGGGCTGCGCTGGACCGGCGCCCCGCAGGTGGGCTACGCGGCCGCCAAGGCCGCGGTCATCCAGCTGTCCCGGGTCAGCGCCGTGGAGTACGCGCCGGACGGCATCCGGGTGAACACCGTCGTGCCGGGGCAGTTGCACACCCCGATGGTGGAGGCCCGGCTGGCCGGGCAGCGCGCGGGCGGCGACGTGGCGAAACTGCTGGCCCAGCGGCAGGCCCGGATTCCGCTCGGCTTCATGGGCGACGGCCGCGACACGGCGTACGCGGCGCTCTTCCTCGCCTCCGACGAGGCCCGTTTCGTCACCGGCACGGAGATCGTCGTCGACGGCGGAATGACGGCGCGCTGTGACTGAACCCGCCGTCCGGGCGACGCGATGGGTGCCCTCGCCCGGTTGCCCGCCCCCGCACCCCGCCCCGCGCACCCCGTCCCTGGTGCTTCCGCCGGACAGCTGTGACGCCCACTGCCATGTCCTCGGCCCCGCCGACGTCTTCCCCTACGCGCCGGACCGCACCTTCACGCCCCGGGACGCCCCGAAGGAACAAGTCCGCTCACTGCATACCCACTTGGGGCTCACCCGGGCGGTGATCGTCCAGTCGTCCTGTCACGGCCACGACCACTCCGTCCTGCTGGACGCGCTGAGATCCGGCGACGGCCGGCTGCGCGGAGTCGCCCTGATCGGCGAGGCGACGGCACGGGGTGAGGTCGAGGAACTGCACCGGGCCGGTGTGCGGGCCTTCCGGCTCAATTTCCTGCCCCATCTGCGCACTCCGCCCACCCGCGCCGAGATCGACGCCGTGCTCGAACGCGTCGACGGACTCGACTGGGCGGTCCAGCTCCATGTCCGGGGCGAGGAGATCGCCGCCCTCGAAGGGCTCGTCCGCGCCCTGCCCGGCAGGACGGTGATCGACCACATCGGCCGGGTGGACCTCGCCGATGGGCACGACGGGCCCGCCCTGCGCAGCCTGCGCGCGCTGCTCGACAGCGGGCGGGTGTGGGTCAAGGTCAGCGGTGTCGACCGGATCTCCCGGCAGGGACCGCCCTACGCCGACGCGGTCGCGCTGGCCGCCTCCCTGGTGGCGTACGCCCCGGAGCGCGTCGTGTGGGGGACCGACTACCCGCACGTCAACATCGCCTCGGACGCCCCCGACGACGGCCTGCTCGTCGACCTGGTCGAGAGCATCGCCCCCGACCCCGCGCACCTCCAGCGGCTGATGGTGGACAACCCGGCCGACCTCTTCGACTTCCCAAGAGCTCACTAGTGTCGGCAGAGATGGCAGGTATTTCGCTGTCAGATCTCTTGAAGGGGCAAAGTGTCGACAGTAGGGTCCCGATGCGAGCCCCGCGTGAGGAGAACGGTCATGGTTCAGCTGTCCCGGCACAATGTGCTCCGGCGAGGCGACGAGGCATACGAACGCGCCCGCCTCGACGCCGTCTGGAACGAACGCAAGCCCGACCGGTACCCGGACGTCATCGTGCTCGCCGACAGCGAGCAGGACGTCGTGGCCGCCGTACGGCTCGCCCGCAGCGAAGGGCTGGCCATCGGCATCCGCTCCGGCGGGCACAGCTGGGTGGGCAACGGGGTGCGCGGCGGCGGCATGCTGCTCGACCTCTCGCGCCTGCGGCACATCGAGGTCGACCCCGTGGCGCGGACAGCCGCCGTACAGCCCTCGGCCAAGGGACCCGCCCTCCTCGAACAGCTCGCTCCACACGGTCTGTTCTTCCCCACCGGACACGCCTCCACCGTCGGCATCGGCGGTTTCGTCCTGGGCGGCGGCTACGGCTGGAACTCGCGCCGCCTCGGCCCGGCCTGTCTGAGCATCGTGGCGATCGACGTGGTCCTCGCCGACGGCACCCTCGTACACGCCACCGACGCCACCCACCCCGACCTCATGTGGGCGGCCCGAGGCAGCGGCCCCGGCTTCTTCGGCGTCGTCACCCGCTTCCACCTCGCCCTGCACGACCTGCCGCGCCGCATTCTGCGGACCGTGCACAGCTACCCGCTCGACCTGCGCGACGAGGTGCTGGCCTGGTCGTACGACATGCTCGAACGCCTCTCGCCGGCCGTCGAGTTCTCGGCGAAGATCGGCTTCTCGCCCGGACTCGACCGGCAGACGGCCTCCGTCACCGCCACCGCCTTCTGCGAGACGGACGACGATCTCCTCGCCCCGCTGGAGGACGCCCCCTTCCGTGACCGGGCGATCCGCGCGGTGGTCGCCCGGGAGACCACCATGGCGGAGCTCTACGACCACGCCGACCACATGACCCCGGCCGGTATGCGCTGGGCGCTCGACGGGATCTGGACCGACGAACCGGTGGAGAAGGTCCTCGACGCCGCCCGGCCGCTGTTCGACTCCGTCCCGGACACCACCAGCCATGTGCTGTGGATGCTGTGGAGCCGTCATCCCGAGCGCGCCGACGCCTGCTGGTCCAGCCAGGCCAAGGTCTACCTCTCGCCCAACGCCGGCTGGACCGACCCCGCCGAGGACCTCGCCCACGAGCGCTGGGCGCACGGTCGGCTCGCCGGCCTCCAGCACCTGTCGAAGGGCCTCCAGTTCTCCGACAACAACCTCGCCGACCGCTTCGACCACGGACTCAGCCCGGCCAACTCCGCACGGCTGGAGGAGATCCGGGCCGCCTACGACCCGCGAGGTCTCTTCCACGCCTATATGGCCCCCCAGGAATCCACGACCGCCTACGCCGCAGCGGGACACGCGCGGACGCACTAGTTCGTACTCAGGAAGCTCAAGGAGAGCCGTTTCATGGAGACTTCGAGAAATCCGCGGCGCCGTACCCTCATCGTCCTGACCGCCCTCGCCGTCACCGGATCCCTCACCGCCACCGGCTGCGGCGGCGAGTCCGCCACCGCCACCACCTCCGACGGCAAGGTGGAGATCACCGTCCTGCGCTCCAACGGCGCGATCTTCGAACCCCTCTACATCGCCGAGCAGCAGGGCTACTTCAAGGACGCGGGACTCGATGTCACCATCAAGGCCGGCGCCCAGGACACCTCGCAGAACGCGCCGTCCGTCCTCAACGGCGAGGCGCAGTTCGCGATGACGGACAGCTCCGGCTTCCTCAAGGGCGCCGCCCAGGACATGCCCATCAGGATCGTGACCGGACTCCAGTCGGCGACGACGCAGACCGACCCCACCGACGGTCTGCTGGTGAAGAAGGACAGCCCGATCGGGTCCTTCGCCGACCTGGAGGGGAAGACCGTCGGCATCTCCGCCCTCGGCGGCACCATCCAGTTCATCTGCGAGTACCTGGTGCAGAAGGCCGGCGGCGACCCCGGGAAGGTCAAGTTCGTCGCGCTGCCCACCACCTCGCTCACCGACGCCGCCACCTCCGGCAAGACCGACGCCGTCTTCTCCTTCGGTCCCTTCTACTTCGCCGGACTCGACAGCGGACTGCGCTCCATAGGCAACGGCATGAACGACGTGCCGGGCATGGTCCAGGGCCTGCTGTTCTCCAGCCAGAAGTACCTGTCGTCCAACGGCGAGACGGCGAAGAAGTTCATCGACGCGGTCGCCAAGGCCATCACCTACGCCAACGCACACCCCGCGGCGGTCAAGGCGATCGACAAGAAGTACACCCAGGTGCCCGCCGCCTTCATCGACGCGCACGACATCAACCACTACGACAAGGCCCTCGACAGCACGGTCATGCGCACGGTCATCGCGAAGATGCACGAGTTCGACCTGCTCGACAACGAGCCGAAGGACGAGGCGCTCTACTGGGACCAGGCGCCGACCACGGCCGGGGAGTAGGCGGCGATGGTCAAGGTCCGACTGCTGCAACTCGGCGCCTTCGCGGCCGTGTCGGTGCTGTGGGCGCTCATCGCCGCCACCGGGGTGGTGAGTGCGACCGCGCTCCCGGGGCCGCGCGCCGTGACCGTCGCGCTCGCGGACCTCCTCGCCGACGGCGCCTTCTGGCAGGCCGTGGCCCAGACCCTGCGCGGCGCGGTCGTGGGCCTCGTCGCGGCGGTCGCCGTGGGCATCCCGGTCGGCCTGGTGACCGGGGTGTACGAGGCGGCCGAGGAGTCCTCCCGACTGCTCGTGGAGGTCCTGCGCTCCTTCCCGGTGATCGCCCTGCTGCCGGTGTTCCTGCTGGTCCTCGGCTCCACCCCCGGCATGAAGGCGACGGTCGTCTTCATCGCCTGTGTCTTCCCGGTGCTGCTCCAGGCACAGTACGGAGCGCGCGGCGTGTCCCAGGCCGTACGGGAGATGGCACACGGCTACCGCATCCCGCGGCTGCTGCGCATGCGCCGGGTCGTCCTGCCGGCCGCGGCGCCCTCGATCATGACGGGTCTGCGACTGGCGGCGACGACCTCGGTCCTGGTGTCCATCGGTGTCGAGGTGCTCACCACGCTCCCCGGCATCGGCCACATGATCATGGAGTCGCAGCAGGCGGGCGCGTCCGCGCGGGCCTACGCGTACATCCTCACCGCCGGAGCCATCGGGTACACGATCACGCTGCTCGCGCAGTTCGCCGAGCACCGCCTGTTGCGCTGGCGCCCGCCGGCCCGGGCGGGAGAGGAGTAGCCGCGTGCCCTGGAAACCGATCCTGCGCCAACTGTGGCTGCCCGCCCTGGTGTTCCTGATCCTGCTGGTGTCGACCGAGGACAGCGCCAGCTTCTACTTCCCCCCGCTGACCGAGGTCCTCGGCGCACTGTGGCGCGAGCTGCTGCACGGCTCCCTCGTCGAGGACCTGCTGTTCAGTCTGCGCAACATCATGGCCGGGCTGGCCCTCGCCACCGTGGCGGGGGTGGGCGCCGGGCTCGTCATCGGAGAGATTCGCGTCCTGAGGCTCGCGACCGGGCCGCTGCTCGACTTCGCCCGCGCCACCCCCACCGTGGGCTTCGTGCCCGTCATCATCCTCACCCTGGGCATCGGCTCCGGACCGAAGATCTTCCTCATCTTCCTGGGATCGGTGTGGCCGATCCTCCTCAACACGGTCAGCGGGGTACGGGACATCAGCCCGGCCGTGCGCGAGACCGCCCGCGGCTACCGCATCCCCTGGACGCTGAGACTGCGCCGGGTCGTCCTGCCGGGGGCGCTGCCGCAGATCCTCGCGGGCATCCGGGTCGCCCTCTCCGTCGCCGTCGTCCTCATGGTGGTCAGCGAGATCTACGGATCGCCCGTCGGACTGGGCAACTTCATCCTGCAGAGCGGATCCAGCTTCCATGTCGCCGAGACCTGGGCCGGAACCATTCTGATCGGGATCCTCGGCTACGTCCTGAGCGTGCTGCTCCTGCTCGTCGAGCACCGCCTCCTGGGCTGGTACCACGAGCGCGCGCCCCGGGTCCGTGCCCCGCGGCCGATCCCCAACGAGAGCGTCAAGAGCAACGGAGTCGTCGTATGACACGCGGATCGAGCCTGCACGTCGAGGACCTCTGCCTGAGCTTCGGTACGGGGCCGCAGTCGCACCGGGTCCTCGAAGGCCTGTCCCTGCGGGTGGACCCGGAGGAGGCGGTGTGCGTGGTCGGCCCGTCCGGCGCCGGCAAGACCACGCTCCTTCGCTGCCTGGCCGGGCTGGCCCGCCCCACCTCCGGTGAAGTGCGGTACGGACAGCAGCGGTTGACCGAGCCGCACGCCGACATCGCGGTGGTCTCCCAGGACTACCGGGGTTCGCTGCTGCCGTGGCTGCGCGTATGGGACAACGTCGCCTTCCCGCTCCAGGGGCGGGGCGTGAAGAAGGCCGTGCGCAGACGGCGCGCCCTCGAGTGCCTGGACGCCGTGGGCCTCCCCGACGTCGGCGACAAGTACCCCTGGCAGCTCTCCGGTGGGATGCAGCAGCGGGTCGCCATCGCGAGGGGACTGGCGTACGACGCTCCGGTGCTGCTCATGGACGAGCCGTTCGGATCGGTCGACGCGCAGTCCCGCTTCGACCTGGAGGACCTGACGCTGCGACTTCGCAGGCAACTGGGCATCACCGTGGTCGTGGTCACCCACGACATCGACGAGGCCGTCTACCTCGGTGACCGTGTCATCGTGCTCGGCGGAAGGCCGACGGCCGTCCTGGACACCCTCGCCGTTCCGCTCGGCGCCGACCGCGACCAGCTGACGACCCGCGCAGATCCCCGGTTCGCCGAGCTGCGCACCCGGGTGCTGGCGCTGATCCGGGGTGAGAAGGTCCCGATCGGCCCACAGGCGGCCCGCCAGTGACCGCGCGCTTCGACCACCTCGGCATCTCCGTCCCCGATCTGGAGGCCGGTGTCGCCTGGTACGGCGCTGCGCTGCGTCTGACCGTGGAGCGCACGTTCTCCGTGCCCGGCACCGGACTGCGGGGCGTGATGCTCCGTCATGCCAACAACTACCGGATCGAGTTGCTGCACCGCTCCGGCGCCGAACCCGGACTGATGGCGGACGGTCCGATCCAGGCGGCGGGCCGGCTCGGCTACGGCCACCTCTGCCTCGCCGTGGACACCCCCGACGAGGTCGACGCGGAGTTCGCGCGACTCGTCGCCGCGGGCGCGGGCATCCGGATGAGCCCGCGCCCCGCGCCGCGGCCCGGCGCCCGGATGGC
Source organism: Streptomyces sp. NPDC060002 (assembly GCF_042737245.1). Classification (NCBI taxonomy): domain Bacteria; kingdom Bacillati; phylum Actinomycetota; class Actinomycetes; order Kitasatosporales; family Streptomycetaceae; genus Streptomyces; species Streptomyces sp. NPDC060002. Next base: position 69,256 of record NZ_JBHWUW010000038.1, read on the forward strand.
GTTCGTGGCCGACCCGTACGGGAATCTCATCGAGCTGATCGACCGCATGGCCTGACGCCGGCCGTGGCCGGCCGCTCCACACCCTCACCCCAGCACCCGGCTGACGCCCCCCGCCGGCCGGGCCTGCCCAAAACCCACTGAGAACAAGGGAGTCCACTGTGACACGGACCAGCACGACAGGCCCCGAGATCACCTACCGGGCCCGCCCCCGCGCACTCCTCGTGGCCGTGGCCGCCGCCATGGCCCCCACCCTGACCGCCCCGGCCGCCGCCCACGCGGCGACGGCCAAGGCGGGCAAGCGCATCACGGTGGCCGCCGGCGAGACCCTGGAACTGACGGCGACCACCACCGCCAACGTCCTCACCATCGCCGAGGGCGGCGTCATCGCCGTCCCCGGCGGCTACAGCCTCACGCTGACGGTCAACGGAGTCGAGACGGGCAGCGCCCTCGGCGAACTCACCGACGGCTACGGCGGCGTGGCTGTCGCGATCGCCGCGGGCACCTACCGCGGCACGGTCGTCCTGGCCGTCGCCGCGGCGGACGAAATCGCCTACAGCGACCTCACCTTCCCCTTCCGGCACGCCCTGTACGTGGACGCCGACGGTGTCGACGAGGCCAGGTCCGTGCCCTCGGGTGTCCTGGGCGGCACCGTCACCGACACCTCGGCGAGCGGCATCCGGCTGCTGTCCGACGGCGAGGCCTACAACGGCGTGTACGTCACCGGCGGCGGTGCCTACACCCTCACCCGGCCCCGGATCGCCTTCTCCGGGAACGGCCGCTGCGACTTCATCGGCTACGGAGCCTCCGTCGTCGGCACCGGCGCCGGCACCACCCTGGTGCTGGACGGAGCCACCATCAAGAACGAGGGCGTGGTCCGCACCGCGGTCATCGCCGACGCCACCGCCAACGTCGTCGTCAAGAACTCCACCCTGCACTGCGACGACGGCACCGTCCCCGACGAGTACCCCACGGCGGGAACCGGCGACACCCGCTACATGATCACCGTGCCGTGGATGCTCGGCCTGTCCGGCAACGTACGCACCACCAACCTGCTCGGCGCCGGCACGCGGGCCTCGTACATCAACTCCACGATCTCCTCGGAGAAATGGGGTGCCCTGTCCGTCGACGGCGGCAGCTACTGCACCCTCACCGCCATCAACAGCACGATCGCCAACACCGGGGGCCAGGGCTACGGCTCGTACGCCATCGGCAACGTCACCGAGCACTTCCTCGGCTGCACCTTCGACGTGGGCGACTACGCCCTCATCCACTGGGGCGCCACGGCCCACTACGGCGACAGCACCAAGGAGGCGGTCGCCGCCCTCAACGAGTCACTGGAACTGGGCCTCACGGCAACCGAGCTGAACAGGCTTCCGGTGAGGTCGAGCGTCGTCGGCGCGGGCCGCTTCATGGTGCTCTGGTACGCGGCCGGGTCCGTCACGATCGACGGCGGCACCCAGGTGAACACCGGCGAGACCGCGTTCATGTGCAAGGCCGTCGCGGGCAGCGTCACCGTGGACGGCTCCGAGGGCGCCGGGATCCACGCGGGCAACGGCGTGATCTTCCAGCTGATGGACACCGACCGGCCGAGCAGCGTGTCGGTGTCGGGCAAACCGTGGAAGACCGAGACGACCGGCACCTACACCGAGCCCACCGGGTCGCCGGCCAGGTCGTCGAGCTGGGTGACCACCAGCGCCCGGTCCACCGACGCCAAGGCGTCCTTCACCGACATCGAGCTGACGGGAGACTTCTACAACTCGGTGCGGGGCGGCGGCACCGGGAGCCTCCAGGGCCAGAACCTGAACCTCACGTTCACCCGGTCCGCGGTGGAGGGCACCCTGTCCGCGAGCACGGCCGAGCACGCCGTCTCCACCATCACCGCGGCCGAGTACCGGGAGATCAGCGAGGTCACCAACACCCCGAGCGCGGTCGTCAACAACGGCGTCCTCGTGACGCTGGGCAGCGGCTCCACGTGGACGGTCACCGGGACCTCGTACCTGAGCGCCCTGACCCTCGCGTCCGACGCCGCCGTCACGGCGCCGTCCGGCAGGACGGTGACCCTGACGGTCGACGGCACGGCCACCGAGCTCAGGGCGGGCGGCTCGTACACGGGAGCACTGACGCTGACGGTGGCGTGACCGGCGCATGAACCGGCCCCCGGGTGGATGCGAACCGGTTCCCGGGGGCCGGAGTGTGTGCGGCGGCGGCGGTGGGGCGGGTGCGGGTGCCGGGCGTCACGCGCCGATCATGTTGAAGCCGCCGTCCGCGACCAGGAAGCCGCCCGTGATGTGCTGCGCGTCCTCGGTCGCGAGGAAGAGGGCCGCCCCCGCCAGCTCCTCCGGCCCCGGGATCCGTCCCATCGGAGTGGCCGCGCGCAGCGCGTCCCCACGTCCGCTCCGCCAGTCCTGCCGCCCCAGCGTGGCAGTCGTCTCGATGAACCCGGGCGCGAACACGTTCACCCGCACCTTCGGCGCGAAGGCGTGCGCATAGGACTTGGTCAGCCCGATGATGCCGTACTTGGCCGCCGCGTACTGCGGCGCCCGCGCGCTGCCCCGGACCACCACCGTCGAACCGATGTTGACGATGGCGCCCCCGCCGTCCTGTTCCAGCATCCGCGCCCCGAACTCGTGCGTGCACAACAGGGTGCCCTTGACGTCCACGGCGAGGACGTGGTCGACGGACTCCTCGGTGAGGTCCCGCCACGACATCTGCTCGCGCGCCACGTCCCCCACGTTGTTGACCGCCACGTCGAGCCGGCCGAAGTGCGCCCACACCTCGTCGGCGAGGCGCTCGATCCGGTCGTGTCCGGCGATGTCCGCCTGGACGAGGAGGGCCTTGCGGCCGAGTGCCGTGATCCGCTCGGCCGTCGCCTCCGCGCCGGCCCGCGAGCTTCGGTAGTGCACGGCGACGTCGGCACCCTCGCGCGCGGCCCGTACGGCGATCTCGGCGCCGAACCCGGTGCCCGCGCCGGTGACGAGGACGGTCTTGCCGGTGAAACGCCCGAGGACGGGTGTCAGAGTCATACGGTCTCCGTTCGTGAAGGCCCGTTCGCTGCGATCGGGATCGGGATCGGGATCGGGATCGGGATCGGGATCGGGATCGGGATCGGGATCGGGATCGGTGCGGGGCTGGAGGCGGGGCTGGGGTCGTGGCTCGGGCCGGGGGTCATACGAGGGTCCGGCCGCCGTCCGCGTACAGCACCTGCCCGGTGACGAACGCGGATTCGGCGGACGCGAGGAAGAGGACGGGCCCGGTCAGGTCCTCGGGCCGGCCGAGGCGTCCGGCGGGCACCAGCGACTCCATCGACGCGCGCATGCCCGGCTTCGCCAGGTAGCCGCGCGTCAGGTCGGTCTCGGTGTAGCCGGGTGCGACCGCGTTGACGGTGACCCCGTCGGCCGCCCACTCGCGCGCCATCACCCGCATCAGCTGGTTCACCCCGCCCTTGGTCGCCGCGTACGGCGCGTGGTCCCGGTGGGCGAGCAGCCCGGAGACGGAGGACAGGTACACGACGCGCCCGTAGCCCTTCGGCACCATCACGGCCCCCGCGGCCCGGCCCAGCCAGAACGCGCTGGAGAGGTTGACGGCGAGCAGCCGCTCCCACACCTCGTCGGGGGTCTCCAGCACGGGTCTGCGGTCGTTGACGCCGACGGCGTGCACGAACACGTCGAGTCCGCCCAGGAGCCGGACCGCCTCCGTGACGGCCGTACGGCAGGCGGCGGGAGAGGCGAGGTCGGCGACGACGCCGGTCACTCCCTCCCGGACGGTGTCGTCGAGCCGGTCCTTGTCCACGTCGAGCACGACCACGTCCGCGTACGCCTCGGCAAGCGCCCGGGCCACCGCCGCGCCGATGCCGCCGCCACCGGCGACCAGGGCGCGGGTACCCGCGAAGTCCCACGTTGTCCGCATGCCCGGACGGTAAGCCACGCCCACGATTTGTGTCCACACTTCGCACGACTCTTGACGGATATTGCCCCGCTGGGCAGGGTGAGTGTCGACAGTTAGGGAGGTCTGATGAAACTGGTGACGTTCGACGCGGGGCCGCAGGAGGCTCTGGTGGGGCGGCTCGACGGCGATACCGTCGTAGGCCTTGACGTGCCCTCCACCCGGGTGTTCTTCGAGCGCGAGGGTCAAGTGGGCGAGACGGGGCGGACGTTCGCCCTGGCCGACGTCCGGCTGCGGGCGCCGATCGAGCCCAGGAAGTTCTTCCACACGGCCGGCAACTTCCGCGAACACCACGAGGACCTGGTCCGGGTGGACTGGTCGCACCCCGTGAACAAGGGCATCGTGTTCTTCCAGAACGTCGACGCGATCATCGGACCCGAAGAGCCGATCGTGTACCCGGCGAACCTCACCCGGGAGCTCGACTACGAGCTCGAACTCGCCGTCGTCATAGGGAAGCCGGGCCGCTTCTTCTCCGCCGAGCAGGCCGCCGAGCACATCGCCGGCTATCTGGTCTTCAACGACATCACCGCCCGTGACATCCAGCGCAGGGAGATGGAGTCGGGGGTCTTCTCCTTCTCCAAGGCCATCGAGACCTTCTGCCCGATCGGCCCGTACATCGTGACCGCGGACGAGATCGACGACCCGCACGACCTCGACATGGAACTGCGGGTCAACGGAGACGTCCGCCAGAAGTCCAGCACCGCCCGGATGTCGGTGTCCATCCCGCAACTGGTCGCCTACCACTCCCCGCAGGTCTACAGCGCGGGAGATCTCCTCACCACGGGCACCGTCGCGGGTGTCGCCGCGAGCACCGAGGACCCCTTCGCGAACTACCTCAGGCCCGGCGACGTCGTCGAGGCGGAGATCGAGGGCCTGGGCGTCCTGCGCAACCGGGTCGTGACCTGGTCCGACGCGTACGGCGCCGAGGAACCGCCGGCCGAACACTGGGTGTGAACCGATGAGAATCGCACAACTCGCCGGACAGCCCGTGCTGTTGACCGACAGCGGAGCCGTCGACGTCCCCGCCGAGTACGCCCATGACCTCTTCGCGCGCTGGGACGACCTGCTCGACTGGTCCCGGGACGCCACAGGGGGGCGCCCCTACGAAGCGGCCGAACTGGAAGCCGCCGTCCCCGCTCCCCGCCAGATCTTCGCCGTCGCCCTCAACTACCGCCCGCACACCGCGGAGGCGGGATACGAGGAGCCCGAGGCGCCGCTGGTCTTCACCAAGTTCCCGTCCTGCCTCACCGGCCCGCGCACGACCGTGGACCTGCCGGCCGGCCATGTCGACTGGGAACTGGAACTGGTCGCCGTCATCGGCCGCGAGGCCCGCCGGGTTCCGGTCGAGAAGGGCTGGGAGCCGGTCGTGGCGCTCACCGTCGGCCAGGACCTGTCGGAGCGGATCGCCCAACTCGCGGGCCGCCCAGCACAGTTCTCGCTCGCCAAGTCGCACCGGGGGTTCGGGCCGGTGGGCCCCGCGCTGGTGAGCCTCGACGCGATCGGCGACCGCGACGACCTGGAACTGACCTGCGAACTCAACGGGGAGACCGTCCAGCACGACCGCACGGCAAACATGATCTTCCCGGTCCCGCAACTGGTGGCGCACCTGAGCGAGTTCTGCACCCTGCTGCCCGGTGACCTCATCTTCACCGGCACCCCGGCGGGCGTCGGCAACCGCCGCGTACCGCAGCGCTTCCTGACACCCGACGACGAACTCGTCAGCCGTATCGCGGGAGTCGGCGAGATGCGGCACCGCTTCCGGAGGGCCACGCCATGAACCCCACGCTCTTCACCGACGTCCAGGTCTTCGACGGCACCGGACGGGACCCGTTCCCGGCCGAGGTCCTCGTCGAGGGCAACCGCATCACGGCGGTCGCCGACCGGCTCCCACGCGACCGGCGGGCGGCAGCCCGCGTGATCGACGGAGGGGGCGGCACCCTGCTCCCCGGGCTGGTCGACGCCCACGCCCACCTGGGCTTCGGCTCCACCGTCGAGCACCGTTCCCCGCGCCGGGACGAGCCCGCCGAGGAGAAGGCGCTGCTCGTGGCGCACGCCGGACGGGTGCTGCTCGACCACGGCATCACCAGCGCCTACTCCGGCGGCAACCGGCTCCCGGCTACGGAGATCGCCGCCCGCAAGGCCTTCGCCGAGGGCTGGATGCCCGGACCGCGACTGAAGGCCGCGTCCTGGGAGGGCAGCGCGGGCATGGTCGAACCCGGCGTCTACGACTTCCCGGGAGTGGAGGGACGGGCCTCCGACCCGGACTCGGTGGCCCGGTTCGTCACCGACATGGCCGAACTAGGCCTCGACATCGTGAAGTTGTCGCTCTCCGGGGAGAGCGCCGTCGTTCAGGGAACGTCCCGGATCGTGCAGTTCACCGGGGAGGAGGTCGCCGCCGCCGCGCGGGCCGCGGAGAAGCACGGCGTGTGGCTCACCGCGCACGCGCACGCCGCCGAGTCGGTCAAGATGGCCGTACGGCACGGCATCCGCGCCGTCTACCACTGCACCTTCGCCGACGAGGAGGCCCTCGACCTCCTCGAAGCGGCCCGCGACCGGGTCTTCGTCGCCCCGACCCCGGGCATCATCCACGCCAATCTGCACGAGGCCGGCCGCGAACCCGAGCCGGGCATGGAGGTCGAGGCCACCGCCGAGGCCGTCCGCGAGGTCGTGCCGGAACTGGTCCGGCGCGGCATCCGCGTCGTCCCCGGCGGCGACTACGGCTTCGCGTGGAACCCGGTCGGCCGCAACCTCCGCGACCTCGAACTGTTCGTCGACTGGTTCGGCCTCACCCCCGCCGAGACGTTGCGCGCGGCGACCCGGTACGGCGGGCAGATCATGGGGATGGCGAACGAACTCGGCCTGATACGACCCGGGTTCCTCGCCGACCTCGTCCTCGTCGACGGTGATCCGCTGGCGGAGATCGGCATCCTCCAGGACCGCGACCGGCTACGGGCGATCATGAAGGACGGCAAGCTGCACAAGGCCCCGGCGTGATCGGGGCCCGTACGGCCGCCGGGCGGCTCGTGGGGGAGTGGGACAAGGGCGGCGTGGCGGTGTTCCGGGGCATCCCGTTCGCCGAGCCCCCCGTCGGCGGTCTGCGCTGGCGGCCGCCCCGGCCCGTCGCCCGCTGGGACGGCGAACGGCGGGCCTACACCTTCGGACCCGCGCCCCTCCAGCCGCAGCCGCCCCGCGACTCGATCATGTACCACACGAACTTCGCCGACCGGCGGGCGCTGGTGATGAGCGAGGACTGCCTCTACCTCAACGTGTGGACACCCGACCCGGCACGCGCCGCCGGACTGCCGGTCATGGTCTGGATCCACGGCGGCGGCAACCGCTACGGCCACGGCGGCCAGGAGATCCACGACGGCCGCGCGATGGCCGGCCGGGGTCTCGTCGTCGTGACCCTGAACCACCGGCTCGGCGCGCTCGGCTTCCTCGCCCACCCCGAACTGGCCGCCGAGGACGACCTGGGCGCGTCCGGGAACTACGGACTGCTGGACATCGTCGCCGCCCTGACCTGGGTCAGGGAGAACATCGCGGGCTTCGGCGGCGACCCTGACCGGGTGACCCTCACGGGGAACTCGGCCGGAGCAGCCCACCTCTGCCATCTCATGGCCTCGCAACCAGCCCGGCCCCTGTTCCACGCGGCCGTGGGGCAGAGCGCCTCCGGTGTCGGACGCGCCGAGGGGCCGCTCGCGGACCAGGCCGCCGCCCAGAAGCAGGGGCTGCGCTGGGCGGCGGCGTTCGGCGACCGGAACATCGAAGGACTGCGGCGGCTCGACGGAGCGGAACTCGTGCTCCGGGGCCACTTCGGCCCCGTCGTCGACGGACGGATCCTGACCCGGCCGAGCGACGAGGTCTTCGACGCCGGCCGGCAGCACCGAGTGCCGCTGCTGGTCGGCAGCAACGCCGACGAGGGCTCGGTGTACGCCACCCCCGACATCCTGCGCAGGCTCCCGGTGGAGCCCGGCACGGACGAGCTGTATCCCGTACGGGACATGACGGAAGCCCGGGGCACCGCACGGCTGTTCACCGGCGAGAGCCGCTTCACCTACCCGGTGTGGCGGTGGGCCGTGGCACACCGGAGGACGGCGCCGACCTGGATGTACCGCTTCACCCGGACGCCTCCGCTGCCGGACGGCCTGGACCTGGCGCCACCGCGGGACGGACTGCCGGCGTACGGCGTCCATCACACCGCCGAACTCCCCTACGTCCTCGACACCTTGGACTGCAGGGCCTGGCCGTGGACCCGGACCGACCGCGAGCTGGCGCACACCATGGCGGACGCCTGGGCCCGCTTCGTCGTGACGGGCGACCCGAACGGGGGAGCGCTGCCCGAGTGGCCGGTCTTCACCGGCGCCGAGGCGATGGTCTTCGGGGACTCCGTGCGGGCGGGCGCCGTCGAACGGCTGGACGCCATGCGGCTGTTGGCCCGCTGCCCTCGGCCTCTGTAGCCCTCGCACCCTCTCGAAAGGACCCCGCGTGGCCAGGCTGCCCGACACCGACGGCACCGGTGAGATCGCCCATCGCGTCCGCGCCCGAAGGGGTGGCGCGCTGCGTCCCCTCGACCGGATGCTGTTGCACAGCCCGCAGCTCGCCGACGGCTGGAACACCCTGCTCGGCGCGATCCGGGGACGTCTGCGACTCCCGTGCGACATACGGGAGTTGGTGATTCTGCGGATCGCCGTGCTCAACCGCGCCGGGTACGAGTGGACGGCACACGAGCCGGAGGCGCGCAGGGCCGGGCTGAGCGACGCCGACCTGGCCGAACTGCGCCGCGAGAGACCGGACTTCGACGAGCGCCGACGGCGGGTCATCGCTTACACCGATGCGATGACCCGCGACGTCCAGGTTCCCGCCGAGTCGTTCGACGCCCTCCGCGACCACTTCACCGACGCCGAACTGGTCGAACTGACGGCGACCGTGGCCGCGTACAACATGGTGTCCCGCTTCCTGGTCGCGCTCGACGTCCAGGAGCGGCCCCTAGCGGCGACCGCGGTGCCGTCGGAGGAAGTCGACCAGTAGCCGGTTCCACGCGGCCGGCTGCTCCCAGTGCGGGTTGTGGCCCGCCTCGCGGACGACATGCGTCTCGACGTCCCGCAGATGACCGGCGTTGAGGCGCATGAGGGACGGCGGGCTGTACAGGTCCGCGTCCCCGGTGACGAGTTGCACGGGCAGGGTGAGGGTCTCCAGCGCCGACCAGGTGATCGTGTGGGTGAGGGACTGCGCGAAGGCGTCGGAGGTCCTGGCGCGTGCGTGGATCTCCAGCCAGGCCGCGACGCCGTCCCGGTCGCCGCCCCGGTACGAGGGGCCGAGCTCCTTGAAGTCGACGGGCATGTCGCCGAACGGGTCGGGCTGGAGCGCGGCGGTAAGCGCCGCGTACTCCGCGTCCTGGACGCCCATGACGCTCCCGGAGACGGTGAGGCTGCGCAGCCGGTCCCCGTACGACAGGGCGTAGTCGATCGCCACGGGGCCGCCGGCCGCCGAACCGGAGAGATGGAAGCGGCCCAGACCCAACAGATCGGCGAGCGTGTCCAGATCGCCGGAGGCGGTGTCTGCGTCGGCCTTGGCGCCGGCCACCGACCCGTACGCGCCCCGCCGTGAGTACCCGACGACGCGGAAACCCGCCGCGGTCAGCGCCGGCTGCTGGTACGGCCAGCTCTCGCCGCTGCCCGAGCCGGGGTGCAGCAGCACCACGGGTTCCCCGTCGCCCCCGGTGTCCCAGCACCACAGGCTGCCGCCCCCGGACACCGGCACCTGGTACTCGGTCACCGGCACGTGGCCGGGAACCGGCACCGGCTCCCACGGCTCCCCGGCCCAGGCGGCGCCGGCCTCGGCCGTACCCTGGGTGACGCCCGTGGCCGTGACGGCCGCCAGCGCGCCGCCCACCACGGAACGTCTGGTCAGGGCCGGTGGACTCGTGCGGACTCGCTTCATGTCTCCTCGTTTCTCCGGTGAGTCGGGTCGGCGCCGACTTTCCGCCGACTATTTCGTCAACTTTTCTGGTGTCTTTCCTGGCGGCTTTTTTGCCGACGTTTCTGTTCACTTCTGGGTCGAACCGCGGTATTGACCCTGTCTGTCGACAGCAAGCGGGGGATCTCCGGCTTAGACCCTCCTGGGGTGAGATAGTGTCGACACCGTTGCGTCGGCTGTGAGCCCGGACAGGCAGGGAGAAGTGCCGCATGACCGATCAGGACACGCACCTCGTGCTGGAGCGCCTCCTGCGTCTGCGGGACCGGCGTGAACCGCTGGTCGCGCAGATCGCCGAATGGGTCGGCGCGGGCATCATCGAAGGCCGGCTGGAGCCGGGTCAGGACCTCAACAGCGTCGATCTGTCACGCCGGTTCGAGACCAGCCGTACGCCGGTCCGCGAGGCGCTGATGCTCCTCGAACAGGAGGGCCTGGTCGAGATGAAGGCGCGCCGCCGTCCCAGGGTGGCCGCGCCGTCCTCGCAGGACATCCGGGACATCTACCAGGTGCGCAAGAACCTCCTGTCGATGCTCGCGGGCCTGCTGGTGGCGCGGGCCGACGACGAGGAACTGGCCGAGCTGCGCACCCGGGTCGAGCGGATGCGGAAGCTGGCCGACGACGGTGACGTGGACGGGTACTTCTGGAACCACGTGCTGCTCCAGGAGCGGATGACCGAGATAGTCGGCAACCCCACGCTGAAGCAGATCCTGGACTCGCTGGCCCTGCGCACGCTGATGCTGCGGCACCTGAGCCTGACCCGGGCCGGCCGGCTCGCGCACAGCGTCGACGACCAGGAGCGGCTGCTCCAGGCCTGCGAGGAGCGGGACGGCGAGCTGGCCTCCGCCCTGATCGCGGGGGCGACCGTACGCGCGCAGCGGGCCGTGGAGGAGCAGTTGGAGCAGGACGACGCGACACGCGGACGCAAGCCCGCACGCGGTCGCCGCGCCGCCTCGTAACGCCCGCTGCAACGCCTGCTGCAACACCCGCCGGGAACGGTTCACTTGGCCAGTACTCCGCCGTCGACGGGGAAGTCGCCGCCGGTCACCCAGGCCGACTCCGCCGACGCGAGGTACACCGCGCACCAGGCGATGTCCTCGGGCGTTCCGACCCGGCCCAGCGGGATCCGGGCCAGCAGCGCCTCCCGGGCCGCGCCGTCGTGGGCCCCGGCGGACTCGGTCGCGGGCGTCCGTACCATGCCGGGCGAGATGGTGTTGGCGCGGATGCCCGAGGGGCCGCCCTCGACGGCGAGTTGACGGGTCAGGCCGAGCACGGCCGACTTGCCCGCGCAGTGCGCGACCATCCCGAAGGTCCCGCTGCCCCGGAAGGCGTTCACCGAGGCGAAGTTGACGATCGAGCCGCCCCCCGCGGCCACCATGTGCGGCCACACGGCCTGTACGGGCAGGAAGACCACGTCCACCTCGCCGCGCAGGGTCGGCGACCACTGTGCGGCGAAGTCCATCTCGGCGGCCGTGGCCATGTGCGGGGCGATGGCCCCCGCCGTCACCAGGACGTCGATCCGGCCGTGGCGCTCGCCCGCCTCGTCGGCGAAGCGACGGGCGTCGGCGGGAACGGTCATGTCGAGCGGGGCGAGGACCTCGAAGGCCAGCCCCCGGTCGGCGGCCGCCTCGCGGGTCCGTTCGGCCGCGGCCGGGTCGATGTCGCAGCCGACGACGGTCGCGCCCTGTTCGGCGAAGAGCAGTGCGCAGCCCTGGCCGATCCCGGCGCCCGCGCCGGTGACGAGGGCGACTTTCCCGGAGAGTCTGGCGGTCACATGGACCCCTTTCGCGAGGCGGGCTCGGCAGTCGTACGCGACCGCGACGCGGCGCACCCCTCCTTCCTAGTGTCGACACTAGGACCTGGTCAAGGGGTTGGGGGCGCACAAAAGGCATTTCTGTCGACAGTACGGGTGTGTCGCGCACCCGCTGTGTGCGAAAGACCGGCCCTCAGGCGGCCGGGAGCCGCTCGACGAAGTGCTCCAGGTCCTCGGTCGTGGGCCTCAGCAGGCCGTCCCGCAGGGCGAGCGCCGTGGCCTCGGCGCGGGAGGCGCTGCCGGTCTTGCGGAGCAGGTGCTCGACATGGCTGTGCACGGTCCGCGGGGACAGGAACAGGGCCTGTGTGATGGCCTGGTTGGTCTGGCCGCGGGCGGCGCGGGTGAGCACCTCCAGTTCGCGCGGACTCAGACCGTACGGCAGCTCGGTGGGCGTACCGGTCACCAGAACCGACTGCCGGGCGATCGGCGACCCCGTCGTGCACCGGCGCAGCACGACGCGGTGCCAGTCGCGCCCCACCGGCCACAGCGCCCGCAGCCGCAGACCTCCCGAAGCGGTGAACTCCCCGACCAGGCGGCGGAACGCGGGGTCCGCCAGCACCCGGGCGGCCTCGCGGCCCGGGAGGTCGATGACGCCGTCGGCCGTGACCAGGTTCGCGCCCGCTCCGGCCGGCAGGTCGTGGACGTCACCGCTGTGCGACGTCGGGTCGGCGAGGGCGCCGAGGGCGGGCAGGATAGAGGCCAGCAGCCGGCGCGCCTCCGTGTCGTAGGTGCCCGGCCCCTCGGCGGACAGGTTGACCAGACCGACCAGGCGCCCCTGGTGGCGCAGGGCGCCGGTCAGCGCGTCCCGGAAGCCGGCGGGGCGGACCCGCTCGGCGTAGAACCAGCCGTTGCGGAAGCGCTGCCCGCCGGACGACATGTCCTCGACGTCCTCGGTGATGGACTGGGGCAGGGTCTGCCGGACCACGTTGGCGTACCAGGGGGTCGAGGCGAACTCGGCGGCCAGCGACTCGGACGTCCCGGCCGGGTAGCCGATGCCCGCGATCTGCACATGGGCGCCGGTGATCGGGTCGATGGCCAGCAGGGTCGCCGCGTCCAGCGGGAGGGCGTGGCCGAGTTCGTGCAGGGCCTGGGTGCAGGCCGAGGCGGTGTCGCGTTCGCGGGTGAGCATGCCGATGCGGGTGGCCGCCGCGAGCTGCTGGTGGCTGATCATGCGGGGCCTCCGGGAACCCACGACCGGGAATGTCGTTTGGTCCCTAACGATATGGGTCTTCCGGCGGCCGGACAAGACGTCCACCGATTTCGTGACCGGCTGTCGGCTGCCACCACGCGGCCCGTCGAACGGTCGGTATTTGTACGGATGGCGGGCCGGGGCGCCCGGGTCTTTCCTGTTCGGCACAGCCGGACGCCCGATGTCAGCAGGACCGGGCCACATTCCTCGGAGAGCGCCGCATGAACAGATTCCCGTCTCCTTCCCAGGCCTCACGCCGGCAGTTCCTCGCCCTGTCCGGGGGAACCCTCGCCGCCACCCTGCTGGGCGCCGCCGGCTGTGCGGCACCGGACGACGGCGCGAGCTCCGCGCAGGCCGCGGGCGCCTCGGCGACGGGAGCGCGGACCCTCACCAGGATCGGCCTGGACTACCCCTTCACCCAGCTCCCGCTCTACTCGACGCTGGTCAACCTGTCCTCCGCCGCCGCCAGGAAACACGACGTCTCCCTGCTGACCACGAGTGACGCGAGCAGTGCCGACACCCAGGCCACCAACCTGAACACCTGGGTCGCCCAGAAGGTCCCGGCCATCGTGTCGTTCCCGATGGTCTTCGAGGCCGCCGAGTCGATCGCCGAGGCCGCCATGGACGCGGGGCTGATCTGGGTGACGTACGGCGGATCGCTGGAACACCAGAGCGCGGACATCCAGTTCAGCTTCCTCGAAGGCGGCACCCTCCTCGGGGAGGCGGCGGCCAGGTGGGCCGACGAGCGGCTCGGCGGCAAGGGCAAGATCGCGTTCCTCACGGACAACACGATCCAACTGGGCCGCGAGCGCACCAAGGGCATGATCGACGCCTTCACCAAGGCCGCGCCCGGCGTCGACGTGGTCGCCCAGGAGCAGGCCATCGACCCCGACACCGGGCTGTCCAAGTCCCGGGCGCTGCTGGCGAAGCACCCCGACCTCAACATCATCCTCGGGGTCACGGACGCCGCCGCGTACGGCGGTTTCAAGGCGCTCCAGCAGACGGGCCGCAAGACCACCGACGCCAGGACATTCGTCGGCGGCCAGGACGGCGCGGCCCCCTCCCTCCTGGCGATCAAGCAGGGCACCTTCTACCGGGCGTCGGCCGCCCTCGCGCCGCGGGACATCGCGAACGCCGTCGTCGACGTGCCCCTCGCGGTCGCCGCGGGGAAGGCGGACCCCAGCGTCCAGGTGCCCATCACGCTCGTCGGACCCGGCGACACCGCGCGCATCGACGACCTGCTCGCCCAGAACTCCTAGGTTCTGTCTGATAATTGATCTTGTGGTGGGTCGTGGTGAGCTGACGGATGTGGCGTGGGAACGGATAGCGCCGCTGCTGCCGGGTGTTGA
>NZ_JBHWUW010000039.1:0-73569 GCF_042737245.1 Streptomyces sp. NPDC060002
CCACCCCCCAGGTCATCCGTTCGACAGGGGGACACAGTCATGCCGGGCCCGGAGGCCAGCGGTCCCGTTGCAGGACCGCGGAAAACATAACGGGGTGCCCCTATGGGTTTCGTCAAACTGATGGGGTGGGCTGGGGTTCGTAGAAGGTGCCGTCGCGGAGCATCGCGAAGAGCACGTCGGCTCGGCGTCTCGCGAGGCAGAGGAGGGCCTGGGTGTGGTGCTTTCCCTGGCTGATCTTCTTGTCGTAGTAGGTCCGGGAGACCGGGTCGGCCAGAGCTGCGAACGCGGACAGGAAGAACGCCCGTTTGAGCTGCTTGTTTCCGCGGCGGGACGGTTGTTCGCCGCGGATCGAGGAGCCGGAACTGCGGGTCGTGGGTGCGAGGCCGGCGTAGGCGGCGAGGTGGGCGGCGGTCGGGAACGAACTGCCGTCACCCACGTCGATGAGGATGCGGGCTCCGGTCCTGACGCCGATCCCCGGCATGGACGTCAGGACCTTCGAAAGAGGGTGGTTCTCCAGCAGTTCCTCGATCCGGGTGGCCAGAAGTTTCCGCTGGTCGAGCACTGCTCGGAGCGAGTTGGCGAGGCTGGGGACGATCAGAGCTGCCGCGTCGGTGCCCGGGACGACGACGGTCTGTTCGTCCAGGGCGGTGAAGATGTCGTCGACGAGTCGCTCGGCCATTCGCGGCGCCTTCGGACGTATCAACGTGATGAGCCGTCGGCGTCCGGCTTTGCGGATCTGGGCCGGGGAGCCGAACTGGTCGAGGAGCGTGAGCACGGCCGGGTGCTGGACGCGTGGGCCCAGGACGCGTTCCAGCGACGGGTGGATCTGCGTGAGCAGGCCCCGCAGGCGGTTGCTGATGCGGGTTGCTTCGCCGGCCAGGTCGTCGTCGAAGCCGACGATCATCTCCAGCTCGGCGATGGTCTCGTCCTGGAGGTCGACCGAGCGGAGCGTGTGCGGCATGACGCGGGCCGCGTCGGCGATGACGAACGCGTCGCGGGCATCGGTCTTGGCCTCGCCGGGATAGAGGTCGGCGATCCGCCGCATCGTCAGGCCGGGCAGATAGGCGACCTGGCAGCCCATGTCCCGGGCCACCGCCAGCGGCAGGGCGCCGATGGAGGCCGGCTGGTCGACCACCACGAGCACGGTCCCGTGCTTGGCCTGCAGTTTGCCGAACACTTCGCGGAGTTTCGGCTCGCTGTTGGGCAGCCGCTTGTCGAAGGCCTTCTTCCCGGCCGGGGTGACGGCGGTGGCGTGGTGTTCGCCCTTGCCGACGTCCAGGCCGAGGAAGGCGCCGATGTCACTGACGTCGATCACGTGTGTCCTTCGGTCGTCCTCGCCCGGCCGTCCCACGGCACCGATCGCCACATCCACATTACGAAGAGCCTCCCGGCCTGCGAAGAAGCCGGTGGTCATGCCCCTAATCAGCGGTCTGTCGATGCCTCCGGAGCCGGTGACACCACCCCCCAAGACATGCGATCGACAGGGGGAGAAAGTCATGCCAACTCCGAAGGCCGGGCGCCCCATTGCGGGGCTACCAAAAAGGTAATGGGGGAGGGGGCCGTGGGGAGAAGGACGCGGGCCGCCGGCCGGTGGACGTTCCCGGACGGGCGGTCCCGCGTGCGGAGTTCCTAGTCGTCCAGCGTGACGACGACCTTCTCCGCCGCGCCCGGGGTCAGGGCCAGTTCGAAGGCGCGGCCGGCCTCGGAGAACGGGACGCGGTGGCTGATCAGCTTGGCGAACCGCTCCTGGTGCTCGACCAGTTCCGGGGTCACCTCGAAGATCTCGGTCGGGTAGCCCTGGGAGGCGATGAGGGTGAGCTCGCTGCGGAGCATGCCGCCGAGGTCGATCTCGCCCTTCTTCTGCACGGCCACCATGACCAGTTTCGCGTGCCACTTCGCCGACTGGACCACGGTGTCGAAGACCACCGGGGCGCCGGCCGCGTCGATGAAGATGTCGGTGCCCGGCCGGGGCTGGCCGAGGGCGTTGGCGCTCTGCCCGTGGAGTTCGGTCAGCCGCGCGGCCACGTCCTCCTCGGCCGAGTCGATGACCGCGTCCGCCCCGACGGCCAGTGCCTTCTCCAGCCGGGAGGGGATGACGTCGGCGACCACCACGTGCTCCACACCGCGCAGCTTCAGCCAGATCGCCGCGCCCAGACCGATCGGCCCGGCGCCGAACACGACGACCTTGTCGCCCGGTCCCGCCCCGGAGCGGTTGACGGCGTGCCGGGACACGGCCATCGGCTCGTTGAGCGAGGCCACGTCGAACGGCACGGTGTCGGGGAAGACGGCGACGCTCTTTCCGACCTCGGCGTTCTCGATCAGCAGGTACTCGCTCATTCCGCCGAACTTCCCGCCGCAGCCGATGATGCCGGTGGGCGCGGCCTGCGGGTTGACCACCACGCGGTCGCCCGCCTTCAGGCCGTCCACCTCGGCGCCGACCTCCACGACCTCACCGGCCGGCTCGTGGCCGAGCGCCACCGGGATCAGCTCGCCGCCCAGGTGGGCCCGGGCGGGCATACCGCCCATGTGCAGGAAGGTGACGTCGGTGCCGCAGATGCCGCAGGCGCGGATCCGTACGAGCGCGTCCTGGGGACCGGGCACCGGACGATCGACGTCCACGACGTCGATCGTGCCGACTCCGCCGGTCCGGACGGACTTCATCGTGCTCATGAGGGAGCCTTTCTCGCTGGGGGAACTCGGTTGCTGGAGACAGGTGTTGCCGGGCTCGGGGAACCCTGACGCCGTCCGGGGGGCCGCGTCCGGCCCGGACGACCGGTGTCGGGAGGCCGCCCACGTCAGACGCCGCGGGTCTGGAGCACGGTGTCCGCCACGCCCCGCCGGCCGCGCTCGTTGGGGTGGACGGAGGCGGCCGGGGGAGAAGCGGCCGGGGCGGCCGCGCGTGCGTGGAGGGCGGGATGCGTCCCGGGGCCCGGCGCCGGGCGGGGTGGGTGCCGGCTGCCGGGCCCGGGGACCGCGCCGATCCCCGTCCCCACGGGTTCGGCGGCCGGGAGGCCGCCTCCGCTCAAGGCGGCCTCCCGGATTGCTTGAGTTAGGCAAACACATCTGGATTACTTGAGTCAAGCAAGCGAGGTAATTTACTTGAGTTAGGCAACAAGATGGTAAAGTGGGTCGCATGTCCACCGAACCGCTCCCGTTGCCCTCCGTCGCGACTCCGGAAGTGATCGAGATCGAGCGCGCGCTCACTCGCATCACCTACCTGAGCACCCGCGCCCGCCAGCACGACCGGCTGATGACGCTGGCCGGTGTCCCCCTGGACCGCGCCGCCGTGGCGCTGCTGCGGCAGGTCGCCGACTCCGAGCCGCTGCGGCCGGGGGAGCTGGCGCAGCGGCTGGGCGTGGAGGCCTCCCATGTGACCCGCACGGTGCAGCAGCTCCAGAAGTCCGGGTACGTCACCCGGGTCCCCGACCCCGACGACGGCCGGGCCCAGCGGATCCAGCTCACCGAGGCCGGCCGCGCGGCCGTCGGCCGGGTCCGGGACGCGGGCGCCCGGGGGATGCAGCTGGCGCTGGCCGACTGGGCCCCGGAGGAACTGGGGCAGCTCGCCACGCTCTTCCACCGGATGGTCGACGACTTCCTCTCGTACGCCGTGGACGAGGAGACCGAGCAGCCGGCCGCCGCTCCCCGCGTCTGACCCTCAGCCACGCGGGCCGTCCACGGCCGACGCGGCGGTGGCGGGGGCCGGCTCGCGCAGCCCGCGCAGCAGGAACCAGGCCGCCACCGGCGGTATCAGCGGGGGGGCAGACCCGTCCGCAGGGAGGTGGCGTCCGCGAGCGCGCCCAGGGCCGGCTCTACAGCAGATAGACGGTCATCCCGGCAGGCTGTCTTCGGCCGCCGGCAACCGCGGTGCGCCCCGGCCCAGTTGGGCGGAGCACCGCCCCCGTCCCCGGCTCCCGCCCCGCGACCCCGCCGCCGGACCCCCGCTTACCCTCCAGTAATGTCGGGCGCCAGGTCATCAGAGGAGGAACCGTGTCCCGGTCCGAACGCTCACCCCTGCTCCTGGCGGGCCTGCTGGCAGGCATGGGCGTGGCCCACCTCGCCGTCCCGCGCCCGTTCGACGCGATGGTCCCCCGCACGCTGCCGGGTTCGCCCAGGGCCTGGACGCATGCCAGTGGCGTCGCCGAACTGGTGCTGGCGGCGGGAGTGGCCCTGCCGCGCACCCGGAAGGCGGCCGCGCTGGCCACGGCCGCACTCTTCGTCGGCGTCTTCCCCGCCAACGTCAAGATGGCGTGGGACTGGCGGCACCGCCGCACCCCGCTCAAGGCCGCCGCCGTGGCCCGGCTGCCGTTCCAGGTGCCCCTCGTGCTGTGGGCCCGCAACGTCGCCGACAACGCCGGCCAGGCGAAGATCACGGAGGGACGGTCATGACCAAGGCTCTGGAGACCGGCGACCTCGTCGAGGACTTCGCGCTGCCGGACGAGACCGGCACGGTGCGCAGCCTGACCGACCTGCTCGCCGAAGGGCCGGTGGTCCTCTTCTTCTACCCCGCCGCCCTGACCGCGGGCTGCACCGCCGAGGCCTGCCACTTCCGCGACCTGGCGGCCGAGTTCGCCGCCGTCGGCGCCCGGCCCGTCGGGATCAGCGGGGACTCCGTCGACCGCCAGCAGGAGTTCGCGGGACGGCACTCGCTCGGCATGCCGCTGCTGTCCGACGCCGACGGGTCGGTACGGGAACGGTTCGGCGTGAAGCGCGGCTTCTCCCTCGCCCCCACCAAGCGGGTCACCTTCGTCATAGGGAAGGACCGCACCGTCCTGGAGGTCGTCCGCAGCGAGCTGCGGATGAACACCCACGCCGACCGCGCCCTCGACGCGCTGCGCGCCCACGGCGGCTGAGCGCCGGAGCGGGACGGCCGGGCAGGCCAGGCAGGCCGGGACCGGGGAGCCCGGGGAGCGCCGTGCGCCCCGGTCGGCCCGTCGCGGTTGATGCGTCGGAACAAAGGGACCATTCTGGACGACATGGAGCATGTCGTCGCTGCGGCGGTCATCGATGCTCATGGCATCGTGACGGGCTGGAGCGAGGGTGCCCGTCTGCTGACGGGCCACGCGGCCGAGGAGGCCGTGGGCCGGGCCGCGGCCGACCTGCTCGCCGGGGAACCGCCCCGACGTGCGGCCGGCGAGTGGACCGGCCCCGTCGTCGTGCGCCACCGCGACGGCCGGCCCGTCACCCTCGTCGTGACGGCCTGCCCGGTGCTCGGCGCCGACGCCCGTCCCACCGGGTTCACCCTCACCGCGCAGCTGCCCGCGGCCCCGGAACCGACGCTGGCGGGGCGAGCCTTCCAGCAGGCCTCCATGTCGATGTCCGTCTTCGACCCCGGGCAGCGCTATGTGCGCCTGAACGAGACCGCGTGCAAGGTCATGGGTGTACCGGAGGAGGCCCTGCTCGGCCGGCACTTTCCCGAGACCGTCGAGGACGCCGAGCACAGCCGGGGCTTCGACTGGCATCTGCGCCACGTCGCCGAGACCGGCCGCCCGGTGCGCTACGAGAGCTTCACCGGAGCCCCCTCCCTCAACCGGGAACACGCCTGGAGCATCGAGATGTGGCCCGTCCGCGAGGACTCCGGAGCCGTCACCGGGGTCGCCCTGGCGGCTTTCGACAGCAGCGATCAGTACTGGGCCCGGCAGCGGCTCGCCCTGCTGAACGAGGCGGCGGCCTCCATCGGCACCACCCTGGACGTGGTGGGCACCGCCGAGGAGGTGATCGAGCTCCTCGTGCCGCAGTTCGCCGACTTCGCCAGCGTGGACCTGCTCGAGTGGGTCCTGGGCGCGGACGAACCGCCTCCGGTGCCCGACGGCGAGATCGTGCTGCGCCGCGTCGCCCACGGCTCCGGGCACGTGGGCACCCCCGAGGCCGCGGTCCGCCTCGGGGAGAACGACGCCCATCCGCCCTTCAGTCCGCCCGCCCGCGCCCTGCGGGAGGGGCGTGCCGTCCGCCTCCAGGCGGGCGAGCCCGATTTCATGAGCTGGCTCGCCGAACGCAACGCGCGCGCTCCCGAGGGCCGTCGTTTCCGCAGCGGGGTCCACTCGGTGATCGCGGTGCCCCTGCGGGCCCGCGGCACCACCCTGGGCGTCCTGGTCGGCGTGCGTATCGCCCATCCCGACGACTACGAGGCCGACGACGCCGTCTTCGCCGAGGAACTCGCCAGCCGGGCCGCCGTCTGCATCGACAACGCCCGCCGTTTCGCCCGCGAACGCACCACCGCTCTCGCCCTCCAGCACAGCCTGCTGCCCCGCGGCCTGCCCGGACAGGCCGCCGTCGAGGTCGCCCACCGCTATCTGCCCAGCGGCTCCACGGCCGGCATCGGCGGTGACTGGTTCGACGTCATCCCGCTCTCCGGCAGCCGGGTCGCCCTCGTCGTCGGCGACGTCGTCGGACACGGCATCCCGTCCACGGCGACCATGGGCCGGCTCTGCATGGCCGTACGCACCCTCGCCGACGTGGATCTGCCGCCCGACGAACTGCTCACCCACCTCGACGACCTCGTCACCCACCTCGCGGGCTACCAGGAGAGTGGCGACGACGAGGTCGCGGAACTGGGTGCCACCTGCCTGTACGCCGTCTACGACCCGGTCAGCCGCCGTCTCGCCCTCGCCGCCGCCGGCCATCCCGCGCCGGCCCTCCTGCTGCCCGACGGCCGCGCGGAGCTGGTCCGGATGACGACGGGCCCCCCGCTCGGGGTCGGCGGACTGCCCTTCGAGGCGGTCGAACTCGAGCTGCCCGAAGGCGCGGTCGTCGCCCTCTACACCGACGGCCTGATCGAGGACCGCGACCGCGACGTCGACCGCGTCACCGGCGAGCTGTGCAGTGCCCTGACCGCACCCGCCGCGACCCTCGACGCCCTCTGCGACACCGTGCTCAAGGCGGTCCTGCCGGCAGAGCCCAGCGACGACGTCGCCCTGCTGCTCGCCCGGACCCGGGCGCTCGGCGTGAACCAGGTCGCCACCTGGGACGTCGAGCCGGACCCCGCCCAGGTCGCCGCCACCCGCCAGGCGGCGGCCGAGCAGCTGACCGCGTGGGGCCTGGAGGAGGCCGCCTTCGTCACCGAACTCGTCGTCAGCGAACTCGTCACCAACGCCATCCGCTACGGCGCACCCCCCATCCGGCTCCGCCTGATCCGCGACCGCAGCCTCATCTGCGAGGTTTCCGACGGCAGTTCGACCTCCCCCCACCTGCGCCGCGCCCACGCCTTCGACGAGGGCGGGCGCGGTCTGCTGCTGGTCGCGCAGCTCACCCAGCGCTGGGGCAGCCGGCAGACGGACCGGGGCAAGACGATCTGGGCGGAGCAGTCGCTGGAGCCCGGGTGATCACTCCTGGACCGTGCCGCCCCGGAGAGCGGCGCCGACGGGCCGGACCCTGCCGTCAGCGCTCAGAACTCCTCGTGCACCTCGGGGTCGCCGCCCAGCCGCCGGTGCGGCCGCTCCGCGATCGCCGCCAGCTGCGCCGCACCGAGTTCGAAGCCGAAGACGTCGAGGTTGGCGCGCTGCCGCTCGGGGCTGGACGACTTCGGGATGGGGACCGCGCCGAGCTGGAGATGCCAGCGCAGGACGACCTGGCCGGGCGTCACGCCCAGCGACTCGGCGACGGAGACGACGGCCGGGTCCTCCAGGAGCGCCGAACCGCGGCCCAGCGGACTCCAGCTCTCCGTGCGGACCCCCTTGGCCTCGTGGAAGGCGCGCAGCTCGTCCTGCGGGAAGAGCGGGTGCAGCTCGATCTGGTTGACGGACGGCAGTACGCCCGTCTCCTTCTCCAGCCGCTCGATGTGCGCGGCGGTGAAGTTGGAGACACCGATGGACCGGACCAGGCCGTCCTCGCGGAGCTTGATCATGGCCCGCCAGGAGTCGACGAACCTGTCGACCCGGGGAAGCGGCCAGTGGATCAGGTAGAGGTCCACGTACTCGAGGCCGAGCCGCTGCCGGGACTCCTCGAAGGAGGCGAGGGTCTCCTCGTATCCGTGGTGACGGCCGGGCAGTTTCGTGGCCACCACGAGCTCCTCGCGCGGCACCCCGCCCCGGGCCACGCCCCGCCCGACCCCGCTCTCGTTGCGATAGTTCGTCGCCGTGTCGACGAGCCGGTAGCCCAGCCCGAGCGCCTCGGCGACCGACCGCTCCGCCTCCGCGTCGTCCATCGGCCAGGTGCCCAGCCCCAGGGCCGGGAGCTTCGTACCGTCGTTGAGCGTGTACTCCGGGATGGTGCTCACCAGGGGACCTTTCCTCGACTGTGTCGTCCGTGTCGTCCCACCAGCCTCACCGATGAGGCGGGGATCGATCAACCGGAGGCCGCGGGGCGGGGCGTCCGTAGTCGGCGCAGGGTGTCCGACGCCCTGTCGCCAGGCCGTCGGTTCGCTGTCACGATCTTCCCGGAGCCGTGACGGACGACGAGTGAAGACGAGCGGAGCACGCATGACGACGGACAGCCGGGCCACCCCCTTCGACGACCCGAGGGCCGAGGAGGCCGCGCGGGCGGCCGGGGTGCAGGTGAAGCCGGTCGCCGGACACATCGGCGCCGAGATCGAGGGCGTCGACCTGGCCGCGGGACTCGACGACGCCCAGGTCGCCGTGGTCAGGTCGGCGGTGCTGCGCTGGAAGGTGGTGTTCTTCCGCGGGCAGCGCCTCGACCACGCGGGACATGTGGCGTTCGCGCGACGGTTCGGCGAACCCGTCGTCCTGCGCAGGCGCGGCAGCGCCTCGCCGGCGGACTTCCCGGAGATCGAGACGACCGCCGACCGCCTCGAACTGGGCGGGAAGTTCGACATGGAGCACGAGGAGTGGCTCCGGCGCCGCCGGCACACCCTCCTGCGCGGCTGGCACTGCGACCACGGCGCCCGCGTCGACCCGCCGGCCGCGACGATCCTGCGCGCCGAGACCGTACCGCCCTACGGCGGTGACACCACCTGGTCCAACCTGGCGGCCGCGTACGCCGGACTCTCCGCGCCCCTGCGGGAGTTCCTGGCCGGGCTGCGCGCCGAGCACCGGCTCGGCGTCGGCTACCAGCCCCGCCCCGGCGACGACGCGTACGTCCGCCATCTCCTCGACCACCAGGTCGCCTCGGTCCACCCCCTGGTACGCGTCCACCCCGAGACGGGGGAGCGCGTGCTGTACGTCAACGGCTACTACGTCGAGCAGATCACCGACCTCTCCCGCGCGGAGAGCCGGGCCGTCCTGGACATGCTGCTGCAGGAGGCGACACGTCCCGAGTACACGGTCCGCTTCCGCTGGGAACCGGGCAGCGTGGCCTTCTGGGACAACCGTGCCACCATCCACCTCGCGCCGAGCGACAACGCGCATCTGCGCTTCCCCCGCACGATGCACCGGGTGATGCTCACCGGCGAGGTCCCCGTCGGTGTGGACGGCAGGCCGTCCGAGCCGGTGACGGGAACCGAGCCGGGCCGTTGGTGAGCGCCCTCAGACGCCGGCGCCGGGCCGCCACCCCAGTGCCGGGCCCAGCTTCGTCGCCATGTCGGTGAGGATCTGTACGTAGTCCTCGTGCCCGAAGGTGAACGGCAGGGCGAAGGCGACCTCGTCGACCTCGCGGAACGCGGCGTGGGTGTGCAGGCGTTCGGCGATCTCGTCCGAGGTGCCGACCAGGTCCGGTGCGAACAGCAGCCGGGCCGGGCCCTGCGGCGAGGTCGTACGGGGGAGCCGCTTCGCCGCGAACTCCTCGTACTTCGCGCGCTGTTCGGGTGAGGCGGAGTCGGTGGGGACGACCACGAGCCCCTGGGAGACACGGGCTGCCTCGCCGTCGGGGTGGGCGGCGCGGAAGGCGTGGACGTGGGAGACCTGGATCTCGGCGAAGTCCCTCATGTCGTCCGGGCCTTCGGCTTTGACGACACTGCTGGTGAGGAAGTTCATGCCGTGTTCACCGGCCCACCGTGCCGAACCCAGGCTGCCCCCGCCGTACCACAGACGGCGGCCGAGACCGGGGGAGTGCGGCTGCACCCGGTCGGAGCTGTATTCCGTATGCGCCTGCCGCCGCGTGGCCTCGAAGCCCTCGACCCCGCTGAAGTCGGTGGCGGACTTGCCCCGCACCAGGTCCAGCAGCCGCCGCGCCCGCTCGTAACCGAAGTCCTCAGCCTCAAAGGTGTCCGGGTACAGAGCCTCCTTGACCTGCTCGTAGTGCATCGGCGGGCCGACGCTCACCCCCGGGTTGAGCCGGCCCCCGGAGAGGATGTCGACGGTGGCCAGGTCCTCCGCCAGGCGCAGCGGGTTCTCCCAGCCCAGCGGGATGACCGCCGTGCCGAGTTCGATGCGCCGGGTGCGCTGCGAGGCGGCCGCCAGGACGGCGACAGGGGAGGAGATGCCGTACTGGAGGTGCCGGTGGCGCACCCACGCGCTGTCGAAGCCGAGCCGCTCACCCAGCTCGATGATCTCCAGCGTGGTCTCGTGCCCCCGGCCCGGATCGTCCGCGTCGAACAGCCCGATGGTGAGGAAGCCCAGCTTGCGCAAGGGGCGTGAGGTCGACGGCACGGGGGCTCCTCCATGGTTCGACGGCGGGTACGGCCGTACAGGTGTTCTGCGCCGATCGTCGCAGGCGGCCTCAGACCAGCGGGATCGTGACCTCGTCCTCGACCGGCGGGTTCAGTTCCTGCGCGCGGTTCCCGGTGGCCGCGAAGCAGCGCAGCCGGACCGACTCCGGTGTGACGTCCAGCCGCAGGAAGCACTTGAAGAACGGCGGGCTGTACGTCACCGAGCTCGGCGAGAAGAGCTGGGTGTAGATCTTGCGCACCGGCAGCCGGAACCGCTTACGGCGCTCCGGACGGCTCCCGGTGCCCAGCAGGCCGGCCAGCAGGCGGATCCGCCGCGTCACCCTGACCTCCGGGCCCGGTGTGCGGGTCGGCGGGATGCCCAGCCGCTCGGCGACCACCGCCTGGGCCTCGGTCTCGGTGAGGGCGAAGAAGCGGCGCAGCCGCAGCCGGCGCCCGTAGAGCCGGCTGTAGAAGGCGAGGGAGTCACCGCGCAGCGGATAGCAGCGGAAGTCCTCTTCGGCCACGCCGGCGACGGACACCCGGGGGATGGTGTGCGTGGCGTGCATGAAGGCGCCCCCGCCGCCCGAGACCACGTACTGCAGCGTCCGCCCGTCCGCCAGCCGCACCGGGTAGCGCTGGTAGTTGTGGATGTCGCCGCCTATCGCCGCCACGTAGTGGTGCTCGGACGCGCTGACGATGTCGTCGACGGTGCCACCGCCTTCGATGGGGCACGGATGGTACTCGCCGTCGACGTAGAGGGGCGAGCCGGTGACGAGGATCTTGGGGCGCGGGCCCTGCGACACCGCGCGCAGCCACGCGCCCTGTTCGGCGTCGAGCCTGCCCAGCAGCCCGGTGTCGATGCCGATGACGCGCACCGGACCGGCGTCGATAGCCCAGTACGGCCCGGGCTGCACCGCCCGCTGGCCCGTCGCGGACCTCAACGCGCGTGCCTGGGCGAGGCGTTGACCGTCGTGCGCGCGCGGCCGGTGCCACAGCAGGGAGCGCAGCCGGGCGCGGCTGAGGGGGCGGGGCGCGGGCTCGGCGGGCAGGGGCGGGGCGTCGCCGCAGAAGACCCGCATGAACGCGCCCAGATCCTCGTACCAGTCGTGGTTGCCCGGTATCGCGTATATGGGCGCCGGGTAGTCACGGTACGGGCGGAAGAACTTGGTGCCGTAGTCGTCGGCGCTGCCGACCGGATAGATGACGTCACTGGCGAGCACGGCGAAGGACGTGCCCTGACTTGCCCTCAGAAACCCGGGTACGACGGCGTACTGGGGATCGTCGCCCTCACCTGTGTCGCCGATGACCATGAAGGAGAAGCTGTCCGGGTCCGTGCGCCGGATCACCTTGTCCTCGGGTGCGCCGGCCGCCGCCCGCTGCGCCACCAGGCGGCTGCGGGTACGGCCCGTGGGGTCCCCCAACCACGACGCCAGCACGCCGTTGCGGGCGGCCCACAGCATCCTGGGATCGAGCCACGAGATCTTCTCGGTCCGGTCCGGCATGAGCTGCCGGTAGGCGCCTCGGTCGGCCCCGACCCAGCCGGCGCCTTCGGCGGTATCGCGTGAGGAGTCAGACACCGGTGCACCGTAGCAATGATCCACAGCGCGGCAGGAGTCCACCCGTGCCGACTTCATGCACCGGCATCTAATGCCCTTGACACTTTCCGGGGCCGACCACGTAGGTTGAAGCGATCTGTCACGAAGGGCGGAGGCCCCCGATGCGCGCACCTGGCACGACACCGCACGGTGTCGGCACGGGCGCGCGGCTGATCACCCGACGGCATGTCGACTACTGCCGTACCGCCTCCGCCGTCTGTCCTTCCGCACGCCGCTGACCCCCGCCGGCCCGTCGGGCCGGTCGACTCGTCGTGCCCCGGAAGGAACTCCCTTTGTCCGGTCCCGCCCTGCGGCTCGCCGTCGAACTCGACGGCGACGGCGCACACCCCGTGGCCTGGCGCCGCGCCGCCCACTCGCCCGACCATCTGCTCACCCCACGCCGGGTGGCCCGCGTCGCCGCCGCCGCGGAGAACTCCGGGTTCACCCTGATCACCCTGGAGGACGGCGCGCTGCCGCCCGGCGGCACCCCCGACGTCGTCGGCCGCATCGGGTCGGTGGAGCGGGCCGCGTTCCTCGCCGCGTCGACCAGCGTTGTCGGCATCGCGCCCGTCGTGCCGCTCACGTACGCCGAACCCTTCCACGTCTCCAGCCAGTTGGCGTCCCTCGACCACATCTCGGCCGGGCGCGGCGGCTGGGTGGTGGGCGAGGAGGAACACCCCGAGGCGGCCCGGGTCTGGGGCCGCCCGCTCGTCGACGGCGAGGCCGCCCGTGCCCGGGAGTCCCGCGACGGAGTCGAGGTCGTCCGCGCCCTGTGGGACTCCTGGGAGGACGACGCGGTCGTCCGCTCCGTCGCCACCAGCCGCTACCTCGACCGCGACCGGCTGCACTACGTCGACTTCACCGGCGACACCTACGCGGTGAAGGGCCCGGCCATCGTGCCGCGCCCGCCCCAGGGGCAGCTCGTCGTCCTCGGCCGGACCGACCGCGTGCCCGCCGAGCGGCTCGACGTCGCCCTCGTCGGGGGCCGCGACCTCACCGCGGTCGCCGCGGCCGCCGCCGGCGCCGGAACGCCCCGCACCTTCGCCGAGATCGAGGTCGCCCTCGACACGGCCCACGCCACCGCCGAGGAACGCGTCGCCGACCTCGAACAGCACGCTCCCTGGACCGACCGGGGACGGCTGCGCCACATCGGCTCTGCCTCCGGACTCGCCGTCCTGCTCGGGCGGTTGCGGGGCGTCGTGGACGGAGTGCGCCTGCACCCGCTCGTGCTCGACGAGGATCTGCCGGAGCTGTCCCGGCTCGTCCTGCCCCACCTCTTCGAGCGGCGCCTCGCCGTGCGCCCGCTGCCCGGCGCGTCCCTGCGCACCCACCTGGGCCTGGAACGCCCCGCCAACCACTACGCCGCCGGCCCGGACCACGAGGCCCTTCAGGAGACCCGATGACCCGCACCGACCCCCTCGACGTCCCCCGGCCGGACGCCCAGCTGCACTTCGGCGTCTTCTTCCAGGGTGTCAACCACTGGACCATCTGGTCCGACCCGGCCAGCGGCTCCCAGATCGACCCCGCGAACTTCCGGCGGGTCGCCCAGACCGCCGAGCGGGGCCTGTTCGACGCGTTCTTCCTGGGGGAGGGGCTGCGGCTGCGCGAGGTCGACGGACTGATCCACGAACTCGACGTCGCCGGACGGCCCGACGCCATCACCCAGCTCGCCGCGCTGGCCGCCGTCACCGACCGGATCGGCCTGGTCAGCACCTCCAACACCACCTTCAACGAACCCGCCGACCTCGCCCGCCGGCTCTCCGGCCTCGACCTGCTGTCCGAGGGCCGTGCCGGCTGGAACGTGGTGACCACCGACAACGCCTGGACCGGGGCCAACTTCCGGCGCGGCGGCTATCTCGACCACGCCGACCGCTACCGGCGCGCCGAGGAGTTCCTCACCGTGGCCCGCGCCCTGTGGGACGGCTGGACGGACGGCGCCGTCTCCGGCGCCGCGGGCGCCCCCGCCTGGGCGGCGCCGGGAGCCGTGGGCCGGGTCCGGCACCGGGGAGCGCAGTTCGACGTCGACCTCGTGCCCACCCTGCCCCGCAGCGGCCAGGGCCACCCGGTGATCTTCCAGGCCGGGGACTCCGGCGAGGGGCGCGACTTCGCCGCCCGCAACGCCGACGTCGTCTTCTCCGCGCACGGCAACGACTTCGACGACGCGCTCGCGTTCGCCGAGGACCTCCGGCGGCGGCTGCTCGCCGCCGGCCGGCCCGAGGACGATCTGCGCATCCTCCCCGGCACGGAGATCATCATCGGGGCGACGGAGGCGGAGGCACTGGAGAAGAAGCACTGGATACGCCTCCAACAGGTCACACCGGCAACCGCGTTGGGGGTCGCCGGCCTGCTGTGGGGCCTCGACCTCTCGGACCGGGACGCCGACGGGCCGCTGCCCAAGGAGGACCCGGTCCTCGCCGAGAACGACGGCTCCTTCGGCGCCCGGCGCGTCGCCGACCCGCGCGAGGTGGCCGCGGAATGGCGCGAGAAGGCGGAGGCGCACGGCTGGTCGCTGCGCGAGACCGTCATCGCCCTCGGACCGCAGCGCGGCCACGTAGGAACGCCCGCCGGGCTCGCCGACCGGTTCGCCCACTGGGTACGGCACGGCGCCGTCGACGGCTTCAACGTGACGCCGTACCTCATTCCGGACGGCCTCGACGACATCGTCGACCTGCTCGTCCCGGAACTCCAGGAACGCGGTGTCTACCCCACCGAGTACACGGGCCGGACGCTCCGTGAACACCTGGGCCTGCGCGAGCCCCTCACCCACCGCTCCACGACCGACGGGCGGCAGGCGGGCTGACCGCCTCCTCCGCCGTACCGGCCCGCCCCGCCCGGGCGGCCCGGTTCCACTCGCCGTCGCCGAGCACGAGCAGCGGATCGAACATCACCACCACCCCGGCCATCAACAGGAAGATCACCGGTCCGATCAGCATCGGCAGCAGCAGCGAGGTGGGGCTGTCACCGGCCCACGACGAACTCGCGCCGTGCACATGGACGCTGACCGCGGCCATCGCCGTGTAGTGCATCCCGGACACGGCGACGCCCATCACGAGGCTGGCGCCCAGACTCGTCAGGAACCCGCGGATCGTGACGGCCGCCCACAGGGCGGCGGTCGCGGCCACCACGGCGATCAGCACCGAGAGCGCCACCGTGCGCGGGGCGTACTCGATGTCGCCGTTGAGCTGCAATGCGGCCATGCCCAGATAGTGCATGGCGGCGACCCCGACGCCCGTGACGGCCCCCGCGAGCGACAACGACCCTCGGCCGGCGCCCCGGTAGCCCACGATGAACACGCCGACGCCGACCACCACGACCGCGACCGCGAGACTGAGCACGGTCAGACCGACGTGATAGCCGATCCGTGTCTCCTCCACCTGGAAGCCGATCATGGCGATGAAGTGCATGGTCCAGATGCCGCAGCCGATCGACGCGGCCCCCAGCGCCAGCCAACCCGGCTTCCAGGAACCGCCGTTGAGCAGCGTTCGGACGATGCAGCGCAGCCCCAGAGCACCTCCCAGGCAGGCCATCACAAAGGCCGCCACCGGAGTCACCACCCCGTACCGGAAGCCGTCTATCGTGCCTTCCATCATCAACTTCCCCCAGAGTGACGCCTGTTCGTGGAGGATTGTCTACAAGTAGGGGAGTGCTGAAAGCAAGCGTTTCCTGAGAGTCGGCAGTCGAGTTCGCGTTGAACACCGGCGCGGGAGATCCCGTCACCGTCACGGCGGGTCAGTTCGCCTTCCACAGGGTCAGCGCGAGGACGTAGTCGCGCCCCTTGTAGCCCTCCGCGTCCTCCCGGGCGACGACGTCCCTGATCTCCAGCATCGCCAGATTGTTCTCGCCGGTGACGGTGCACAGCACCGTGCCCTTGGTCAGCTCCTGAACCTGGCTGTCGTCGGCGAGCTCGGCGGGCAGCGCGTTCGTCGCCGCGCCCTCGGCGCACTCCTCGGGGGTGGTGCCCGCGCTCTTTCCCGTGGTCGTCACGAAGCGCAGGGGGTGGGTGGTGCCCCACTCCGCGTACTGGAGCTCGGCTCCCGCGGTCGAGCTGCTCGCGTGCGGGTCGATCTCCGGTGTGTCCAGGTCGACGTTGGTGTACGAGCTGCGACCCGAGGTGAACTGGGCGCGCAGGGTGAGCCCCTGGTCCTCGAAGATCTCCGTGTAGCCGCTCGGCGCCGGGCTCTCGGCGGGCGACCCGGCCGCGGTGTCGGTGGGGGCCTGCGACGTGACGGGGGCCGACGAGGTGGCCTGTCCGCCGCTGCCCTTCGCGTCGGCACCCTTGTCGTCTTCGCGGGTGAAGACCCACGCGGCCGCGGCGACGACCACCAGGGCCAGCGCGGCGGCGCCGACGGTGAGCAGGGTCCGCCTGCGGGCCTGCGCCGCAGCGGGGAGCGTGGCGCCGGGCGAGTTGGGGGGCGGGGTCGTGGGCGGGGCGGAGAAGGACGGTGCCGGTGCTCCATGGGAGGAAGGGGCGGTGGGCGGCTGTGGCGGCTCGGTGGGCCGGGGGACATGGGTCGGCGTGTATCCGCCGGGCGCCGCGGAACCGGGCGGCGGCGTCGCCGCGCCCGCCGCGGTCGTGGAGCCGCTCGCGGGATCGGGTCCGGGCTCGGTCCGGGCCTGCTCACGGGCGAGTCGCTCCCGGTCGGCGATGCCCGTCGCGACCGGGGCGGGCAGCCAGCCGGTGAAGTCCCGCAGCGGGCGTTCGCTCGACTCCTGGCACAGTGCGGCCAGTTCGGGAGGAGTGGGGCGGGCGGCGGGGTCGGCCGTCAGGGTGCGTTCGAGGAGGGCGCGCAGCGGTTCGGGATAAGCCGTCAGATCCGGCGGGCGGAACCCGGTGTTGGCGATCCTGGTGGCCAGGGTGATGGCTCCGAAGTCGCCGTAGGGGTGACGGCCGGTCGCGGCCACGGCGGCGATCAGGCCGAGCGAGAAGACGTCGGTCGCCGGGGTGAGGTCCTGCCCGCCCGCGTGCTCCGGCGACATGAACTGCGGGGTGCCGATGAGCCCGCCACTGCGGGTGAGCTGGGTGGCGTCGGCGGCCCGCGCGATGCCGAAGTCGATGATCCACGGCCCGTCGGAGCCGATGAGGATGTTGCTCGGTTTCAGGTCCCGGTGGATCACACCGGCCTTGTGCACGGCGTGCAGTGCCTCCGCCGCGCAGCCGGTCAGCTGGAACACCGTGGGCAGCGGAAGCGTCCCGTGCCCGGCGAGGATCTGGTCCAGGGCGAGGCCGGGGACGTAGGTGGTGGCCAGCCAGGGCTGGGACCCGGTGGTGTCGTGGTCGACGACGGGGACGATGTGGTAGCCCTGCACGCGCCGGGCGGAGGTCGCCTCCTGCTCGAAGCGGCGGCGGAACTCGGGGTCCTGGGCGTACTCCCGGCGGATCACCTTCAGGGCGACCGGCTGGTTGCCGCGCGTGCGGGAGAGGTAGACGGAACCCATGCCGCCCTCGCCGATCCTGGCGAGCAGCCGGTAACCGGCCACCTCCCGCGGGTCGTCGGGCCCCAGCGGTCTCAACCCGCCACCGATCTCGGCATTGTTCATGAGTCAACCCCCTCGCGAGGGCGTGATCGTACCTGTGCGACCCGGGCAGCGGGAAGCATCCGGGGAGATCAGGGAAAACGGTGAAAGCCGCTGAGAATAAAGGGAGTTGAGCGGAACTCCGCCCGGCTGCGCCGATGGACATGGGAGTGCGCGCGGAGGCCGGGATCTCCTGCCGGCAGCCCGGACGCCCGTCCCGCCCACCGCGGCGGCGCCCGCCGGGCGGGTCTGAGTTCGGTCACGTCCTCGTCCGTCGAGGCGCAGAGCCTCGGCGAGCATGTCCGCCAGCCCCGGGGCGTACGGGAGCCGCCCGCGCCGGTAGTGGGCGGCGGTCCCCGCGAACAACAACTCGTCCCACTCCCACCCGGCCACCACGCCGCCCACCGCTTTCGCAGGGATCCCCTTTGTCTGTTTGCTGATGATCCCACGGCCGGGGCGGCGCACACCGGCCCGACCGGCCCGGCCTCGCCCGCCGGTACAGCTGGCGCACAGCCTTCTCACAGTCAGGCCGGGGGGTGGGGCCCCCGCCCCGCCCGGCACCGAGGGATAACCCTTGAAGCGTCCGGCTTGGGCTGACATGCCACTGTCAACCCTGCCATTCTCCCACCCAACTACCGCGCACCAGCGGCAAGTTGCCTTCCCTTGCTTACGGTCCCGCACAACTCAGCTCGTCCCGGACAGCACACCCGTCTGCCCGGTCTGTCACCGGCCGTTCCCCACGGCCGCCGCAGTAGGAGAACGAGTGAGACCCAACCCCCGCAAGCGGACCACGGTCGGAGCGGCCCTGCTCTCCACCGCCGCACTCGTGGCCCTCGGTGTCCAGACGGTTCCGGCGACCGCGCTGCCCGCAGCCCCCCACCCCAGCCCCGTGCGTGCCGGTGGCCTGCCCGCCGACCTCACACCCGCCCAGCGCACCACGCTGATCAAGAGCGCCGAGGCGAAGTCGACGGACACGGCCGAGTCGCTCGGACTCGGCGCCCAGGAGAAGCTGGTCGTCAAGGACGTCGTCAAGGACAACGACGGCACCCTGCACACGCGTTACGAGCGCACCTACGCCGGTCTGCCCGTCCTCGGCGGCGACCTCGTCGTGCACACGCCCCCGGCCTCGCTGGCCGCCGGCACGGTGAGCACGACCTTCAACAACAACCGCCGTACCGTCTCCGTCAAGTCCACGACCGCCACGTACAGCAAGACGGCCGCCCAGACCAAGGCCCTGACGGCCGCCAAGGCGCTCGACGCGCAGAACCCCGCCGCCCAGAGCGCGCGCAAGGTGATCTGGGCCGGCGAGGGCACGCCCAAGCTCGCCTGGGAGACCGTGGTGAGCGGTCTCCAGGACGACGGCACGCCGAGCAAGCTGCATGTCATCACCGACGCGGCCACCGGCGCGAAGCTGTCCCAGTTCGAGGGCGTCCAGACCGGCACCGGCAACAGCCAGTACAGCGGAACCGTCACCATCGGCACCACGCTGTCCGGCTCGACGTACCAGCTGAACGACACCACGCGCGGCACCCACAAGACGTACAGCCTCAGCAACGGCACGTCCGGCACCGGCACCCTGATGACGGACGCCGACGACACCTGGGGAACGGGCTCCGGCTCCAACACCCAGACCGCCGGCGTCGACGCCCACTACGGCGCCCAGGTGACGTGGGACTTCTACAAGAACACCTTCGGCCGCAGCGGCATCAAGAACGACGGCGTCGCCGCCTACTCCCGCGTCCACTACAGCACGGCGTACGTCAACGCCTTCTGGGACGACGACTGCTTCTGCATGACCTACGGCGACGGCACCAGCAGCACCCACGCGCTGACCTCGCTGGACGTCGCGGGCCACGAGATGAGCCACGGCGTCACCTCCAACACCGCGAACCTGAACTACACCGGGGAGTCGGGCGGCCTGAACGAGGCCACCTCCGACATCTTCGGCACGGGCGTGGAGTTCTACGCGGCCAACTCCTCCGACGTCGGTGACTACCTCATCGGCGAGAAGATCGACATCAACGGCGACGGCACCCCGCTGCGCTACATGGACGAGCCGGACAAGGACGGCGGCTCCGCCGACAGCTGGTACTCCGGCGTCGGCAACCTCGACGTCCACTACTCCTCGGGCCCGGCGAACCACATGTTCTACCTGCTCTCCGAGGGCAGCGGCAGCAAGACCATCAACGGCGTCACCTACAACAGCCCGACCTCGGACGGCGTCGCCGTCGCGGGCATCGGCCGGGCCGCGGCCCTTCAGATCTGGTACAAGGCGCTGACGACGTACATGACGTCCAGCACCACCTACGCGGGCGCCCGCACCGCCGCCCTCAGCGCGGCCACGGCGCTGTACGGCTCCAGCTCCGCCCAGTACGCCGGAGTCGGCAACGCCTTCGCCGGCATCAACGTCGGCAGCCACATCACGGTCCCGTCGACCGGTGTCTCGGTGACCAACCCGGGCAGCCAGTCCGCCACGGTCGGCACCGCGGTGAGCCTGCAGATCTCCGCCAGCAGCACCAACAGCGGCTCGCTCACGTACGCCGCGACCGGTCTGCCCGCCGGCCTGTCGATCAGCAGCTCGACCGGCCTGATCTCCGGCACGCCGACGACGGCCGGCTCCTCCAGCACCACCGTCACGGTGACCGACAGCACCGGCGCGACCGGTACCGCGGCCTTCACCTGGACCGTCAGCTCCTCCGGCGGCGGCGGGTCCTGCACCGCCACGCAGCTGCTGGGCAACGCGGGCTTCGAGTCGGGCAGCACCACCTGGACGGCGACGAGCGGTGTGATCACCAACTCCAGCAGCCAGGCGGCCCGCACCGGCTCCTACAAGGCCTGGCTCGACGGCTACGGGTCGACCCACACCGACACGCTGACGCAGTCGGTGACGATCCCGAGCGGCTGCACCAACACCACGTTCACCTTCTACCTGCACGTCGACACGGCCGAGACCACCACCAGCACCCAGTACGACAAGCTGACGGTCACCGCCGGGACGACCACGCTGGCCACCTACTCCAACCTCAACGCCGCCAGCGGCTACGTCCAGAAGTCCTTCAGCCTCGGGTCCTTCGCGGGCTCCACCGTGGCGCTGAAGTTCTCGGGCGTCGAGGACTCCTCGCTCCAGACCAGCTTCGTCGTGGACGACACCGCCGTCACGACCGGCTGATCACCACGGGCTGATCACCACCGGCTGATCGGCTCCGAACGACGACGTCCCGCACGCGGGCTCCCTCCGCGTGCGGGACGTCGTCGTGTGCGTTCGGTTCAGTTCAGCGGGTCGAGCGTCAGGTACGCCTGGAGCGGCGAGCCGTCGTGGACGAGGGACTCCTGCCGGCCGACGTCGTCGAAGGCGAACGCGTACGCCTTGCCGTCCGCCATCTGCGCGTGAATCTTGCGGGCGTAGTGGTTGGTCACCGTGTCCTGGTAGAAGTTCGCCGTCGTGGTGTCCGGCTGGTTGGGGTTGACCAGGAGCGTGGAGCGGTTGAAGCCCGCGCACAGGGTGCGGGAGATCGGTCCGCGCACCGCGTCGTTCGGCGCGTCCAGCAGTCTGTGGCAGCCGAAGATGCTGGCCGCGTCCGGCTTCTGGAAGCTGGTCACGACCGCGCCGGAGGAGTTGGTGAAGTTCATGACCCCGCCTGAGACCCGGCCGTAGTACTTGGTGCCCGGCCGGTCGGCGAACGGGGTGACGGTCAGCGTGGTCGTCGCGTACTTCTGCCAGACGCGGTTGACGTAGTCGTCCATGACGTTCGCCGGGAGGGCGCCCGTCTCCACCCCGTACAGCGGGGCCAGAGCCCGCAGCACGGTGCCGTCGGACCGGGTCTGGACGAGGTTGGCCCAGCCGCCGGGCTGCCCGCGCAGTGCGTTGAAGAAGCCGGTGTAGCCACCCGCCTTGAGGTGCCCGGCGCTGATGGTGGTTCCGTCGGCGCGCTGCACGCCGACCGCGTACGGCGCGGAGAACATGTCGACCTGAGTGCTGTTCAGCCACAGCCCGGAGTCGTTCAGCGTGTACTCCGACCAGTTGAACAGGATGTTCCGGTTCGGGTCGGTGGGGTTCTGCACGGCCGGCTGCACCAGCCCGCCGGTGGTCAGCCGGAAGTCGAGCTTCTGTCCGTAGGAGAAGTAGACCCGGCCGGAGAACTTGGGGATCCGGATGGTGGCGGACCGTCCGGCGGCCGGGCCCGCGATCGAGGCGTCGGGCGCGGGCGTGGGCGGGTTGCCGCCGGCGGGCCAGGCGTGGAAGGTGCCGTTCGCGTCCGCCCAGCCCTGCCGGCCCGTCGTCAGCTGGGTGCCGAGGTTGTAGACGTACAGGGCTTCGCCGCGCCCCGAGTTGTTGGTGATCTTCAGCGGGATGGTGTCGGGGACGGCCGCCTGGGCCGGGGGGCCGAGGGAGAGCAGCGCGCCGACGAGAGCGGCGGCTCCGGCGATTCTGAGTGCGAGCGTGATCCTTGAGAGCACTCTCCACCTCCGTGCGGGTAGGCCTGTGGGGTTGGTCCGTACCATGTTGAGAGCGCTCTCAAAGTCGCATCGAGGTTGTGCCCATGTCAACAATGTGGACGGAAGCGGAGACAGAAACAGAGGCGGAGACAGAAACAGAGCGGAGACAGAATCAGAGGCGGAGACGGAATGGAAAGGACGCCCTCGGCACGGCTCGTGCCGGGGGCGTCCCGGTGCTCGGTCCCGGCGCCCGGTCTCCGCACGCTGTCCGGGTGTGCGGTCCCGTCGCTCAGAAGGTCCGCTTCAGCAGCTCCAGCAGCGCGGCCCAGTGCCGCTCGGAGCCCTTCTCGTCGTACGCGGCGGTGTCGGCCTGCGTGTAACCGTGCTCGGCGCCGGCGTAGACCTCGCAGGTGTGACGGACGCCCGCTGCCGTGAGGGCGTCCTCGAAGCGCGCGATCTGCTCGGGCGGCAGGGAGTGGTCGTTGTCGGCGTGGCCGAAGTACAGCTCGGCCGTGATGTGCTCGGCCGCCAGGTGGGGACTGTCCGGCGCGTCGGTCGCGAGCCGCCCGCCGTGGAAGCCGGCCGCCGCCGCGACCCGGTCCGGATACCCGCCGGCGGTCCACAGGACGAGCCGGGCGCCCATGCAGTACCCGGTCAGCGCCACCGGGCCGTCCGTGACGAGCGGGCTCTCCTCCAGCCACCGCAGATAGGCGCCCGCGTCCCGCACGGCCGACTCGGAGGTGAGGGACTGGATGAGCGGGCCCAGGGCCGCGAAGATCTCCGGGCGCGCGCCGGGGTCGATGAACTCGGGCAGCTCCACGACGGGTGCGCGCCCGTGCCGGTAGAACACGTTCGGGACCAGCACCGTGTAGCCGGCCTCGGCGAGCCGGTCGGCCATCGCCCGCAGGTGCGGGCGCAGCCCGAAGGCGTCCTGGTAGAGCAGCACACCCGGCCGGGGCGCCCCGTCGCCGGGATGCGCGAGATAGGCGTCGGCGACGCCGTCCTCGGTGGGGATGTCCACGGCTGTTCCCTGTACGGAGGTCATGGGGGGTGCCTCTCTGCGCGGTGCACTACGGCGAGCGAGCGAGCGATCGACCGGCCCGGTGGGACCGGGCGGCGACCATCGTTGCATGCACCATCCACCCGCCCTCCGGGACGCCCCCGTGCCGCGGGCGTCGGGGCGCGGAGCGCGCTACTCGAACCGGGAGGTGTCACCCGCCCCGTGCCGCACGACCGCCGCCTCGCCGTCGGAGAAGTCGATGACCGTGGTCGGCTCGGTGCCGCAGTCCCCGGAGTCCAGCACGCCGTCCACCACGTGGTCGAGCTGGTCCTTGATCTCCCAGCCCTGGGTCATCGGCTCGTCCTCGCCGGGCAGCAGCAGGGTGCTGGACAGCAGCGGTTCACCGAGTTCGGCGAGCAGGGCCTGGGTGACCACATGGTCCGGGATGCGCACGCCCACCGTCTTCTTCTTCGGGTGCTGGAGCATGCGCGGCACCTCCTTGGTCGCCGGGAGGATGAAGGTGTAGCTGCCCGGCGTCGACGCCTTGATCGCGCGGAACACGTCCTTGTCCACTCGTACGAACTGGCCGAGTTGCGCGAAGTCCTGGCACACGAGGGTGAAGTGGTGCTTGTCGTCCAGCTCGCGGATGGCCCGGATCCGGTCGATGCCGTTCTTGCTGCCCAGCCGGCAGCCCAGCGCGTAGCAGGAATCCGTCGGGTACGCGATCAGCGCGTCCGCCCGGATGGCGGCCGCGACCTGGGAGATGGTGCGCGGCTGAGGGTTGTCGGGGTGCACGTCGTAGTACTTCGCCATTGGCCGAGCTTATGCCGTGGCAGGGGGCGGCGACTCCGCAGGACCGCTGTGCGGCTCGCCCGGGAGGAACTCCCAGCTGTCGGCGAGCGGTCCCAGTGCCGTCGCGGGGTCGGTCTCCCAGCCGTGGCGCATCCAGTGCCGGGCGAGCTGGTCGAGCTGGGTCGTTCGACGAGGTCGTCTCCGCCGTCGAGGCGGGGCTCGAACAGGCCGGCCGCTTCGCCCCGGACTCCCGGCGGCTGCGCGTCTTCCTGGCACCCGGCGCGCGGGACGGCCGCGTCAGACTGCCTGCCGGTCGACTGCCATGGAGCCGCTGACCTGCTCGGCGGCGCCCTCGGGAGCTCCGTCCTGGTCTCCGTGATCAGCGCCGGGGCCGGCTCCACCCTCGGTGGCGAACTCACCGACGCCGGTGTGCCCGCCCCGCGGCCGACAGCCTGAAGCAGGCCACGGACGCCGTCGCGATGGGCGTGGCGCCCGTCTCGGACGCCACGCCCGCGCAGCTGCGGGCGGCCGTCGGCGAGGGCAGCGGGCAGGCCTATGAACGGCCTGCACGCCGCCTCCGTGGTCACCGGCCCGCTGTGCGTCGCGGGAGCCGTCCTGGCCGCAGTCGGCATCAGGAAGTCCGCGGCGGCCGGCTGACCTCGCACCCCGGTCCCGAGGGCGGACGTTCCGCCCCCGCGTGAGGTAACGTCCCCGACCGATATGACTGGTTCGGCCCGCAGCGGCCGTGAGGGACGAGGAGAGCGCCGACATGGCCGGCCGGGACGACGGGAACCGCCCCACCGACGCGGCGGACCACGCAGACTCGGCGTGGGCGCAGGAACTCCTCGGACATCTGCGCCCCACCGGCGGCGACCTCCGCAGAGTCCTCGACTGGCTGGCGGACACGCTCGACGCGACCGTCTCCCTGCGCGACGACACCGGCGCCTCGCTCGCCGGACCGCTCACCCCGCTCGACGACAGCCTGGTCGCCGCCGTCATCGGCGGCCGGCTCGCCTCCGCCGCCTGGGAGGGCGAGGGCAGGTTCGTGCGCCTGATCAGGGTCGAACTCCCGCGCCCCGCCTCGCCGGGCGTGCTCGCCGTGACCCGGACGAGCCCCTTCGACCGGCGCGCCTCCGCCATCGTCACGCACACCGTGGGCGTCCTCGAACTCCTGCTGCGCGCGCAGGAGACCGCCGCGACCGGACACCGGCTGGCCCGCGCCACCGCCGACCTGCGCCTGGCCATCCTCCAGCTGCTCATGGTCGAGGACACCGTCGCCGCCCGCCGCGTCGCCGCCGGCCTGTGGCCCGGCCTGCTCGACACCGACACCGCCTGCGTCTACGTGGTCGAGACCAGGCCCGAGGAACGCGACCGTCTCGCGGCGGCCTGCGTGGCGGCGACCCACGACGAGGCCCTCGTCGTGCGCTGCCCCGCCATGGACGGCCACGTCATCGTCGTCGTCCCGGACGACACCGCGGGCGGTGCGCTGCGCGCCCTGTGCGACCGGCACGCCGGCACGTTCCTCGGCGGCAGCGCCCTCCAGAGCCTCGCCCGCACCGCCACCGCCTACGGACAGGCCGTCAGCGCCCTCGCCGTCGCCCGCTTCCGCCCCGACAAGACGGCCGTCTACGCCGAACGCACCCACCCCGAACGCCTGATGGACCCCGAGATCCTGCGCACCTGGACGACCCGGCTGCTGCGCCCTCTCGACACCCTCCCGCACCACACCCGCGCCGAACTCCTCGCCACCACCCGGCTCGGCCTGGAGTTCACCGCCGTCAACGCGGCGAAGGTGCTCGGCGTCAGCCGCAACACCGTCCGCGCCCGCATGGAACGCGTGGAGAACCTGCTGCGCGCCGACTTCTCCGACCTCACCGTCCGGGCCGCGGTCCACCTCGCGCTGCACACCCAGGTCGCCATCGCCGGGCACCTGACGGAGAGCGCGGCGGCCCCGGCCCGGCTCGGCGAGCTGCTCGGCGGCCCCGCCCTGCGCGGCTGGGCGCGGGAACTGCTGGCCCGTCTCGACTCCGACGGCCGGGACCTGCGCGGCACGCTGCGCGCCTGGATCGCCGCCGGCGGCAACGCCGAACGCGCCGCCCAGCTGCTCGGTGTGCACGCGCAGACCGTCCGCGAACACGTCCGCAGCGCCGAACCCGTCCTCGAACGCCAGCTCCTCGCGGCCGGCAGCGACCTGTACGAGGTCGTCCTGGCCCATGTGGCGGCGGGCGACCTGGACCAACCCGACCTGTACGAGTCCGCCCACCGGACGGAATCGGGGCCATCCGGACTCACCTGTGCACAGGTGAGCCCTGCGGCGACCGGAGCGGGCATCGACACGATTCCCACCCGCTCGCCGGGCACGTAGCTTCGAGGAGCGGCGGGGGTACGACCGGAACGGGGGACCGGTCGCACTCCCGCGCTTCAGTCCCGCAGGCGGACCGGGATCTCCCGCCAGCCGCTCGCGATGAACGAGGGCACCTGCCGCAGCTCCGCGGCCCCGGTGTCCAGCCGCAGCGCGGGGAACCGGTCGAACAGCGCGGGCAGCGCCGTCAGCGCCTCCATCCGGGCCAGCGGAGCCCCGATGCACCGGTGCACACCGATCCCGAAGGCCAGCTGGTCGTCCGCGGCGCGTGCCGCGTCGAACACGTCCGCGTCCGCCCCGTAGTGCGCCGGGTCCACGTTCGCCGCCGCGTACGTCGTGATGATGGCGTCCCCGGCCGGGATCGTCACCCCACCCACCGTGAGGTCGTCGACGGCGAACCGCAGCGGCAGCGTGGCGATCGGCGGGTGCAGCCGCAGCGTCTCGTCGACGACCGCGTCCCAGCCGATCTCGCCCCGGCGGACGGCCGCCAGCTGCTCGGGCCGCCGCAGCAGCGCCACCACCGCGTTCCCGATGAGGTTGACGGTCGTCTCGAAACCGGCGCCGATGACCAGCAGCAGCGTGTACAGCAGCTCCTCGTCGCTGAGCCGGTCGCCCTCCTCGTCGCGCACGCGGATCAGCTCGGTCGTCATGTCGTCGCCGGGGTGCTCGCGCTTGTACGCGATCAGCCCGCCCAGCACCGTGCCGATCTGCTCCTGGACGTACGCGGCGTGCTCCGGCGTCGGGTCGGTGGTGTCCATGATGGCCGCGACCAGCCGGACCGTGGCCTCCCGCAGGCCGTCCGGCACCCCGAACAGTTCACAGACGATCTGCATCGGCAGCGGATGCGCGAACGTGGCCTTGAGGTCGACCGCGTCCTCGCCCTTCCCCAGCGTGTCCAGCAGCTCCTCGGTGATCGCCTCCACCCGGGTGCGCAGCGCCTCGGTGCGCCGGCTGGTGAAGCTCGGCGCCACCAGTTTGCGCAGCCGCGCGTGGTCGGTGCCGTACGTGGAGAGCATGTTGATCACGCCGACCCAGCCCAGGATCCAGCCCCAGGACGGGTGCTCGCCGAGTTCCGCCCACTGCCGCCAGTGCCGCCGCGGGTCCTTGCTGACCCGCGGGTCCAGGATCAGCGCCTTCAGGGTGTCGTACCCGGTGGGCGCCCAGGCCGGAATGCCGCCGGGCAGCTCCACGGGCACGATCGGGCCGAGGGCGCGCAGCCGGGCGCTCTCGGCGTGCACATCGGTGCCGAACGGGTCGAGGACGATGCGGTCGGTCACGGTCACGAACGGACTCCTGAGGGTTCGGAAGCGGGGGAGCGGGGGCTGAAGCGGACGGGCAGCGCGGTCAGCGCGCGGTGGAACGGACCGGGCCGCCAGGACAGCCGGTCGCGGGGCACGACGGGATCGAGGTCGGGCAGCCACTGGGTGAGCCGCTCGATCGCCTCGGTGACCAGCAGCAGCGTGTGCTGCTTCACCGGACAGGCATGCGCTCCCGCTCCCCACGACAGGTGTGAGGCGTCGTTCGGATGCCGGCCCTCGGTGACCTCCCGCTCGGCGAGGATCCCGAGCGCCCCGTACGACACCACGACCGGCACCGCCTCGCGCAGCCACACCCCGTGGAAGGCCACGGGCCGGCGGACGTAGTAGATGCCGTAGTTCGCGAGCGGCGTCTCGTGGTGCAGCACCTCGACCACCGCGTCCATGACGGGGCGGGCGCCGTCGGTGAGGGTGGAGTAGTAGAGAGGGTTGCCGAGGATCCTCGACAGCGTGTTGGACAACAGGTTCGCGGTCGGCCCGTAGCCGGCGCCGAGGGTGAGGAACACCTGCCAGGTGACCTCCTCCCGGGTCAGCCCGGCCGGGTGGTCGAGGAGCCGGCTCGGCAGGTCGTCGCCGCGCCGTTGGGTCTTGGCGGCGATGAGGTCCAGTACGTACTGCGCGTACTCCGCCTCGCCCACGGTCGCCCGGTCACCGCCCTCCATCATCTTGCCCAAGCCCGAGTGCAGCCGGTCGCCCTGGCTCTCCGGCAGACCGAACAGGTCGTTGAACACCAGCGCCATCAGCGGCTCGGCGAAGTCGCCTACCAGGTCGGCCTCGCCCCTCGGCCCGATCCGGCCCACCAGCAGCCGCACCGCCCGGTGCACCCGCCCTCGCAGGTCGTGCGGTTCCACCAGGTCGAAGACGTCGATGAGGGTGGTGCGGTAGCGGACGTGCGCGGCCCCGTCGGCGAACAGGGCGTTGGGCCGCCAGCGCATCATGCCGAGCACCGGAGAGTCGTCGGGAACGGTCGACTCCCACGCGCGCGGGTCGTGCGAGAACGTCTCCTCGTCGTGCAGCACGTCCAGTGCGGCGCGCCGGTCGGTGACCACGTACGCCGGCACTCCGGGCGCCAACTCGCCCCAGCCGACCGGTCCTTGGTTGCGCAGCGCCTGGTAGTGGCGGTGCGGGTCGGCGGCGAAGCTCTCGTCCCACAGCCGCACCGGCGCGGAGCGCGCGAAGTCGCGCCGGTCGGGGGGATGGATGGTCACCGGGCCTCCACGGGGTCATGTCCGATCAGATGGTCGACGAGCGCCAGGAGCGCGTCGATCGAGGAGTCGGGGTCCCGCGCGTCGCAGGTCACCATCGGTGTCCCGGGCTCCAGGTCCAGCGCCTGGCGCAGCCGCTCGGGACCGTAGTGGCGGGGCGCGTCGGGAAACGCGTTGAAGGCCACCGCGTACGGCAGCCCGCTCTCCTCCACCAGGCCCAGCACGTCGAAGGACGCGTCGAGGCGGCGGCTGTCGACGAGGACGAGCGCGCCCAGCGCTCCGTAGGCGATGTCGTCCCACAGCGCGCGG
Organism: Streptomyces sp. NPDC060002; assembly: GCF_042737245.1. Taxonomy (NCBI): domain Bacteria; kingdom Bacillati; phylum Actinomycetota; class Actinomycetes; order Kitasatosporales; family Streptomycetaceae; genus Streptomyces; species Streptomyces sp. NPDC060002. Next base: position 29,008 of record NZ_JBHWUW010000039.1, read on the forward strand.
AAGCGCTCCTGACCGGGCGTGCCGAACAGGTACAGCACGACGTCACCGGGCAGGCTGATCCGGCCGAAGTCGATGGCCACGGTCGTCGTCGACTTCTCGCGCACCCCGGCCAGGTCGTCCACGTCGGCGGACGCCTCGGAGAGGTGTTCCTCGGTGTGCAGCGGGCGGATCTCGGACACCGAGTCGATCAGGGTCGTCTTGCCCACCCCGAACGGCCCCGCGACCAGGATCTTCACCAGTTCGCGGGCGGTGTCGGGGCGGTGGACGGCACCGGGCGCGCCGGCGCTAGGGGTGGTGTTTGAGGGCGCGGAGGCCATCGGCCACTCTCTTCAGCAGGTCGGGGTCGAACCGTTCGGCGGGCGGGATCGGCGCGCGGGCGAGAACGAGGTCCCGGTCGACCAGGCCGGCCGCCAGCACCCGTACCGCGGAGACCGGCAGCCTGAGCAGCGCGGCCGCCTCCACCACCGCGAGCGAGCCGCCCTCCAGGGTGTCCAGCAGGGCCAGTTCGGCGGCCGGCAGGCCGACCGGCAGCGGCTCCTCGGTGCGGGCGAGCACCGACAACCGCTCCAGGTGGGGCCGGCTGGGCCGGGCGACTCCGCCGGTCGACAGGTACGCGGGGACGAGCGGCCGGCCGGCCGGGCGGCGGGTCATGCCGGCGCGTTGTCGTCGGCTCCTCGGGGCGCGGCCGCCATGGCCTTCTCGCCCAGTCGCGCCACCTGGGAGTGGACCCGGTGTGCCAGCAGGTCCAGCCGCGTTTCGCCGTCGCCGTACGCGGCCACGCAGGTGCCGTGGTCGGTCGGCACGATCAGCACATAGCCGTGGTCGGACTCGATGACGATCTGGCGTACTTCGGCCCGCTCCCGGTCGGCGAACGCGGCCGCCGCCGTCCGGCAGGCCCCCTGCACGGTGCTGGTGATGGCGGCCACCCGCTCGGCCGACGGCTGCGACAGGGCGTCGGTGTATCCCGTCACCAGTCCGTCCCGGGTCAGCATGACGGCGGCCAGCACGTGCGGCACCTGCAGGATCGGTTCCAGCACCCATGCCGTGTCGCCCGTATTACGGCTGGTCATCTCGCCGCTTCCCCCTCGATGTCGGTGTGGTCGGTGTGGTCGGTGTGGTCGGTGTGGTCCGTGTGGTCGGTCTCGCCGGTCCGGTCGGCCGGGGTGCTCCCGGGGCCGGCTCCGGCGTTCTCGGCGGCCGCGCGGGCCGCCGCCGTGCCGGACTGGAGCGCGCCGAGCGCGGCCGCTGCCTCCTCCGGTCTCCGCGCGGCTCCTTGCGCGGGTCTGTGCGCAGGGCTCTCCTCGGGTGCGGCGGCCCTGGTGCGGCGACGGCGCTGCGGCAGGCCGTCGGCGTCCGTCGGTTCGTGGTGCCCCGGCGCCGGCTCGGGGGCGCCGGTCTCCGTGCCGTACGCATGGGAGGGCGCGGGCCGGTCGGCCGCGGCCTTCCGCGTCGTGCGCGGCGCGCTCGCGGCAGGCGGCCGGTCGGCCGGGTCGAGACGGCTGAGGAGATGGCTGTCGACCCGCAGCACCGCGCGCACGCCGCCGTACGGGGAGGCCGAGGAGACATCGACGCCCAGGTCGAACTGCCGGGTGAGACGGCCGATGGCGGCCAGCCCCATGCGCGGCGGATCGCCCAGGTCGGTCAGCAGGATGAGGTCGTCGCCGGCCACCAGCCGCTGGGCGCGGTCGCGTTCGTCCCGCGTCATGCCGAGACCGGCGTCGTCGATGGTGACGCACACGCCGTGGTGGACGTGCTCCAGGCTCACCACGACGTCGGTGTCCGGGGCGGAGTGCCTGAGCGCGTTGTCGAGCAGCTCGGCGACGATGATGGCCACCGGCTCGACGGCGTGCGAGACCAGGGCCGTACCGGTCTCGAGGTGGTTGTGGACCTGGACCCGGTGGTAGCCCGCGAGCCGGGCCTGACCACCGGTCACCGCGTCCACCAGGTGCGACTCCTCGCGCGCCAGCCCCACCCACGCCCCGCACACCACGGCGGTGACCTGCGCGCGGCGCAGCGACTGCTCGTTCTCGTGGTCGAGCCGGAACAGGGTCTGCGCCAACTCCGGGTCGTCGTAGCGTTGCTGGAGTCCGCGCAGCGCGTCCTGGAGCCGGTACAGGGCCGCCTGGATCTCCCGGGTGGCGCCCCGCATCCCGGCCTGCGCGGCCGCGTCGACCCGGGTGCGCTGGGCGGCCACCTCGGACTGGAGCGCCAGCACCACGTTCTCCAGGGCGATGCCCAGTGGGGTGCCGGTGGTCAGCGGCTGGAGCGGGCCCGGTTCGGGCACGTGCGGATGGGCCACCTGGCGGGCGGCCGCGGGCACCCGCCGGCCGGCCAGATGCTCGACCTCGGCCGTGAACGCCCTCAGGGACCCGTCGAGTTGGGTGCGCAACGCGGCGATCTCGGCCCGCTGCCGGGCCTGTTGCCGCCGTAGGCGCAGCAGTCCGCCGCCGAGGGCGAGCGCGGACAGTGTGCCGGCGGCCAGGCCGCCGGCCACCAGGTCCGGTAGTTCGATCATCGATTCGGTTCCAGGGAGGGTCGGGCGTCGTGTCGGTGCTCAGGGCGGGGGTGGGTCCGATGGGCTCGGACCGGGCACTCGCAGCACAGTACACACCGTCATCGATCGATCCCGCACGGTTGAGCGAGACTTGCCTCCCAAAGAGCCCGGTATCTGTTCACTTCTGCGTCGACTGTCTGAATTGCCGTACGCGGTCAGCGAGTTAGACGGCCGTGTAGCCGCCGTCGACGAGGTGGTAGCTGCCGGCCACGAACGAGGCCCGGTCCGACAGCAGGAAGACGATCAGCTCGGCCACCTCGGCGGGTCCGCCGAGCCGGCCGGCCACAGGGACATCACCCGGCTACCGGCCGCCCATCGGGGTCAGCACGGCCAGCGTGCCGTTGGCCTGGCGCAGGGCCAGCTCCAGCGTGACGGGCGCGTGCAGCATGCCGGTCCCGTCCGGCGGGACCAGCCACTCCAGGAACCGTGCGGCCCGGTAGGGCGGGGGGACCGCCACCCAGGAGCCCCGGCCCGCGTGTCTCAGCCCCGCGCCGATCCACCGGGTGCCGGGGTCCGGCGGGAGGAAGAATCCGACCCGGTGCGCCGCGGTGTCCACGAGTGTGGGTCCCGGGACGGGGCGGGACGTCTGCCACAGCAGGTCAAGGGTGAGCAGGCCCAGCCGGTCCGGCACGCTGAGGACGTCCCAGTAACGGCCCGCCTCCAGCAGGGCGATCCCGTCGCCCTGGTCCCATTCCCGCTTGCACAGCCGCGGGTCCGTCGCGGCGGCGGCGAGCCACTCCACGCCGCGCGTCCACATCGCATCGCTCATGTCGGCTCCGTGTGACGTCCGCCCCCGGCCGCATGCCGGGCGGGCGTATGCATGCTGGTAGATATTTCTACATGGCGGAAGGGGTGGCGAACCGTGGCGTTTCGGTGTGTTTCGTTCGATTCCCGAACTGCTGTTCGGACCGCGACGTCGGCCGGACCCTAGTGGTCGTTCTCCAGGTGCAGCTTGAGCAGGTCCACGCCGTAGTCGCCGCCGTTGGGGGTGCGGATGATGGTGTGGATGTGCTGCTGGGTCGGGGTTCCGCCCGGTCCGCCCATGCCGCCGCCACCGTTGCTGTCCTTGTTGCCGTAGGCGAGCGGCGACTGGGCGTCGTACTCGATGAGGACGACCGGGCTGTGCACGCGGTAGTAGAAGGCCGAGGAGTCCTTGGTCTCGCCGATCCAGTAGAAGTACGTGTCGTCGAGGTGCTCCTCCACCTCCTTCATCTTCACCTCGGCGTGCCCGTCGTCCATGTTGCCGACGTAGACGCGCACCAGGTCCAGCAGACTGCTCTTCTGCGCGGCGGTGAACCCGGAGGCGACGAGGCCCTGGTAGGCGAGCTTGAGGTTGTCCTGGCCGGCGCCCGCCTTCAGGTTGTCCCCGGCCTTGGTCTCCGAGGAGATGGCCTTCTTCCGCTGGGCGTCCGTGAGGGACCGCAGCAGGGTGAGGCCGGCCGTCGTCTCCTTCTTGAAGAGGGTGATCTTCTCGCCGTCGTAGGTGGCCGAGGTCGGCTCGGAACCCATGAAGGTGGGCGTCATGACCACCTGGTCGCCGAGCACGAAGTAGTTGATGGCCACGTGGTGGCCCTCGTACTGGAAGCCCCACGGCTCGCTGGTCGACGGGGTGCCCATGAAGGTGAAGAAGTAGGCGCCCTCGGTGAGCGTGTCCCGGTTGCCACCGCTGTAGTCGCCCAGGAACGCGTTGAGCTTCATGATGTTGCGGGTCTGGGTGAGCCCCTCGGCGGACAGCGCGACCCCGAGCAGCGCGTAACCGAGGTCGCGCTGCTTGTCGGTCAGGTCGCCCATCCGGGCGCCCTCACGCTGATAGCCGTCGACGTTGCTCCAGGCGAGCCACTCGTCGTCGTCCACTTCGAAGACGGAGGCCTTGCGCTCCTTGGTGGTCAGTCCGTCCAGGAACGCCTGGGCGGCCTTGACGACCTTGTCGGTGGAGACGTCCGTAGCGTGGACCGAGTACAGGTCGTCCGCGACCTTGCCGTCGGTGGTGACGCCGACGAAGTCCGCGTACTTGACCTCGCTCGCTCCGGGGCCCATTCCGCCCGCGCCGCCGCCGGGTCCCCCGGAGGGCATCCCGCCCGGGCCGCCGTAGGACGAGGCGGCGCCCGCGGTGTCGGAGGAGCCGGAGGAGCAGCCGGTCATGGTCGCCATCGCGGCGACACCGCCGGCGAGCAGCGCCTTGTTCATGAACCAGCGACGGCTGCGTTCGGATGCGGGGGTACGTGGTCGGTGTCCGTGCATGGGCCCCAAACTTCAGGAGGTACCTGAAGGAAACCTGAAACCGGTCCGGTCGTTCCTTCTGCCTCTGCCTCTGCCTCTGCCTCTGCCTCTGCCTCTGCCTCTGCCTCTGCCTCTGCCTCTGCCTCTGCCTCTGCCCCTATCCCAGTTCTCGTTCCCGTCCCCCTTCCCGTCCCCGTACCCGTCACGTCCGGCCGGTGCCGCCCTGCGGTACCGGCAGCGGCAGATCGGCCTGGCGCAGTTCCGCCAGCAACTCGTTCTGTCCGGCGAGGAGTTCGGTGAGGATGCGGCGGGCGGCCCGCAGCAGCTCGGCCACGTCGCCGCCCGCGAGAGCGTAGCTGACCGTCGAACCCTCCCGGATCGACACCACGATCCCGGCGCGGCGCAACACCGCCAGTTGCTGGGACAGGCTGGACGGTTCGATCTCGATCTCGGTGAGCAGGTCCCGCACGGCGACGGGGCCGCCCTGGAGCAGTTCGAGGACCCTGATGCGGACCGGGTGCCCGAGCATGCGGAAGAACTCGGCCTTGGCCTGGTAGAGGGGAACCTGCATGGTCTCTCGCTCGCTCCCTGCCGCGTACGGGTGCGTGATGCGCGACGGCGCGGCGGCCCGCCCGGCCGCCCGTGCGCCGCCGCGCGCCACGTGCTGCGTCACGATCCTGGTGGCTGCGGACTCCGCACACCCGTGTGATGCGCTGATCTGGATGTGTCGAGATGAAGAAATCTTCAATTCCAGGGTGTGCGAAGCCGCGAGCCGTTTGCTCGTCTACACCTCGAGCTCGGCCTCGATCCGCTTGAGCTGGTGGCGGGCCATGGCCAGGTTGGACCGGCCGCGGTCCAGGACGAGATAGATGAACAGCCCGCTCCCACCGCGGCCCTTGAGCAGCCGGATGAGGTGGTACTGGCTCGCGAGCGTGATCAGGATGTCCTCGATCTCACCCTTCAGGCCCAGGTGTTCCATAGTGCGGACCTTGGCGCGGATCACATCGGTGTTGCCGGCCGCGGCCACGTTCAGATCGAGTTCCTTGCTTCCGCCGAGCGTGCCGAGTGCCATGCCGCTCGTGTAGTCCACGACAGCGACTCCCACCGCCCCCTCCACCGCGGTCATCGTCTCCTTCATAGAGATCTCCAGATTCGCCACGGCGCTTCTCCTGCCGGTTGCGCGGGCCGGGCTGCTCCGGCCCCGCTGGTTCCTCGAACGTACGGAGCCCGTCCCCCGACGGGGTGACGCGCTTCGGGACTGGCCCGAGGAACTTCGGAACAGGAAGGCCCCTGCCACCTTTTGAGCGTGCTGGTACGGGAGTTGACCGGATCGATGACGTGTGCGGGAGCGCGTGATCCTGTCCCGTCGTTCCCGCGTGTTCCCGGGTTCGAATTCCGGCGGGGTGAGATGGCACGCAGGGAGTGGCGCGCTCGGCCCCTCGCGGTGCAGGATGACCTCCACTATCAGGAATCCTGTTGATTCCGCGTCGCGAGAACGGGACCGACCATGCCCCTCACCACCAGATTCCAGGCCAGGGCCGTCCAGCTGCTGCTCGGCGGCATGATGGCCCGCGTGCACAAGGACCTACGGTTCACCGACGTCCCGGGGCACGCCGAGACCCTCCAGGTGGAGACCGGCGCCGGGCCGGTGACCTGCACCGTCTACCGCCCGTCCGGCACCGGAGGCACGCCCGCCCCCGTCTACGTCAACTTCCACGGCGGAGGGTTCATCGTCGGGCGCCCCGAGCAGGACGACCACCTGTGCCGCTACATAGCCGCCACGGCCGGCTGCGTCGTGGTCAACGTGGACTACGCCGTCGCCCCGCAGCGGCCCTTCCCCGCCGCCGTCACCCAGGCCTACGACGTCACCGCGTGGATCGCCGGGAACGGCGACGCGGGCGGCTGGGACGGCTCCCGGCTCGCCGTCGGCGGACACAGCGCGGGCGCCAACCTGACGGCCGCGGTGTGCCGTACGGCCCGGGACCGCGGCACCTTCTCACCGCGCCTCCAGATCCTCGACTCCGCCCCCCTCGACATGGTCACCGACCCCGCCGCCAAGCTCTCCCGCATCGCCAAGCCGCTGCTCACCCCTTCCCTCATGCGGATCTTCACCGGCGTCTACGTCGCGGACCCGGCCGGGCGCGCCGATCCGCTCGTCTCGCCCGGGCTCGCCGACGACCTCGCCGGGCTGCCGCCCGCCCTGGTCATCACCGCGGAGAACGACCGCCTGCGCGACGAGGGCGACGCCTACGCCAAGGCCCTTCAGGCCGCGGGGGTCCCGGTCACACACCGCGTCTTCGAGGGCGTCGACCACTACTTCACCCACGTCGGCCCGGTGCCGGCCGGGAAGGAGGCCATCGCACTGATGGCCACCACCCTGCGCACGGCCCTCGCCGCCTGACACCCCCTACGGGACGAGCTCCCAGTCGGGATCGGCCTTGTGCAGCTTGCGGGCCGCGGCGGCGAACTCGTCCCAGGTCCCCGGCACTTCGATACCGTGCCGGTCGAAGATGTCCTGCCGGTACAGCATGCCCATCGGCCCGGTGTCCTGGGGGATCGCCCATATCTCGCCGTCGCCGCCGCTGACCTGACTCCAGGTCCAGTCCACGAAGGTGGACTTGAGCGCGGCGGCGCCGTACGGCCGCAGGTCCAGGAGGCTGTCGGTGATGGTGAACGTCGGAATGGCCTGGTACTCGATCTGCACCATGTCCGGGGCGCCGCTGCCGGCCTTCAGTGCCGTCCGCAGCTTGGTGTACTGGGGGGTGCCCTGGCCGGCGTTGACCACCTCGACCTTGATGGCCGGGTACCGCTTCTCGAAGAGCGCGACCTCCTTGTCGATGTCAGGGACCCAGGTCCAGAAGGTCAGCTCGGTCGGCGTCTTCATCGCCTTGTCGATGTCGGCCTGCGCGACCGGGTTGCCGGAGCCGGCGGAACCGCCGGAGTCGTTCCCGCCGCAGGCGGTGAGCGCGGCGCCGAGCGACAGGGCGCCCGTCGTGGTGAGGAACAGCCGGCGGCTCATCGAGGAGGGGCCGGACATGGATGTGGACGTGTTCTGGGGCATGGTGAATTCCCGCCGGAGGCGATGGTCACGGCACGCCTGGCGAGGGCGTGCGCAGGCATGGTGGAGGAAGGTGCGGGCGCGACGACCGGGGCTGACACACCGATGCGGTCGAGGCTGGGGAGGGGAAGGCGGAGGCTGCGAAGGTCGCAGACCTGGATCGGGGTCCGCCGCGATCAGCGGCGGGCCCGGTGCGGCTCCGGCAACGGGCCGGTGGCGAAGGGCGCGGACGGTGCAGCGGCTCGGCTTCGGGTCACGCGCGCGGCCAGGAGGGTGGTCGGCCGGTCGGTTCGTGCTGCTCAGTGCGGTGTCGAGGGGCCTCCGTTCGCCGGTCGCGAAGGGGGCGCGGCCGCGCGCGAAGGGGCGTCGGTGCGCGAAGGGGCGGCGGTGCGTCGCCCGCGAGCCGGGGTCGTCCGGTTCGGCGGGGGCGCGGTCGAGGACCGGACGACGAGGTCGACCGGTGGGTCGCTCGCCGGCAGGGGATCCGCTTCCGGGTTCTCGATGGTGTGCACCAGGCGCTTGAGTCCCTCCTGCGCCACGGCGTCGAAGGGCTGCGGCACCGTGGTCAGCGGAGGAGTCACATAGGCGGCGACCGGAACGTCGTCGAAGCCGACGACGCTCACGTCCTGGGGCACCCGCCGTCCCGCCTCCGTCAGCGCGCGGATCAGACCGATCGCCATGTCGTCGTTGGCGGCGAAGACGGCGGTGACGGCGGTGTCCGCGGCCAGCTCCCGCCCGGCGGTGTATCCGGACGCGGCCGACCAGTCGCCCTCGACGACCGGAGGCACGTCCCTGCCGTGGGCGGCCAGCGTGGTCCGCCAGCCCTCCAGCCGGTCCCGGGCGGCGTACCAGCGCTGCGGTCCGGCGAGGTGGTGGACCGTCGTGTGCCCGAGGTCCAGAAGGTGTTCGGTGGCGGCGCGGGCCATCAGGTCGGCTCCGTCGCCCGCGGTCAGGACCGTGGGAGCGCCGACGGGGGACGGCGCGCCGAGGACGAGGACCGGTACGTCGACGCGGAGGGAAACCTCACCGTCGGCTCCCCGTTCGTCGATCGGCTCGGAGATGACGATGCCGTCCACCCCCTGGTCGAGGAGCGAGTCCACGGCGCCGGCGATGCCCGCCGGGTCACCCTCCATGGTGTTGACCACGCGGAGCGCGTACCCCGTGTCCCGGAGGGCCCGCTCGACTCCCATGAGCAGTGAGGCGGGGCCGTACAGGGCGGTGCCCAGCGTCACCACACCGATGGAGCGGGTCCGCCCGGAGGCCAGTGCCCGGGCGGCGTTGTTGCGCCGGTAGCCCAGCTCATCGGCGGCTTCGAGGACGCGTCGGCGCACATCGGCGGAGACGTACTGCTCGTCGTTGAAAACCCGGGAAACCGTCTTCTGCGAGACGCCGGCCAGACGGGCCACGTCCACGCTGCGCGGTGCCGCGACGGCTTTGCCCCGCCCTGTTCCTCGCGTCATGGTGTCTCCCGGTGGCCGCACGTGCGAACGATGATGCCAGACGTCGTCCGCCTGACTGCGCTGTCATGTCTGCGCTGTCATGTCTACGCAGTCATAAGACGGCCGTCAAGAGTCGGGAACGCATCTGTCACACACGCCGGGGTCTCGGCCCGCTCGCGATCAGTTCGTGGGCAGCCACTTCTCCAGGGCGCCGATGAGACGGTCGAGCGCGGGCTCGTCGGCGGAGCGGTCCGTCATGACCGTACGGCCGTCGAACTGCAGCGTGTACTGGAACTTGTCGGCCGACCCCATGTCGATCGCGAAGGCGGGGACATCGGCGAGCGCCGGATCCCCCAGCAGTGTCCGCAACGTCGTGAACTGGGCCGTCGTGGTGCGGCGCACCGCGGACTCGCCGCTGTCGGTGGTCCGGACCGTGCCGTCGCCCCGGAGGATCACCTCACGGTTCACCCCGGCGAAGCCACCGCTGACGGTCATGGTCACCAGCTTCTGGTCAGGACCGGTGACGGGCACCGGCGTCGGGCTCGCCGACGCCGGAACCGACGCGGAGGGGGAGGCGGAGGCGCCGGAGGAGGACGAGGACGGAGACAGGGAGGGCGCGGCGGGCGACGGCGGGGTGCCGGAGACGGTCGCCGTGACGACGGTCTCGTCCGTCGGCTCCGACGCCTTGCCGTCGTCCCCGGACGAGCAGCCGGCCAGCGCCAGCGCCGCGGCCGCGCACACCATCACCGAACTCCGAGTGAGCACCTTCGTCTCCCTGCCTGCGATGTCTTCGTGTGTCATGTCCCTGAGTACCTGCCCCTGAGTACCCGTCATGTCAGGGTGCCATGCCGCGGGTTCCCCTGCCGGGATACGCCCGGCCTCTCTCCGTGGGCTCCCTCTTCAACCCCGTACGGTGTCGGATGCCGCACAGGGCGCAGCGGATCCGGACCCAGTAGCCCCTCTGTCTCCAGTTCAGCCCAGTCCGCAGCGATCGAGTGCAGCACGAACCTGGTTGAGCCCCTCGACTCTCCAGTGGCCCCGGTCAGGCATTTGGTCGTCTCGGCGCCAGCGCCAGGCCGAGAACATCGCCCAGTTCAGGGCGCGGCACTGGTGAATCAGGCCGTGGTCGGCCTTTGCGTAGAGCTTTCCCACTTCTTCGGGCGCATGGGCGAGGTCGAACTCGATCGGCCCACGGCAGCACGTGGCGAGGTCTACGAAAAGCGGCCCTCTCCTCGTGTTCAGGAGGTTGCCCGGATGAGGCTCGCCGTGCAACAGCTGGTCGCCGGCTTTGTGGATACTGATCGCGGCGCTCAGTTCACCGAGCGTGTCGCTGAGGAGTTTCCGGTCGGAATCGGGTAGCTCGGGGGACTGCTTCCGGTCGTTCACCTCTCTCAGTGCCACAGCGACTCGATCAGTGAAATGCGGGGCATCCAGATCGATCTGGCGCAGGGCGGCATGGTGCCGCAGGAACGCGTCTGCGTAGTCGGCCGGAGCGATCTCCGATCCCACCGGTTCGTAGTAGGTCCAGAGCGAGATGGCGAAGGCATCACGCGAACAGACTCGGGGCTCGACCCGAGGCTCGAGCTCGGCCACCGGAGCGTCGACGTAGGCGAGACGGCGAGCAACCTCTGCTTCGAACTCGGAATCAGCGAGATGCGCCAACGGTGCGACCCGAGCCAGAACATCGCAAGGGACCAGGCGCAGCGCGACGCGGTCCGAGTTGTGGATGACGATCGCGTCATCGACCTGAAGGCCCAGCTCCGAAGCGGTCGCCCGTCCTGCCTCAACTGCGCGGCGGAGTTCTACTGGCTCCATACCGTTCCCCCTCTTTGTCGAGCAAACATACACATCTGGGGACAACGGCGACGCCCCCGATGTATTCGTGAACAGCATTCGACGGCCGGACCCGGACCGGCGACAAGCATCGCAAAGCACGACCTGCGCAGGCCCTGGGATTTATTCAGCCGATCATGTGACCAGTCCTCGTCCGGGTTGTTGACGTGGACATGGGGCGAGGGAGTCTGGCGGATGCCGAGTGGGCACGGCTGCGGCCGTCTCTACCGGTCAGCGACGGCCGTTGTGGCCGGTGGCGGGATCATCGGCAGGTGATCGACGGGATCCTGCACCGAGTGCGGACCGGCGTGCGGTGGCGTGACCCGCCCGAACGCTTCCGTCCGTGGAAGACCGTCTATGGACGCCACCGGTGGTGGTCCGCGGACGGAACGTGGGAGCGGCTGCTCCAGCAGATCCAGGCCGCCGCCGACGAGGCGGGTGAGGATCGACCTGCGCTGACGGCGTCTCAATCAGGGGGTCCGGTGATCTGTACGCTGAGCGGGTGCTCACCGTACGCTCCGGGCATGAGTCAACGCGCCGGCTACGCGAGACGCAGTCTCCAGAAACAGGACCTCACCGCCCAGCGCGAGACCCTGCACCAGTCCGGCGAGCACACCATCGCCGGCCTCGCCGAGCTCTTCTCCGTCAGCCGCGCCACCGTCTACCGCGTCCTCGAACGCCATCAGAAAGCACCCGCGCCTTCGACCTCCGGCGGGCAGTGACGTGCTGCCCTACGTCTACCAGGTCACCAAGTACGACACCGCCGACCGCGACGAGCACGGCCACTACACCGGCGCCGAGCCCGCGACCAGCGACCACGGACCGGTCGAGGCCGCCTACCTGCAGGCCGTTGCCGCCCTCGCCGAGGAAGCCGGCATCGACCAGCTGGCCATCCGCGAGCCGCAGATCGGAGGCTTCGTCCACTTCGGCCTGGAGCCACCGGCCGACGGCCACGGTCTGGCCGGCCTGTTCCCTGCCGGCGTCGCCGGGTTCCACGACGGTGCGCTGGTGCCGATCGCCGTCGGCCTGGAACTCGTCCGGGCCATGCTCCGCGACAACGGCGCCTGGTGCCGTCTGGAGGCGGAGGGAGCATTCGCGGTGCACGTCGGCCGGGACCAGTACCTCTACGTGGGCAGCAGCCGGCCCTGCGAAGCGGCGCTGGCCCGCACCCGCTCCCTCGGGCTGTTCCCGGAACGCCTGGAGGCATCGCCGTACGACTTCGCCCCCGACGACCCACAGCACGTACAGCGCCCGGCCGACGCCGACTTCTGGGCCCGCCTGTACTGGACGGTCAGCGCCCACCGCGCCACTTACCTGGAGGAGACCTATGCCGCCAACGCCTCCCGGTGGCACCGCCTGACCCGCGACAACATCGAGACCGTGCGCTCCCAGCTGGCCCCACGCGCACAGCTGGAAGTCTGGCCGGACCTGCTCACCGACGTCGACAAGGCCGTGGCCGCGCTGCCCGACGAAGGCCTGGTGGAGATCGTCTGGGAGGACGAGGACGGGCAGATCACGAGCACGGTCGTGGACGAGACCCAGTTCGAGGCAGTGACCTCCCAGCTCGCCAGCGCGCGTGCTGCCGGCGTCGTATCCATGTATGCCGGTGAAGATCTCCCGCTGTTCACCGCTGTGCTGCCCGACAGCGACGGCGTTCTGCGCGCTCGCTGGCAGACCGAGCCGACGCCCAGCGACCGTGACTGGGCCTTCCTGAAGACCCTGCGGCGCGGCCAGGTCGTCACCGGCACGGTGCAAACCATCGCCGGCTTCGGCGTCACCTTCGTGGACATCGGAGGCTTCACCGCGATGATCAATATTCCGGAGCTGTCCTGGCGTCCGTTCAACCACCCGTCCGACGTCGTCGGCGTCGGCCAGGAGATCACCGCCGAAGTCCTCGACGTCGACATGATCCGGGAACGGGTGCCGCTGTCGCTCCGAGCAGTGCAGGAAGACCCGTGGCCGCAGGTAGCGCGGCGAATCGGGCAGGTGGTCACCGGGCCGGTCACCAAGATCGTGCCATTCGGCGCCTTCGTGCGCATCGAAGACCGACAGGACGGTTTCGAGGGGCTGGTGCACACCAGCGAGCTGGATGAATCGCCCGTAGACGCCATCGAGGTCGGTGACACCCTCACCGTGAAGATCATCGATGTCGATCTCGCGCGCCGTCGTATCGCCCTGTCGCGTGTCCAGGCCCTTGCCTCCACCGCAGAGGACCAGCCGCATGCCTGACGACGAGACGAATCCGACGCAGGCCGAGTTGAACGAGGCGCTCGCGCAGCGCGACGCGATTCGGCGCGAGCTTCGCGATCTGCGCGCGTGGCTCTGTACAGAGCTTGGACTCCTGCGCCGGGAACCGGGGCCCGATGGGCAGACCGTCCTGAGCGTCGTGTCCGACGAGGAGATCGTCGCCGCAGTTACTCAGCTGCGAGCCGAGATCGATGCTCTCAAGCAACCCAGCGACGGCACGGACCAACGCTGGTCGAAGATCGACTACCTGATCTTGGAGGGGCGCAGGATTCAAGCCCTGCAGAGGATTCGTGACGAGTTCGGCGGCGGTATTCCTGACGCGCTCGATCTGCTGAACCACCGCTGCCTCCGCCTGCGGCAAGACCGCCCGGAAGACTTCACCACGGGCGACTGAGCGCGATTCGGGAGCATGGCTGACTCGGCCGCGGCGCCGGCACCGTTCAGGGGCCGCCTCAAGGGGCAAGACGCGGCGACGCCCTGCCGGCCCCCACGGGCCCGTCCCGTCGCGGCCGCCTCCACCCGCTGTCCGACCGCGCGGCGTCGCTTGCGGCCGGGCCGGGGGGGCGGGCAGGGTCTTGTGCCGTGGCCACTTTGCTGATCGTCCATCACACCCCCTCGCCCCACTGCCAGGCGCTCTTCGAAGCCGTCGTCTCGGGCGCGACAGCGCCGGAGATCGAGGGCGTTCGCGTCGAACGCCGGGCCGCGCTCGCCGCGACCGCCTCCGACGTCCTGGCCGCCGATGCCTACCTGCTGGGCACGCCGGCCAACCTCGGCTACATGTCCGGCGCGCTCAAGCACTTCTTCGACCAGGTGTACTACCCCTGCCTCGACACCACCCGCGGCCGGCCGTTCGGCTACTACGTGCACGGTGGGAACGACGTCACCGGCGCGGTGCGCGGCATCGAGACCGTCACCACGGGCCTGGGCTGGCGGCGCGCGGCCGAGCCGGTCACCGTCACCGGGGAACCCGACAAGGCGGACGTGGCGGCCTGCTGGGAACTGGGCGCGACCGTCGCGGCCGGCCTGATGGACTGACGGACCCCGGTCCGCCGTATGTCAGTGCCCGCCCAGCCCGGGCAGACACGTCCCCTCGACGGTACGCCCGACGACCTCCGCGCTCGCGCGACCGCTGATGCCGACGGTCCCGTTGACGCACACCCGGCCCTCGCCACCCCCTACGAGCATGTCGTGCAGGGGGACCAGGAAGTCGCCCTGGACCTCGATCTGCCGCGCCTCCAGGCCGAGCGCCTGGGCGGCGGCCGTCCGCAGTCCGTCCAGGGTGGTCCCCTTGGCCGAGAGTTCCTGGAGAGCCGCGGCCAGCGCCGTCGCCCGGGGCTGCGCTTCCTGCCGTTGCTCGGCGGTGATGGGCTGGGCCTCACGGTACGCGTGGTTCTCGGCGACCCGCTGGTCCCAGCCGTAACTGATGCACGGAGACGGCGACGCCAGGGTGTCCTCGGGCGGCGGGCAGAAGCCCTTCGCCTGTGCCGAGTCGGAGGGTGAGGCGGACGCCGGGCCCGCCGCCCGGGGGTCGCTCGACGGATCGGCGCATCCGGCGGTGAGGAAGAGCAGGGCGAGCAGAACCGGGGCGCCGAGCCCGTACCGTGGCCGAGTGGGTGTCATGCCTCGATCATGGCAGGCGGGTAGGACCGTGGGGAACCGGCGCGAGACGGCGGGACACAGGGGCCTGCAACAGGCTCAGTTCCAGAGCGGGTACGTCACCACCCGCCCGAACTGCTCCGGCCTGTCGCCGAGGTAGGTGAGGGTGATCCGGCTGTAGTGCTGCACCTGCGGGTTCTTCTTCCAGGGCTGCGGCCGGTCCAGCTTCACGACGACGGCGTAC
This sequence comes from Streptomyces sp. NPDC060002, assembly GCF_042737245.1. Taxonomy (NCBI): domain Bacteria; kingdom Bacillati; phylum Actinomycetota; class Actinomycetes; order Kitasatosporales; family Streptomycetaceae; genus Streptomyces; species Streptomyces sp. NPDC060002. The sequence goes on from NZ_JBHWUW010000039.1 coordinate 44,199, forward strand.
GGGTGGAAGGCGCCCGCCGCGCAGTACGGATCGCAGTCGTTGACGACGTTGACCCCGGTGGCCCGCGCCGAGTTCGAGCCCCAGCTGTCCCAGTGCAGCGAGACGAGACGGCTGTTGCCGTCGCCGCACGCGAGGATGAAGTCGCCGGGCCGCACCTTGGCGTGCCAGAGGCAGTCCACCAGGACGGGCGGCGAGGTCTGCCGCACCGCGGCCGCGCGCGCCGTGGGCGGCGACGCGGCCGGTACGGCCGAGGCCGAGCCGACGGCCGCCGTGAGGCCCAGCGCCGCACAGAGCATGACCGCTGTTCTCGTCGTGTGTCGCATGTCCGCTCCCGCCCGACCGGACCGGGAGCTGTCTGTGTCCGCGCCCGGATGAAGTTCACTACCGACGCTACGACGGTGAGCGGAAGGGGACCACTCGAACGGCCCAGCGCCCCGATGCGCGGCGAAGACCGGCGCCGACCCGCCAGGAGACGTCCGCCCGCGCCACATGGCTCCCTCCCGCTCCACTGGCGCGGCCCTCGGCCGCGCCGTCCGTCACGACCACGAGGTCGCCACCTGAACTCTCAGAGTGCTGCCCGGCGTGCCGCGACATGGCGTGGGGGTCCCCGTATTCACCCTTTCGGGAAGGGGGTCGCTCCCGCGGCTGAAAACGTGCGCGGAGCAGGGCGGATCCCCAGTCCGGCATGGTCATTTCCAGCCGTTGTTTTGGCATTCCCATGACAAACCTGTGCACGCAGTGCCACGCTGCTGCCGAAGTTCACCCTTCCTTCACACCCGCATCATGCGGGGCATCCCACTCACCCCCACCTCCTTCCACCCCCCTGCCGTGCAGCGCTCCGGACCGGCCCCCTCCCGCCGGTCCGCCCCCACTTCGGCCCCCACCACGGGCCGACCGTCGCACAGAAGGAGAACCCGTTGCCCCGGCGACACCACCCCATTCCCCGGCGCAGACGCGCCACCGTCCTCGCACTGACGGCCATCGGGACCCTGCTCGCCCTCGGAGCCCCCGCCGGTACCGCCGGCGCGGCGCCCGCCGACCCCGGCCCCGCCAAGATCACCGCCACGCCTCGCGCCGGTGCGGCGGCGACGGCCCTGTCTCCGGCCCGCCGCGCCTCGCTGATCAGGAGCGCGCAGACCGCGGCCGGCGCCACGGCCCAGCGGCTCGCCCTCGGCGCGCAGGAGAAGCTCGTCGTCAGGGACGTCGTCCAGGACGCCGACGGCACCACGCACACCCGTTACGAGCGCACCTACGCCGGACTGCCCGTCCTCGGCGGTGACCTGGTCGTCCACCTCAAGAGCGGCCGGACCACCGTGTCCAGGGCGAGCGGGGCGACGCTCACGCTGCCTTCCCTCAGCCCGAAGCTCTCCGCGGCCGGCGCCGACGGTAAGGCTCTCGCGGCCGCCAAGAGCGCGGACGTCACCGGCACCGCGACCGAGCGAGCGCCCCGCCTCGTCGTCTGGGCCGGCACCGGCAAGCCCGTCCTCGCCTGGGAGACCTTCGTCGAAGGCGTCCAGCAGGACGGCACGCCCAGCGAACTCCAGGTGGTCACCGACGCGACCACGGGCAAGGAGATCCTCGCCGCCGAGAAGGTGCACACCGGCACCGGCACCGGCCAGTACGTCGGCACGGTTCCCGTCGGCAGCACGCTGTCGGGATCGACGTACCAGCTCACCGACGGCGACCGCGCCGGGCACAAGACGTACGACCTGAACCAGGGCACCTCCGGGACGGGCACCCTCTTCACGGACGACAACGATGTCTGGGGCACCGGCCTGCCGTCCAACCGTCAGACCGCCGGTGTCGACGTGGCCTTCGGCGCCGCCGCCACCTGGGACTACTACAAGGACGCGTACGGCCGCAACGGCATCCGCAACGACGGTGTCGCCGCCTACAGCCGGGCCCACTACGGCAGCAGCTACGTCAACGCCTTCTGGCAGGACAGCTGCTTCTGCATGACCTACGGCGACGGCTCGGGCAACACCCACCCGCTGACCTCCCTCGACGTGGCCGCCCACGAGATGAGCCACGGCGTCACCGCCGCCACCGCCAACCTGACCTACTCCGGCGAGTCCGGCGGTCTCAACGAGGCCACCTCCGACATCTTCGCCGCCGCCGTCGAGTTCCACTCGGACCTCGCCGCCGACCCCGGCGACTACCTCGTCGGCGAGAAGATCGACATCAACGGCAACGGCACCCCGCTGCGTTACATGGACAAGCCCTCCAGGGACGGCTCCTCCCGCGACAGCTGGAGCTCCACCCTGGGCAGCATCGACGTCCACTACTCCTCGGGCCCGGCGAACCACTTCTTCTACCTGCTCTCCGAGGGCAGCGGCGCCAAGACCGTCAACGGCGTCGCCTACGACAGCCCGACCTCCGACGGCCAGGCCGTCACCGGCATCGGCATCGAGAACGCCGCCGCCGTCTGGTACCGGGCGCTGACGACGTACATGACCTCGTCGACCAACTACGCGGGCGCCCGCACCGCCACCCTCCAGGCGTCGGCCGACCTGTTCGGCGCCTACAGTCCCACCTACCTCGCCGTCGCCGACGCCTGGGCCGCCATCGACGTCGGCAGCCGCATAGCCCTCGGCGTCAACGTCGCCCCGGTCGCCGACCAGACCAGCGGCGTCGGCCAGGCGGTCAGCCTCCAGGTGGACGCGTACACCACCAACTCCGGTGCGGGCCTGACCTATGAGGCCACCGGCCTGCCCGACGGTCTGACCCTCGGCGCGAGCGGCCTGATCTCCGGGACGCCGACCACCCTCGGCACCAGCGACGTCGCCGTCACGGTCACCGACAGCACGGGCGCGTCCGTCACGGACACCTTCACCTGGCGGATCGCGTACATCTACGCCACCGCCACCCGCGTCGACATCCCCGACAACGGCGCCGCCGTGGAGTCCCCGATCACCATCGCGGGCCGCGACGGCAACGCCTCCGCCACCACCTCGGTCTACGTCAACATCGTCCACACCTACCGCGGTGACCTGACCGTCGACCTCGTCGGCCCCAACGGCACCGTCTACTCGCTCCTCAACCGCACCGGTGGCTCCGCCGACAACGTCGACCAGACCTTCACGATCGACGCCTCGGCCCAGCCCCTCACCGGCACATGGAAGCTGCGGGTCCAGGACCGCGCCTCGATCGACGTGGGGTACATCCAGCGCTGGCAGCTCACCCCCTGACCGAGTCGCTCTCCGACCGGTTCGCTTCCTGACCGGTTCACCCGCTTACCGCAGACCGCTCGACACCGCCGCCCGGGTCTCCCCAGACCCGGGCGGCGGTGCGTGCGGGCGGGGGCATCCGCTCGGGGACGAATGGGTGTTGACCCCGATGGCGCCGACCCCCACCGGCACGCGATCGTGGAGGAGGCCCGGAACACCGGGCAGCGCCGAGGCCGGCCGGCCGAGCACTGCGGCGCATCCGTCCCCCGGTGACCACCCGTGAAGGAGACCCGCCCATCCACTCATGTGCCGTGCAACGAGCCCGACTCCCCCTCCCCGGAAGGGAGGTGACGCATGGGACACGCTGACACCCTGCCGGCCATGGGCGGCGCCTTCCCCGCCGCGGCCTTCCTCGCCCGCCTCGGCAATCGCATCGGCCTGCCGACCACCCCCCTGTTCACCCTCGCCGGCATGCTGCTCGGCCCGCACAGACCGGTGACCGCAGGCCGCACACCGACCGCGCCCACGCGTCCCACGCCCGCCGCCGAAGCCGAGCCGGGCCCGCCCGACGAACGGGCCCCCTCGGCGACCCCCACACACCACTCCACCGGGCCGGAGCGAGGCGCCCGAGAGGAGCGACCGCCCGGCACGGCCGAGCGGCGAACAGGGGTCACGCAGGCCGGGGAGAGGGGGCGATCCCGCCCGCGAGCTGGGTCAAGTGGGTTCCGTGGGCCCACAGTTGAAGACGAGGGCCGTCGATCAGGTACGTGTGGGGCTCGCGTGAGGCCCACACCTCGTCCCGGTGGGTGAACGTGCCCCGGTGCACGACGAGCCGCAGCGGGGGCCCGGCCCGCGCCCGTACCCGCAGCCGCGTCCGGCAGGAACAGGCCGACTCCTCGTCGGGCAGCGGCTCGGCCACGGGACGGAACGCCACGTCGAGCAGCCGTCCGCGGCTGTCGCGGGCAGCGAGATGGTGGGTGTCGTGCCGAGGGGGCGGCAGCACCCGCCAGCCGTCCCGACGGAGCATCCGGGCCACGGCGAGGACCAGCTCGGGCATGTCCAGGTCCGCCAGCTCCTGGGCGGTGTAGTACCCGCCCCGCCGCCGGGCGGGCCGCCGGGACCGACGGCTCAGGACGGCGGCGACCACCACGAGCGGCGCGAGCGACAGCGCGCAGGCCGGGCCGCCGGACGCGCGGTAGACCAGCGCGAGCCCCCCGAGCGCGGCGCCCACGACGACGACCGAGACGGCGAGGGCGGGCAGCACCTCGCGCAGCCTCGGTCCGTAGCGGCCCGACGCGCGCAGCTCGCGCACGGTCCGTCGACGCCGGGCCCGCGCCGACTCGCCGGTCCGCGCCCGTTCCCGCCTGCGTGCCATCAGGGCCGGCCCCCCACCCCATACACAACGATGCGTAGGGGGTGGATACCCGGCCGGGTCGGGAATCGCGCCCGGATGCCGGTTTTCCGCCATGGCCTTGGCCGAAGAGTGCTCACCGGGCCGTTGTCAGTGGTGGATGACAAGCTGCTGGTCATGGACGAGGCTGAGTTCTTGCGGGGCCGGGTGTACGGCGCCGATCACGACGACGCGGGACCCCGCCCGGAGCGCGCGTACGCGCAACTCGTGGGCGGCCCGTTGGACGGGCTGTTGCTGGACGTCACGGACCGGAACGGGCACGAGCTGCGCGAGGTGGCGCTGATCACGGAGATAGGCCGTTACGGGCCCGGCGGCCGCGCCCTGTACGGACGACGTGCCGGCGACGACCGCCGTTTCGACTGGCGGGGCGACGCGCCGGGCGCCCCCTGAACCAGCCCTGGTCCCGCAGCGGTGCCACTTCAGACAGGGCCCGCCGGCGCCGGTCTTCCCGGGCCCGTCCAGTACGTACGCCCGCATATTGCCCTGGCCGGGGGCGGTCACCGGCAGGGTGCCGTTCGAGACGCCCTTCACGTCACCCGTGACGGCGTCCGTGTAGGTGCCGTTCGGGATGCCGGTGAAGGCCACCCCGCCGGTGACCGTCACCGGCGCGAAGCTGTCCGTGCCTCGCGGAGAGAGGGAAGGGGCGGGGCACCTGGGCCTGGGCGATCGGAACGATCGCTTCCATCTCGGGAAGGTGATCAAATGTGCGAATGTCTACAGGATCCGCACCCGCCCCTCGGGTGATGACCGCTGCGCCGACGGTCCGTCATGGCTGGCACAAGCTGCTGATCGGCCTTGTCGTGCTGGGGCGTGTCACGCGCGTCCCGGCCGCCATGGACGCCACCACGGGGGCGACCCCTTCGAGCTGGTGGCACGTGGTGTGGGAGGTGCTCGCCCTGGTGCTGGCCGCCTTCGCGGTGAGCGAGTGGGAGATCCTCAAGGCGGCGTCCTGGCGCATGTCCGTGCCGCAGTGGATCTGCCTGGTCCTCTTCCACGTCGGCCTGCTCGGCTTCCTGGCCTCCCAGGTGCTCCAACTGCTCTAGTTCTCGGCCGTTCCCGTGCGAGTTCGGCTACGGGGGCGGCCTCAAGCCTGCCCGTGGCCGTATCGCGCCCTGTCCGAGGTCAGGTCGGGTTCGCCGAACCGGGCGCGCAGCAGGCCGAACGCGTGGACCTTGTCCGAGCCGAACCTCTCCACGCGCGTGGCGTAGGAGTCGGCGGTGAGGAACGTAGGGGGAGTCGTCTTGCTGTGGAACTTGTCCGCATACATGACCAGTTGCTCTTCGACGGTCTCGGCCAGATAGTCCGCCTCGGGTATGGCGAGCCCCTGATGGCGGATGTCGTGCCGGGTGAGACCGACTCCCGTGTGGCAGGAGCAGAAGCGGCGCAGGCGCTCCGGGAACCCCTCCTCGCGCAGGATCTCGTGGCCGAGCACGCCATGGCGGATGTAGTTGCGGTGATCGAGCCGGCCGCACTGGTCGTAGAGCCGGTAGACGCCGATGTCGTGGAGCAGGGCGCCGACACGGACGAGGTCGGCGTCGAGGGGGAGGTCTGTCCGTGCCACAAGCTGCTCGGCGATGCCGCTGACGATCTCGCAGTGGGTGAGGACGAGGTCCAGGGCCTCATGCGACGGCGCGTACCGCTCGTGCAGCGCGCGTACCTCGTTGACCGTCGGAAGGATCACTTCGGCAGCGTACCTTCCCACCCGACACGCCCCTGGGCCTGGTCAGTATCCGATGGCCTCGCGCAGAAGGAGCACGGTGCAACGCCCTGGGCGGGGTTCGGCGTTGACGATGAGCAGGCGGTTGACGGCACTGGGCATCCCGTACACAGCCTGGGCGCGGGCGTTCTCCAACGGGAGGGCGTGCTCCTCGACGCGGCGCAGCGCGGTGCTCAGGTCGGGCACGACCTTCTGCGCGCCGACGATCCAGACGACATGGGCGGCGCCTCCCGCGTTGGCGGGGAACTGGCTGCCGCTGCCCGAGGCGAGAACGAGCGAGCCGGTCTCGGTGACCGCTGCGACGCTGTTGACGACGAAGTCGGGACTGGCGACCAGCCTTCGGATCTCGTCGGCGCCGGTGGCACGGTCGATGTCCAGGACGCGCGGCCTGATGGCGTCGTACCGGTCGCCGGTGTTGATGTCCTCGTCGATGCCGGACAGTCGCAGGGTCTCGCTGGCCCCGGTGAACACGCCGGCGCCCTCGGGGATCAGGTCCTTGACGCGGACGCGCGCGGCGGCGGCGTCGTCGAGGATCTCGGCGGCGAAGCCGTTGGCACGCAGCGCGGCGGCCACCCGGTCCAGTTGCTCGGCCGATGCCGGGTCGGCGAAGGACGCGGCCGGAGCCGGGGTGGCCGTGGCGTCTGCCCGGTCGGTCCCGGCGCCCTGTGCCGCGTGGGGCGCCGTGCCCGCCAGCGGGGAGGTGTCGAGGTACCTGACCTCGTACACCCGCTCGGCGAACTTCCAGCCCTCCGCGGTGCGCTGATAGCGGTCGTGGTAGATGGCGTAGTTCAGACCCTGATATCCGTCGAGGGTGCGCACGAGTTCCTGGATGTAGGCGCGGCCGGTCGCGGTGTCGCCGTCGAGCAGGATCGTGCCGGGGTGTGTGGTCTGTACGAAGAAGTCCCACTGTTTCTGCAGCCGCTCGCCCCCGGCGCGGATCTCCTCGCGGCCGACCTGCTCTGCGGGGATGTCGGGCATGCGCAGGGCGCCGTCCGGTGTGAACAGTGACGCCAGGCGGGGTCGGTCGCGCATCATCACCGCGTCGGCGAACTCGCCGCGCAGTGCCTCGATCTCGACGCGGTCCGCGGTGGCCTGGAAGTCGTTCATCCGAGTTCCCTCTCCGTCGTGTGGTCGTCCTCACCGGTAAGACAACGCGGCCCTTCGGAATGTGAGGCGGCGCGTCAACCTCACAGTCCGGTGCGCTGTTCTGTCGTAACGGGTAGAGGCACAGCAGCGAGCGAGGGAGACGGGCAGACCATGACCACCGGAGCCGAGCCCGGCGACGACCAGAGCGATCCGGACCTCAGCGTGATCATGAGCGAGCGGCGTCGGCTGATCAACCTCGCCTATCGACTTCTCGGGTCCCTTGCCGACGCCGAGGACGTCGTGCAGGAGACCTACGCCCGCTGGTACGCCATGTCCGCACGGGAGCAGCAGGCCATCGAGTCGCCCGGCGCCTGGCTGGTGACGGTCGCCAGCCGCATCTGCCTGAACCTGTTCGGCTCGGCGCGGGCCAGGCGGGAGACGTACGTGGGCGACTGGATCCCGGAACCGCTGCCCGAGCCCACGGAGTGGATCACCGGGGGCTCCGGCGTCGGCGGGACCGACCCGGCCGATCGGGTCACCCTCGACGAGTCGGTGACGATGGCCTTCCTGGTCGTCCTCGATGCGATGACCCCGGCCGAGCGCGTCGCGTTCGTCCTGCACGATGTCTTCCGCTACCCGTTCGGCGAGGTCGCCGAGATCGTCGGCCGCACCCCGGCGGCGTGCCGCCAACTGGCCTCGTCGGCCCGCCGTCGCCTCCGCACCGCTCAGACCCCGGCGGGCCCGAGTGCGGGGCAGGCCGGCATCGTCAGGCGGTTCAGAACTGCGTGGGAGGCCAAGGACATCGACGCCCTGATCGGCCTGCTCGACCCCGACGCCACCGCGACCGCCGACGGCGGCGGGCTGGCCGTCACCCATCTGCATCCGATCGTGGGCGGTGAGCAGATCGCACATGCCTACGCCGAGATCTCCCGGGTGGCGGGCGACCGCACGACGTTCCTGGAGTGCACGGTCAACGGCCTGCCCGGCTTGGTGGCGCAGCAGGACGGCGACATTGCGACCGTGTTCGCGTTCGAGATCGCGGGGGACCGGATCAGGCACATCTGGGCGGTGCGCAACCCCGAGAAGCTCCGTCCCTGGCGGATCGGCTGAGAAGCGGTCCGGAACACCGCAGTGCGGGCCTGCCCGGGGCTGTCAGTCAGCGGCACACCCTGCGCGGCCGGAAGTCCAGGATGTGCGAATGCGACGGCTAGGGCTCCTGAGCCGAGACGTGTCGGCAGCGTACGGCGAGGGCCGCGATGTCGTCGTCGAGCCGGCCGCCGGCGTAGCGGAGCAAGTCCCGGTGAAGCTGGTTGAGCAGTTCACGGGGAGGGGCCGCGCGGTGCCGGCGCATCCAGTCGGGCAGCGGGAAGAATGTGCCGTCGCGATCGCGGGTTTCCGTTACGCCGTCGGTGTAGAGCAGCATCTGATCGCCGGGGACGAAGGCGACGGTGTCCACGTGGTAGTGGTCTCCGAGGAGCGCCGCGAGGTTGAGGGGTGTGGAGGGCCGGGTGGGCTCCAGAACGTGGATCTCGCCGCGCTGCACGAACACCGGTGGCGGGTGCCCGCAGTTGAGGACCTTGACGTGCCTGCCGCCGTAGGGGATCTCGGTGATCAGAGCGGTGGCGAAGTGCTCCTGTTGATCGTCGGCGGGGATCGCGGCGCTGTAGCGGGTCATGGTGATCTGCAGGCGATGGATCAGGCCCTTCAGGTCGGGCTGGTCGTACGCGTTCTCCCTGAAGCAGTTGATCACCGCCGCGGCCGCCCCCACCGCTGACAGGCCCTTGCCGCGTACGTCGCCGATGAGCAGGCGGACTCCGTACGGCGTGTCGGCCGCCTCGTAGAAGTCGCCCCCGATCCGGGCCTGCTCCTGGGCCGCCCGGTACAGCGACTCGATCTCGATGCCCTGGATGCGGTGCGGCAGCGGGCGCAGCAGCACCTTCTGGGCTGCGTCGGCGACCAGTCGGACCTGGAAGAGCGTCTCCTCGCGCTGGAGTCGGAGGTGGCTCGCGTATGCGGCCGCGAAGGTGACCGCGGCGATCGCGGCAGCCGTGTACGGCGTTCCCAGATCGGAGTGGAAGAAGCTGATGCCGATCATGACCAGAAGGCAGAACGCCCCCAGCAGGACCGTCGGGAGCACGGGCCACACCGCGGCCGCGAGGGCGGGCGCCGCGGGCAGGAGGCGGCTGAAGGCGACCTCTCTCGGAGTGGCGAAGGCCAGGCCGGCGATGAGGACGGTGACGAACACCGGTGACAGCCGTACGGCCTGCCGCTGACCGCCGGAGGGGCGGTGGCGGCGCGGGAGCCGTGCTGGTCTGATCACAATTCAGAGCTTATCGGGATGATGCGGATGACGAATGGGTCTGCCGCTCTCCGATCAGCGGTGGGGGTTCGGTAGGCGGCAACGGTGGGTGTGATCCGCGAGGCGGCCGTTCGTTCGATCGTACGAACATGGCTTCGATGGGTTACTTCTGTCGCCCAGCGCTGATAGGAAACTTTCCTGTCAGTTGCAGTGCGGCAGTCACCCCACCCCCCACTCCCCACCTGGAGCCACTGTGGTGCACATATCCCGGCCGGTCGACGGCCTCACCCCCACCTCCCGCCGCCTCTTCCTCGCCCTCACCGGCGCCCTGGCGGCCGCGCCGCTCCTCGCCGCCCGGCAGGCGACCGCCGCGCCCGCGGCGAAGGGCCTCGACGACCCGGCGAAGAAGGAGATCGCCATGAAACTGGTGTCGAGCGCGGAGAACTCCTCGCTCGACTGGAAGGCCCAGTACCAGTACATCGAGGACATCGGCGACGGCCGCGGCTACACCGCCGGCATCATCGGCTTCTGCTCCGGCACCCACGACATGCTCGACCTCGTGCAGCTCTACAGCGACCGCAAGCCAGGCAACGTCCTCGCCGAGTATTTGCCCGCCCTGCGCGAGGTCGACGGCACCGACTCGCATTCCGGTCTCGACCCGAACTACCCGAAGGGCTGGCGCAAGGCCGCCCAGGACACGGCGTTCCAGCAGGCCCAGAACGACGAGCGCGACCGCGTCTACTTCAACCCCGCCGTCCGGCAGGGCAAGACGGACGGCCTGCGGGCCCTCGGTCAGTTCGCCTACTACGACGCCATCGTCATGCACGGCGACGGAACCGACCCCACCAGCTTCCGCAACATTCGCAAGCGCGCGCTGACCAAGGCGAAGCCTCCGGCCCGGGGCGGCGACGAGACGACGTATCTGAACGCCTTCCTCGACGCCCGGGTCCGGGCCATGAAGCAGGAGGAGGCGCACAGCGACACCAGCCGGGTAGACACCGCCCAGCGCGTCTTCCTGCGCAACGGCAACCTCGACCTCGACCCGCCCCTGGACTGGAAGGTGTACGGCGACAGCTACCACATCGGCTGACCGCCTCCGCGTGATCCCGGCTGGACGCGGCGCGCCAGTCTGCGGCCCCACGCCTGACCCGGTATCTCGACGTACCGGTAGGTCAGTGCGCACAGCGGCAGCAGCACGGCGAGGAACGCCGCCTCCAGCGCGGGAACGTCGTGCCGCCACCGGCCGACCGTGCCGTCGGTCACCGTCAGCAGCACAGGGTGCACCAGGTAGACCGAGTAGCTGATCGTTCCCAGTGCGGTCAGCGGGCGCGGTACACGCCGGTGGCGCGCCGCCAGTCCGGCGCCGAAGGTGAGCGCGGCCAGCAGGAACGCCAGGATCCAGCCGCGCCGGGTGGAGTGGGCGCCGTCGCCGTACCGGTACGCGCTCCCCACGGCGCAGGCGACCACCACGGCGGCCGTGCCGGCCACGCGGCGCCGGCCGCTCGCACCGTTCTCGGCCCGGTGGACCGCGGTGCCGAGGAACATCACGGCCAGGATCACCAGGCCCTCCCACATCGCGACGGTGCCGTTGAAAGCGACCAGGACGAGCGCCGACACCCCGCCCAGCACGCCGCCGGCCACTCGGAGCGCGGGTGTCCCGGCGCTCGCACAGCAGATGGCGAGCGTCAGGGCGATCGTGGCGAGCCCGACCAGCGGGCCGGTGCCGACCGCGCGGGAGAGCGCGGAGGCGGGCAGCGTGCCCCCCACTGCCGCGCTCACGGCGGCGAGCACGGCGAGGGTGACGGCGGCCGCCGCCGATCGACGGTGCAGACGGACCGTGAAGAGCGCGACGACCAGCAGGTAGAAGGCCATCTCGTAGGAGAGGGTCCACAGGACGAGCAGGAGACTGGGCGTCCCCAGCAGCTCCTGGAGCAGGGTCATGTGGGCGACCGCGACCGTGGTGAGGCTCTGCCGGCCCGGACCGGCGCGTAACTCGGCGATGTCCAGGAGGTCGAGCGCGAGCACCGCGGTGACGGCGGCCGCCCACAGCGGGTACATGCGGAACGCCCGTCCGATCCAGAACGTCCGGACGCAGCCACGGCGTTCCAGCGACGCGGGGACGATGTACCCGCTCACCAGGAAGAACAGCATGATGCCGTACCTGCCGATGTTGAACTGCGGCATCAGTTCCCGCCGGAGCTCCGGCAGGAACGCGTACGACGAGTGGTCGAAGACGACGGCGAGAGCCGCGACGGCGCGCAGCGCGTCGAGCCAGCCCAGTCGTGTCGGCCGGATGATATCGAGTGACCGTGCGATTACTGAGGGTGACTTCTCCGGGCGTGGAGGAACCAAGGGCGGGGGTTGCATACGTGGACCGGATCCTGTCGGTTGAGGGGTTCGTCAGGCTGGGGCGGGCGCTAGTCGTCCGGCAGGGCGACCTTCATCGGAACGCAGGGCTCGGCCTGGCTCCTGGTGGGGTACAACTCGACCGCGCGCGGCCGGGACATGCCCTCCATGTTCTCGAAGGTCAGTACGTTGCCCCGGCGCAGGGTCAAGTCCCAACCGGCCTTGACCGGAATGACCGGGACGCGGTTGCCGTCCCTGTCGAGGGCCCGGACCGGGAGCGGGGTGAACCCGCTGCGCTCGCAGACATAGCCCGGTGCCAGCACGTCGATGGTCACCTCGATGCCCCACGGGTTCACCCTCGTCGCGAGTTCGCGCTGGGCCGCGACATCGATTGACCGGTCCTTCACGGTGAGCGTGACAGTGCCGTCTCCGTGGCGCTCCACCGCGTACGCCGTCGAGTACGACGACGATCCGGGCGCCACCGCCGCGCCGAACCAGGCCACCGCGCAGGCCGCCGCGACGACGGCGATCCGGGGCGGGGTGAAGAGCCGGCGCACGGCCGCCCTCGTTCCGCCGCCACCGGGTTCGACGGAGGTCGGCCCGGTCCGGCGGACTCCTGTCTCGCGCAGCTCGATCTCCGCCTTGAGCTCGTCCAGGAGCCGGTCCTCGAACGTCCGCCTCGTGCTCATGCTCGCCCCCTCGCGATGTACAGCAGTGCTGTGTCCGGCGTCGTGGCCGGCGCGGAGCCCGGGCGGGCGGCGGGCGGAGGTGTCTCCGTGGCCCGGGCCTCCGCCTCCCGCCGCAGCGCCTTGCGCGCCCGGTGCAGTCGTACGCGGGCCGTGACCTGGCGTATCCCCAGCGCGGCCGCCGCCTCCGTGACCGTGAGCTGGTCCACCGCGATCAACTCCATGACGGCCCGCTCGCCCTCGGGAAGTCGCGCCAGCGCGGCCAGGGCGCGCCGCCCCGGGCTCTCCGCGTCCAGTCGGTCCTCCATACGGACGATGTCGTCGGCCTCGAGCAGTCGCCGCCCGGAGAAGCGCAGGTCGCGTTCGGCCTCCCGGGCGACCCGGCGGCGCTCCGACGCCACCGTGTTGCGAGCGATGCCGAACAGCCAGGCCGTCTCACTGCCGAGGTGCGGCCGGTAGGAGTGCGCCGAGTGCAGGACGGCGAGGAAGATCTCGGCCGTCAGGTCGGCCGCGCTGTGCGGATCGTCGATCCGCCGGGCCACGAACCGCATCACCGCGTCCACGTGGCGGCGATAGAACTCCTCGAAGAGCCGCGGGTCACGTACCGCCGCGGCGGGCCCACCCCGTAACCGTTCCGCGTCGTCCACAGGCGTCTCCTTCCAGGCTCCTTCAAGGCGCTACACCTGTTCTTGGAGCGAGGCGCGAAAAGCGTTACAGACTGCACTGCACTGCACCCGGACCCGGACCCGGACCCGGAGTCCCGGTCCGGCGCCGACTCGTCCCCCTCGCCGGCCCGCCGGGGGGAGGAGGTCCCCCGGAACACCCGCCTGCGCCTCGTGACCCACCGGGCCTCCTGCTTCCCGCCGGCCTTCGACTGCGTACTCGACGACGGGACCACCTAGACGGGACCACCTATGAGAGCAGAGGCCTCTACGACACGCTGAACACGTTCGTGGTCGTCTTCGCGGTCGGCGCCGGCGCCCTCGCGGCGTCGTCCGGGTTCGCGGCGGCCCGCCGGGACCGGGCGCGGGCCGTGCCCGGCGCGGACGGTGTGCCGGGCGGGCCCGCGGATGCCGTTTCCGGCGACCGGCGGCACGATGACCGGGTGAATGGTGCGACTGGGGCGTAGGGGGTGGGTTCGCGGGTAGTCGCGCCGATATGAACGGGGTAGTGAAGGCGGTGCGGATGGAACCTGTCCCGCCCGACCAGGGTTCCTCCGTGCCCGACGGGAACCCTGCCGAGACGACGGTGGCGCTGGACGGCAAGGACGGTTGTATCGCCCGGGCGCGCAGACTCACGGGCGACTTCCTCAGTCGCGTGCGGAGCCGGGGCGGCCTGGCCGTGTCGGACCGGGCGATGGATCTGTCGCAGCTCGTGGTCAGCGAGCTGGTCACGAACGCCCTGAGATACGCGCCCGGGCCGGTCCTGCTGCAGCTGCGCATCGCCGGGGCCGCGGTGGAGATCGTCGTCTGGGACAGCGATCCGGTGCTGCCGGTGCCCCGTGCCCCGGATCCCACGCGGGTGGGCCAGCACGGCCTGGAGATCGTGAGGGCGGTGGCGGAGGACTTCGACGTCGCGCAGGAGACGGTCGGCAAACGGATCGTCGCCCGTCTGGGCCTGTCCGACTGACGTCGGCCGGCGGCCACGCGCCCGGCCGGTATCGGTGATCCGCCGTCGGCCGGTACCTCGCGATCGCGGGTACCGGCCGCCGTCGGCCGACTCGTGTCAGAGTCGCAGCTGACTCGTGTCAGGGTTGCAGAGGAAGGGTGGCGCAGTTGGACGTGGCCGGCCTGCCGTTGAGCCGGTCGGTCAGCCAGGAGATCGCGTCGCCCTGGTCGACGAGCAACGGCGTGAAGTGGTTGATCAGGGACCGGCCGAGACCGGGCAGGATCACCGGCTTGTAGGTGACGTCGGCGCCCTTGGCGCACCACGCGACGGCGAGGGCCCGCGCCTGTGCGTGCGGCACCAGGTCGTCGGCGGTGCCGGTAGCCACCCGGACCGGAGACGCCGGCTCCAGGGTGCCGATGCGCTGGTCGGCGAGGAACGCCTTGAGGGCCGGCTCGGACTGGACGATGTCGCTGAGCGAGCGCCCGTCCGTGGTCCAGGCGGTGCTGTCCGCCGAGTTGTAGGAGAGGAGGGCGTCGCCCACGCACATCGTCGACAGGTCCTTGAGCGCGGCGCGGCCGGCCGCGTTCAGGTGCGCTTCGGCGATCGGCACGAGAGCGGGGTCGGACTCCAGGAAGCCGTTCACCGACCAGCCGAGGGCGCCGGCCAGGTCGCTGCCGTCGATGGCCTTGGTGACGGCGACCAGGTCGGCGGGCGGAGCCCCGGAGTAGGTCCCGGCGAGGGTGACGTCGGGGGCGTAGGAGGGCTGGAGTTCGGCGGCGGCAGCCGTGGCCCCGCCGCCCTGGCTGTAGCCGAACAGTGCCACGCGGGAGCCGGCCGTCAGCGACGTGGCGTCGAGGGAACGGGCGGCGCGCACGGCGTCCAGGACTGCGTGGGCCTCGTCGACCCGGTTGACGTAGGTGTGCAGCCGGTCGGTCGCGCCCAGCCCGGTGTAGTCCGTGACCACGACGGCGATGCCCCGGGCGAGGAGACGGTAGATCGCCAGGTCCTCGTAACCGACCGACAGCGTCTGGCCGTTGACGAGGAGCGGGTGCTCGAGGCCGAGGGAGGCGCCGCACTGGTCGCCCTGGCCCATCGTGCCGGGGGCCACGGCGACCAGCGGCCGTGGTCCGCTGCCCGTCCAGCGGGCCGTCGGTTCGATGTACGCGCCGGTGACCGCCATGGGGCGGCCGGCCGAGTCCGTGGACTTGTACATCAGGCGGGTCGCCGTGCCCGGCAGCGGTCCGTCGACGCCCGGCAGGCTCAACGCCAGCGCGAGCGGTTCGGAGCGGATCAGGGCGCCGTCGGCCGCCGGAAGGGCGGCGGGCGGGTTGTAGAACGTGGGGATGGTGACGCCGCGCGAGACC
The DNA here is from genome assembly GCF_042737245.1 of Streptomyces sp. NPDC060002. Lineage (NCBI taxonomy): Bacteria > Bacillati > Actinomycetota > Actinomycetes > Kitasatosporales > Streptomycetaceae > Streptomyces > Streptomyces sp. NPDC060002. The sequence goes on from NZ_JBHWUW010000039.1 coordinate 59,883, forward strand.
ACGGCGTCCGACTGCGAGGTCGCGTCGGCGGGTACGGCGGTGACACCGAGGCAGGCGGCAGCGGTGACGGCCGCGGCCAGCAGGCGGGTGGGGGTGGGCATGGCGGACCTCCGGTGAGGGGGAGGCCGAGCCTTCGTCTGGCGGCTCGGGTTGCGGACGGCCCGGTGGGGTACGGACCGTGACGACCGAGCGGTACGGGGCTCCGGTCGTCCACCGTTGCGCCGTACCGCTCTTAGACGAACTGTCAGGACCGTAGCGAGGGCGGGGTTACCTCGGGTAGCGGTCGGTAGGTTACGGTTCAGTAATATGACTGTGCGGTAGCAAGTCGGAAGCTTTGCGCTCGTCGGTCGCGCGCGTCGCAACGAACGCCTATAAGCGGTCTCTTGGCGGCAATCTCGGACAAAACAAGAACGCGGGGTTGCCTGTCGCTAGCGTCCCGAGCCATGAACACCGACCGCACGCGCGGCGCGCACCTCGGCGCCCAAGACTCCCGCGACGACGCCTTCGTGCCGCCCCAGCCCGGCACCCACCACTCCTCGACACAGACGGCGACCGCGAGCGGCAGCGCCAGGATCACGCAGAAGAACACCCAGATGAAGTTCTCCATCCCGGTGATCGGCCCCCTGCTCAGCCTGGCGTACGCCCATCCGCTGATCGCCGGACTCACCGCCGTGGCGGTCGTCGGGGGAGGGGGCGCGGCGGTCACGGCCGCCCTGCCCGATTCGGCGTCCTCGCCCTCGACCGCGCTGGTGCGCGGCTTCGTCATGGAGCAGACGGACAGTCAGAAAGCCCCCACGGGTTACGACTTCACCCCCACACCGCCCGTGGTCGCCGGCGCCGGCACGGACGCCCTCTACATCCAGGGCGGCTATCTGATGTCCACCAGCGGCAGACTGGCCTCGTGGGATTCGTCCGAGGTGCCCACGGCGGAGGGCTGCCGCAAGGCCGTCACCGACAACCCGGTACGGAAGACGTCCGTCTCCATCGGATACGCGATGTGCTTCCTCGACCGCAACGGCGATCCCGGCTACATCACCGTCACCGCCTCCGGCCCCGACTCCATCACCGTCGACACCGCCCACCTGAGCTGACCCGACCGCTGCCCACAGGCCCGTGACGCCGGTGTGGTTGACTACGTTCGTGCTGCACGAGTCGGTCTTCCGCACCACGGACCTGCCGGTGAGCGACCGGTTCGAGGCGTGGACGGAGCGCATGGGCCGGACCCACGCGCCCATGCAGCTCAGCAGCGACCGCCACGCGGACTACCGCGGCTCCCAACGCGTGATCGCGCTGGGCGACGTCATCGTGTGGCCGGCCACCTTCGACCACCTGGTCTTCCGTCGCACGCCGAAACTCATCCGTCAGTCCGACCCCGAGTCGTACCACCTCTCCCTCCTGCTGAAGGGCGAGGGAGCGGCCGACTGGGGCAGACAGCAGGCCGCCTACCGGATGAACGACTTCCACATCAACTCCTCCTCGCGGTCGTGGGAGGTGCTCACCGGCTCCGAGCCGGTCACCGTCCTCGGCGTCGAGGTACCGCGTGCTCTCGTGGCCGTACCCGGGCAGCGAGCGGATCAGGTCCTGGGGAGCCTGCTGTCCGGCCGCGAGGGGATCGGCGCACTGCTCTCGCAGTTCCTGCGCCAACTGGTCGCGGACACCTCCCCGTACCAGCCCTCGGACGCACCCCGGCTGGGCACGGTCGTCGCGGACCTGGTCACGGCCCTCTTCGCGCACACCGTGGACGCCGACCTCCGGCTCCCGCCGGAGACCCGCGACCGCACCCTCACCCTCCACGTCAAGACGTTCATCCACCGGCGTCTCAACGATCCGGACCTGACCCCCGCCGGGATCGCCGCCGCGCACCACGTCTCCCGCAGCTACCTGTACCGCCTCTTCCAGGCCGAAGGCCTCACCGTGGCCTCCTACATCCGCGACCAGCGGCTGGAGAACGCGCGCCGCGAACTCGCCGACCCCCGACTGCGCGACCTGCCCATCCACGCCGTCGCCGCCCGCTGGGGCTACCCCCGGGCGGCCGAGTTCACCCGGGCGTTCCGCACCGCCTACGGCCTCCCGCCCAGCGAACTGCGCGAACAGGCGCTGACCGAGGCGCGGGACGTCGTTGCCCCGGCACCGCCGGTGGACGCTCCGCCAAGCGGTTGTGGACCGTCAGCCAACGACACACCATCCGCCCCTCCCGCATCCTGGTGATCGCCGCGGCGCACCGCCGCGACACGGGCCGTGCCAGGACGACGGGGGAGTCCTGGCACGGCGCGGGCACGCTCGCCCACGCGTACCGCGCCCGCGGACGGGCCACGGACGGCCCACGGATGATCGAGTGGTGACGGTCCGGCCACGGGCGTAGCGTCTAACGGTGGACCCGACAGCGGACGCCTCCGTCCACTGACCTCTCCCAGGGCCCGCCCCCGAGCGGGCGACACGTCATGAGCAGCCTTCCGCAGCCGACCTCAGCGCCCCGGACCACCGCCCGACAGGACGGTGGGGGCAACGCGATGGCGCTGTTGGTCATCGCTTCGTGCCAGTTGATGGTGGTCCTGGACATCACCATCGTGAACATCGCGCTGCCGGACATCCAGCGCTCCCTGGGCTTCTCCACCACCAGCCTGGCGTGGGTGGTCAACGCCTACACCCTCACCTTCGGCGGTCTGCTGCTGCTCGGGGGCCGGGTCGGCGACATCCTCGGCCGACGGCGGGTGTTCATCTTCGGAGTGCTGCTCTTCGTCCTCGCCTCCCTGCTCGGCGGACTCGCCCAGAACGAGGCCCAACTCCTCGCCGCGCGCGCCCTTCAGGGCGTCGGCGGCGCCATCGCGTCCCCGACCGCCCTGTCCCTGGTCAGCACGACGTTCCGGGAAGGACCCGAGCGCAACCGGGCGTTCGGGGTCTTCGCCGCGGTCTCGGCGGGCGGTGGCGCGATCGGCCTGCTCGCGGGCGGAATCCTCGTCGAGTATCTGAACTGGCGATGGGTGCTGTTCGTCAACGTTCCCATCGGACTGCTCATCGCCCTCGCCACACCGCGCTACATCAAGGAATCCGAACGCCACCCCGGCCACTTCGACATCCTCGGCGCGCTGACCTCCACCGTGGGCATGGTGCTGCTCGTGTACGGGTTCATCAGAGCCGCGCAGGAAGGGTGGCGGGACCCGCTCACGGTGGCCTCGTTCGTCGCGGCCGTCGTCGTCCTCGCGTTGTTCGTCCTGGTCGAGCGGCGCTCCCGGCAGCCGATCACACCGCTGCACATGTTCGCCGACCGCAACCGGGCGGGCACCTACGGCATCATGCTGTGCCTCGCCGCCGCGATCTTCGGCATGTTCTTCTTCCTCACGCTCTTCGTGCAGAACGTGCTCGGCTTCAGCCCGCTCGCGGCCGGGTTCGCCTTCCTGCCGGTCAGCGCGGTCATCGCGGTCGGCGCCGGCCTCGCCTCACGGTTCCTGCCCACGTACGGTCCCAAGCCCTTCATGGTGGTGGGCGCGATCCTCGCGGCCGGAGGCCTGTCCTGGCTGACCCTGACCGACATCCACTCCACGTACGCGGGCAGCGTCCTCGGCCCGATGCTCGTCTTCAGCCTGGGCATGGGCATGGAGTTCGTGTCGCTCACGCTGATGGCGCTCTCCAACGTGTCCCCGCTGGAGACCGGCGCGGCCTCCGGACTCCTCAACGCCACCCAGCAGGTGGGCGGTTCGCTCGGCCTGTCCATCCTCGTCACGATGTACGGCACGGCCAGCCGCAACGAGGCGGAGAAGCAGGTCCCCGACTTCCTGGCCCAGGCGACCCCGGCCGAGCGGCTGAACTTCCGGCGCACCGGGCAACTTCCCGCCCCCTGGTCCGACGAGGTTCTCACGGCCGGCGTCTCGGCCGCCTTCGTCATGGCGGCGATCTTCACGGTCCTGGCCGCTCTGATCGCCATCGTGGTGATCCAGGTCCGCCCCTCGGACCTGGAACGCCTCAAGGGCGGCACGGCCCCGGGCGGCGGCTGAGACCCGACCGGTCGTCAGACGCGGTGCGGGCGAAGGACCATGCGCGTCGGCGCCTCCACGACGGGCGGGTCGGCGGGGTCGGCTCCCATGGACCTGCCGGCCGGGTCGGTGGCCGTCGCCCGTGCGCCGACGACAGACGGGTACGGCTCACTTCCCTCTGTGACCGGTGAACAGTCGATCGCCGAACTCGGTCAGGGGACCGTGTCGTCCACGTCGCGCGCCCGGAGGGGTTTGCCGTCGCGTTGAGCGGCAACGCGATGTCCATGAGTGAACCGAACAGGAAGACGAATGAACAGTCCGCAGCCGAGCGGGTGACCGCGTCCAAGGCCCGGCGCACCGCGGACAAGGCGACCGCTCCGGCGGCCAGGGCCGCGAAGAGCGCCGCGACGAAGACGGACGACGCCGCATCGGCCACCAGGTCCGGAGTCCAGCGCTCGGCCGAGGCGACGACGGGTGCCGTGCAGAGCGCGGCGCACAGTGCCCAGCGCGGTGTCGAGGCGGGCCGTCAGGCGATCGTCGCGACCTCGGGTCAGGTCGCCGCGACCGCAAAGACGGCCTGGACGGTCATCGCGCACCGGAAGCTGATCGCCGCCGGTGTCGGCGCCGGCCTCTCCGCGCTGACCGCGGCCTCGTACGCCGTGGGCCGTCGCTCCGGCCGCCACCCGCAGGGCCCTCTCACCCGGCTCACCGGCGGTCGGATCTGACCCTTCTCGGTCGAGGTCAGGAGATCGGCCCCCGGCGGGGAATCCGTCGGGGGCCGGGTCGTGCCCGGCTCGTTCTTCGCCTTCGGGAACCCGCTCGGGACGCGCTCGCCGTCCCGCTGTCCGCCGCGCCGGCGCTGCCCCTCGGGCAGCCGGGCCCCGCTGTCCTGCACCGGCGTCCGCGGGGTGAGTTCGGCGACCGGGGCCGTCCGGGAACGAATGAGCTGCTCCCATGACCCGCGTTCTTTCCCTGACTTGATCCGTCCGACATCTTGACCTTGCTCAGGACCGAGGCTTAGCGTTCCCGCGTTCGAGTCGAATTGAAACGATTCAACACCGAGAACGATCATCTGGGAGCGCTCATGCGGGAACCGGTCGAGCAGGGCGACGGAATGTCACGGCGAGCGGTGCTCGCCGCCGGAGCGACGGCGGGCATCGCCGCCGGGATCGTCGCCGCCCTGGGATCCGGGACGGCCGCCGCGGCGCCGTCCGCCACCGGGGCGCCCGGACCGGCCGCCGACTGGTTCGCCGCTCCCGCCCGTTCGGTGCGGCCCAAGTTCCGCTGGTGGTGGCCGGACGGGCTGGTGAACACCGACGAGATCGCCCGCGAGGTCGACCAGATCGCGGACGCGGGATTCGGCGGCGCGGAGATCGCCGCCGTCCATCACAGCGTCAAGGACAAGTCGCTCCTGGACACCGCGCACCACGGGTGGGGCAGCCGGCCGTGGCGCGACGGCGTCGAGGCCGCGCTGCGCCGGGCCGCGAGACGCGGCCTCACCATCGACCTCACACTCGGCCCGAGCTGGCCCGTCGCGGTCCCCGGCGTCACCCCGGACGACGAGGCGGCCGCCAAGGAACTCGTGTACGGCCGCGCCTCGTTGAGCGGCGGAGCCACCTTCCGGGGGCCGGTGCCGCCACCCGTGCAGGCGCCCGCCGCCGGTGTGACCCGGCAGCGGCTCCTCGCCGTACAGGCCGCCCGCGTCGAACCCGCGTACTCCACCCGCAAGGAGACCGGACTCGACCCCTCCAGCGTCCGCGACCTCACCGCCACCGTCGACAAGGACGGCACCGTCACCTGGACGGCCCCCGACACCGGGGACTGGGTGCTGATCTCCTACTGGACGCGCGGCAGCGGTCAGCAGCCCGAGTCCGGCCCGCACTCCGCGCCCGCCGCCTACGTCGTCGACCACCTCGACCCGGCGGGCACCGCGGCCGTCACCCGCTTCTGGGAGCAGCAGGTGCTGACCCCCACCGTGCGGAGCCTGCTGAAGGCCGCGGGCGGCGCGTTCTTCGAGGACTCCGTGGAACTGGAGACGGACGGCCTGACCTGGACTCCCTCGCTGCCGGACGCCTTCGCGAAGCACACCGGCCGGCCCCTGCTGCCCTACCTGCCCGCCCTCGTCCTCAGCGACAGCAACCAGGTCTTCGCGTTCGACGCGCAGCTGACCCGGCAGATCAGACACGATTTCTGGGAGACCTTCTCGGAACTCTTCAACCGGCACCACCTGCGCGCTCTGCGGGACTGGGCGCACTCCCTCGGCATGACCCTGCGCGCCCAGCCCTACGGACTCCAGACCGACGCGATCGAGTCCGCGGCGATCCTCGACATCCCCGAGGGCGAATCCCTCGGCTTCAAGAACCTCGACGACTACCGCTGTCTCGCGGGCGGCAGGGACATGGCGGGCCACACGGTGCTGTCGTGCGAGGCGGGCGCCTACAACGGCTCCGCGTACGGCACCACCTCGGACCGCTTCCTGCGCACCATGGGCGGCGCCTACGCGGCCGGCGTCAACCAGAGCGTCGTCCACGGGTTCTCCTACGCCACCGTGCCCGGCGCGAGCTGGCCCGGCTTCGCCGCCTTCAGCCCCTACAACGGCGCCTCCGGGTACGGCGAGTCGTGGGGACCGCGTCAGCCCTCCTGGCAGCACGTCGAGGACATCGCCGCCTACCTCGGCCGTGTGCACGGCGTACTCCAGTCCGGAACCGCCCGCGCCGACGTCGCCGTCTTCCGGCAGACCGGCTACGCCGCCACCGGCATCGGCGCGTCCTGGTTCACCGCGACCGGCGTCCCGCTCGGCTGGACCCACCAGTTCCTCAGCGGCCCGCTGCTCGACCTGCCGAACGCCACCGTCTCGGGCGGCCGGCTCGCCCCGAACGGACCGGCCTACAAGGCCCTGTTCGTCGAGGGCGACTTCTTCTACTCCTCCACCCCCACCCTCGCCACGGCCGACGCCCGCCGCCTGCTGACGCTCGCCGAGGCCGGGCTGCCGATCGTCCTGCTGGGCGCCTTCGACCAGCCGCTCACCCCGGGGGTCCCCGACGACGGCGAGAGCGACCGGCTGCGGGAGCTCGTGGCCCGGCTGCTCGGGCTGCCCAACGTCACCCGGATCACCGACAAGGCCGCCGTGGGCGACGCCCTCGCCGGGCTCGGAGTCATCCCGGACGTGCGCCACGCCACCGCCTCCACGCTCCTGAACGCACACCGCGTCACCCGGGACGCCGACTTCTACTACTTCTGCAACGGCAAGCACGCGGAGACGGTCAAACCGGCCGTGGCCGCGATCGACCACGAGGTGACGCTGCGCCACACCCGCCGGACAAGGGGCGGGACGACGATCCCGTACCTGCTGGACCCCTGGACGGGGGAGGTCACGCGGATCGCCCGCTACACCGAGGACGGCGGCGACGTCACCGTGCGGGTCGCCCTCCAGCCCGGCCAGGCGACGATCGTCGCCCTGGGCCGTCCCGGACTCTTCGGCGACCGGAACGGGGCACGGCCGCACGTCCTCGACACGGACGCGTCCGAAGTCCTGTTCGACGGCCACAAGCTGACGGTCCGTGCGACCGAGGCGGGCACCCGCACGACACGGCTGTCCTCGGGCCGTACGGTCACCACGGCCATCCCGTCCGTACCCGCCCCCATCACCCCGAGCCGCTGGCAGCTGGACGCCGACGACTGGTACCCCGGATCCGCCCCGACCCGGACCGACCACGTCCACCGCACGCTGACCCTCGACACCCTGCTGCCCTGGTCGGGGATCCCGGAACTGGCCGACTCCGCGGGCATCGGACGCTACCGGACGACGATCGACCTGCCGCCCGGGTGGACCTCCGCGCTCGGCGCCCACCTGGAACTCGGCCAGGTCTCCGACACCGCCCGGGTCACCGTCAACGGCGCCGGCGCCCCGGTCGTCGACCGTCTCCACCCGGTCGTCGACGTGGGCCCCCTGCTCCGGCGCGGCCGCAACGTCATCGAGGTGGAGGTGGCGATTCCCCTCGTCAACCGGCTCCGGGTCGCCCAGCCCGCGGTCTTCGGCGCCGTCGCCCGGCAGGCCTTCGGTCTCGTGGGCCCCGTACGACTCGTGCCGTACGGGCAGGCCACGGTCGGCTGAGGCGACGGCGGCCGGGGCGCGACGCACTCCGGGCGACGCCTTTGGGACGCGTCCCGGCCGCCGGAACGACCACCGGCCCGGCCCCCTCACCGACCTTCGTCGCGACGATCCAGACCATCGGCCGACTGTGTCCTCCGCGTGCCTCCAGCACCGTGGGGGCATGGAGCGAACCAAGCGGATCAGCCGGGCCGGGTTCCTGGCCGGGACGGCGGCGGTCGCGGCGGCCGTGCTCGGACCGGCGGGACAGGCACACGCCATGGGACGGGCAGACACCGAGGGGCGGGCAGACGCCACGGGACGGGGGCGCGGGCTGCGGCATCGGGGCGTCGTCTACACGGTGGGGGAGGGCGAGACCCCCGCCACGGGGTGGACCGCCGAGCGGATGCGGGCGGACCTCCGCGCCATCCGCCACGACCTGCACGCCGACACGGTCGACGTCACCGGCGACGGCGTGGAACGCCTCGCGGCGACCGCGACCGAGGCAGCCGAACACGGCCTGCACGTATGGCTCCAGCCCACGCTGGGAGACGTCCCCGCCCGGGACATCCTCGAGCACCTCGCGGAGACCGGCCGGGTCGCGCAACGGCTGCGCCGCAGGGCGAGAGCGTCGACTTCAGCGTGGGCTGCGAGTTCTGGCTCTTCGTGCCCGGCATCGTGCCGGGGGAGACGGTGCTGGAACGCATACGCAACCTCATCAACGGCGCCTACGACCCCGTGGTCATGCAACGACGTCTGGACGCCTTCACGGCCCGGGCCGCCAGGACCGGCCGCTCGGTCTTCGACGGCCGGCTGTCCTACGCCGCCGCACAGGACGACCAGGTCGACTGGTCCCTGTTCGACATCGGTCGGCATCGACTACTACTCCTCGTTCCCGCGACCCGCCGACCACGTGAGGGAACTGCGCCGCCACACGCGCCGGGGGAAGCCGCTGGCCATCACCGAGTTCGGCACCTGCGCCTACGTGGGCGCCCCGGACTCGGGCGGCATGGGATGGGACGTGGTCGACCACGACAAGGACCCCGAGGAGATCAAGGGCCACCTGGTCCGCAGTGAACGCACCCAGGCCGACCACGTCACCGCGCCCCTCGACGTGTGCGAGTCGACGGGACCGTACGCGGCGATGGCCTTCGAGTTCGTCACCCCGGACGCCCCGCACCGCGCCGACGATCCCCGCTACGACCTCGACATGGCGTCCTACGCGGTGACCAGAACCGTTCACGAGCGCCCCGGTCACCCGGAAGCCGGCTGGCACTGGGAGCCGAAGCAGGCCTTCCACGCCCTGGCCCGCCACTACGGCCGCCGCGCCGCGCCGCGTTGAACGGCCCCGACGGGCTCCGCGCGTCCGCCCGAGTCCGGGAAGCCGTCGTCCACCGGCGGCCCGTGGGTAGCGTCGGGGCGTCAGGCGGGCGGCCAGGTCCGGCGGACGCGGCGGGAGGTCGCCGCTGCCCCGGTCCACGCATGGATCGGCCGGTTGCGGTTACTCCGTTGTCATGGCACGCACATCGACATCCGACCATGACGACTCCACGGCGTCGACGACCGGTCGGGAGCCCACGGCGGGCCCGGACGAGCAGGTGGAACGGCGGGCGCCGGACGGGCCCGGACAGTTGCCGAAGCGCTCCTGGCCGGCCGTGCTCAAAGGGGTACTGCGGGAGTTCAAGGACGACGAACTCACGGACCGGGCCGCGGCACTGACGTATTACGGGGTGCTGTCGCTGTTCCCGGCACTGCTGGTGCTGGTGTCGCTCCTGGGACTGGCGGGGAAGTCGGCGACCGACGAGGTCCTGGACAACCTCCGCAAGGTGGCGCCGGGTTCGGCCCGCGACATCATCAGCGACGCGGTGCAGCAGTTGCAGGGCCGGGGTGGCGTCGGCTCGGTCATGGCGGTCGTCGGTCTCGTGCTGGCGGTGTGGTCGGCTTCCGGCTACACGGCCGCCTTCATCCGCTGCGCCAACGCGGTGTACGACATGCCCGAGGGGCGGCCGGTGTGGAAGGTGCTGCCGCTGCGCGTGGGGGTGACGGTGGTGCTTCTGGTGCTCGCGGTCGCCAGCGCGCTGATCGTGGTGTTCACCGGCGGTCTGGCCCGCCAGGCCGGCGCCGCGCTGGGCATCGGGGACACGGCGCTGGCCGTGTGGTCCATCGCGAAGTGGCCGGTGCTGGTGGTCCTGGTCACGGTCATGATCGCGCTGCTGTACTGGGCGACGCCGAACGTCCGGGGGCGCGGATTGCGGTGGATCACGCCCGGGAGCGTGCTGGCGCTGGTGATCTGGCTGATCGCCTCCGCCGGCTTCGCCTTCTACGTGGCCAATTTCGGCTCGTACAACAAGACTTACGGCACGCTCGCCGGAGTGATCGTCTTCCTCGTGTGGCTGTGGATCAGCAACATCGCGATCCTGCTGGGCCTGGAGTTCGACGCCGAAATGGCCCGCCAGCGGGCCGTGGCCGGCGGGCTGCCCGAGGACGAGGAACCCTACGTCCAGCCCCGGGACACCCGGGCCTGGAGCGAGGACGACCGGCGCGGCGTGGAGTGACCGCGCGCTCAGATCACCGGGAAGCCGAAGGAGTACCCCTGCTCCTTCAGCCACGGCAGGATCTCGCGCAGGGCCGCCACGGTCTGTGAGCGCTCCCCGCCCGCGTCGTGGAAGAGGACCGTCGGGCCGTTGGACACCTCCTTCTCGACCGTGGCGACGATGGCGGCGGCGCCGGGCCGTTCGAAGTCCTTGGTGTCGACGTTCCAGCCCAGCGGCCGCATCCCGCGGGAAGCGGCGAGATCGCGGCTGTAGGGGGTGAAGGCGCCGCCCGGCGCCCGGTAGTACAGCGGGCGGACGCCCCCGGAGGCTTCGGTGATCATCCGTTCGGCGTCCAGGATCTGCTGCTTCTGGTAGGACTCGGGCTTGGTGTCCATGGTGGTGTCGTGCGAAACGGTGTGGTTGCACAGCCGGTGCCCGTCCGCCACCACGGCCTTGACCAGGTCCGGGTGGGCCTGGGCCTGCGTGCCCACCATGCAGAAGGTCGCCTTCACATGGTTCTCCCGCAGCACCTGGAGGACCTGAGGCGTCCAGTCGGGGTCCGGACCGTCGTCGATGGTGATGTTGACGCCGCGGGCACCACCGTCCGAGGCGTGGGCGATGTCCACCGACACCCGCTCGGGCACGGAACCCGCGGCGGAGGGGCGCGCCGAGGCGCCCGCTCCCGCCTGCCCTCCGTCCACCGGTCCGGCCTGCGCGGTCCACACCGAGGCGGCGGCGGCCACCGCCGTCACCCCGACCGCCGCCGCGAGAACCCGGCCGTACCATCCCCGCCCGCCATGCCGCGCCATGTCTGCCCTGTTCGTGTCGTGTCGGCGGATCCCGTGCCCCGGTGATCCCCTGCAGCTGTCAGGACGGTGAAAAGGCGCGGCGGGATCCGTCTGTTACCGATCACGGACAATTTCGCGGACGTTCCGGGACGCCAGGGCGTCCGAGCCCGCAACGGAAGGGCGTGCGCCGCCCGTTGCGGGTTCGGTGTTCACGGGCCCAGTGGGACGCACAGGAGGGCGGCGGGGCCCTGCGTGCTGCCGAACCGGGTGGTGAAGGCGATGCCCGCGGCGTACTCGTCGGCGGCGCACTGGCCCTTGTAGTGGCCCTGGGCGAAGTCGCCGCCGGTGTCGGCGGGCCGGTTGTCGGACCGGTCGAACCAGACCGTGTGTCCGGCCCGGCCCAGCGTCGTACGGGCGGGCACGCACAGGGCTGCCGACACGCGTTCCCCGCGGCGGCTGTAGCCGATCAGGAACTGCCCGGCGGGGCACTGGAGTTTGGTGTAGCCGCCGGCCCAGTCGCCGCCTGCGGGGACGTGGCGTTCGTCGGTGACGGCCGTCTGCGTGTCGCCCGCGGCCCGCAGGTCGCCGCCGGTCGTGTCGGTGCACAGGCCCCGGCCGCCGGTGTGGCTCAGGCCGATCAGCCGGAGGCCGTCGGGGCAGGCGGCCTTGGACGCCCCCGGGTCCCAGTCCCCGCCGGCCCGTACCCGCCGGGACTGCACCGCGTCGCCGTGGTCGGTGGCCAGCATGCGCCGGACGGGCACCGCCGGGACGGTCCCGGTGCGGGTCGCGGACGTCATGAGGTGATCCCAGCCGGCGCCGCGCCAGTCGGCCTGGTCGAGGATGCCGAACCGTCGCCCCGTGGTGTCGTAGCGCAGCAGCGCCCAGTCGTCGTGGCCCTCCCAGCCGACCAGCGGCCAGTAGGCGAAGTCGGCGTCGTGGTCGGCGAAGTAGTCGGTGAGGTTGCCGAACCAGGCGCGGGCGGCGGCGCCGGTCTCCTGGGCGCCGATGCCGAACTCGCTGATCCAGACGGGCGCGGAGTAGTGCTGTCCCTCCGTGGTGACGAAGAAGGCCTGGTCGGTGAGGACTTGGGACAGCTGGTCGCGGGTCAGGTCCTGGTAGCGCGGGTCGTGGGTCTCGCCGATCCCGGTGGCACCGCTGTGCCGGGGGCCGGTGTAGCCGTAGAAGTGGGCGGAGTAGACCAGCTTGTGCGCGTCCAGGAGGGTGTGCGAGAGCGTGCGGACGGGCGTGAGGGTGGGGCGCTCGTGCGGCAGCCCGTCCACGGGCAGACCGGTCCAGTTGATGCCCTCGACGACGATGAGGAGGTCGGGGTCGGCCTCGGTGAGGATGCGGTCCGCGGCGAGCTGGGCCGCCGCGTACCAGTCGTGGTCGTCGCCGAGGCCCCAGTTGGGGTCGTCCAGTACGTCACGGCGTACCTCGTTGTAGAGGTCCGCGCCCACGACGCGGGAGTTGGCGGAGTAGCGGCGGGCCATGAGGACCCAGTCGTCCGTCCACTGCCGGGTGGACCGAGCGCTGTTCCACCGTTCGTTGCCGTCCACGCCGCAGCACCAGCGGGTGGTGTTGGTGTGGTTGTTGAGGATGACCGCGAACCCGTCCTGGGTGAGGGCGGCCACGACGGCGTCGAAGATCTGAAGGGGGGTGCCGCCGCGCAGCTGCGGGTTGGCCGCGACCGCCGTGTCCGGCACCGGGGCCGTCGTGCGGATCATCTCGTTGGAGAACGGCAGCCGGATGCTGTTGATGCCGAGCCGGTGGAAGTCGGCGAGCAGCTCCGACAGCGGGGCGCGGTCCAGGCCGAGGGGTATGCCGGAGGAGTTCTGGCCGGCGTGGTGGTTGGCGGGATCGGCGGTGCTGCCGCTGCCCGACCACGAGCCCTGGGCGCCGTCCCAGTTGGCGGACTTCAGGCGGAAGCGGCGCCCTTGCGCGTCGACGATGTAGCGGCCCCGGGTGGACAGGGGCGGCTGCCAGTCCTCCGCCGCCGCCGGGGGAGCGGCCCCGGGGGTGGAAGCGGAGGCGATGGCGTCCTGGGCGGCGGCGTCCCGGGTGGCGGCGGCTGCCGCGGTCGGTGCCGGGGTCAGCAGCGCGAGGGCCACGGCTGCTGATGTCAGGTACTTGACAAGTCTGAGGGTCTGCATCCGGTCCTCTGCGGGGCGCGGTCGGGGGTGGCGAGCGGCGACCGACAGCCTACGAAATCCCGGCCGAGATGTCCCGAGGGCCGCATGAACACGCGCTCACGCCCAGCGTTCCCGCGCCACGCCCGGCGGGGGGGGGGCCGGGGGGGGCCACACC
>NZ_JBHWUW010000039.1:73579-81992 GCF_042737245.1 Streptomyces sp. NPDC060002
CAGGCCTCAGGGAGGCCGAACGCCGGGGATCGTGCGGGCGGCCGGTGTCACCAGGTGTGCGCCACGTCCACCACGAGATGGTCGGCCAGATGCAGTACCCGGAACGGCAGGCGCGCCCGGACGCCGAGTCCGAACTGCGTCACACCCTCGAAGCTCCCGGCGTACCGGGTGTCACGGAAGGTGCTGTAGCCGGTGAGGTTCACGCCCGGCAGCGGCTGCGCCACCCGGCCCGGATAGGTGGGCGTGCCGGTCTCGGGGTCGTAGGAGGGCGCGTTGACCCGCACCTCCAGGACGGCACCGCCGCCGACGGCGATGGGACGGCCCGAGCCGTCCTGGTAGAGCCGGTCGACGTACGCGACCGAGTAGCCGAGTTCGGCGGCGCCCGCGCCCGGGACGTCGACGACGAACCGGTCGTAACAGTCGTGGCGGCCGGTCCTGACGTCGGTCAGCGGTGTCGCCGTGCCGGCGGAGTACGTCTTGGCCAGGCTGCCCCAGCCGGTGGCGCAGGCCGCGGCGGCCCGGGTGGCCGCGACCGGGGCGGCGGTGGCCGGGACCGCGGCCACACCCAGAGTGGTGGCCAGCAGGGCGGCGGTGACCCAGAGGGTTCTGTTTCGCACCATGATCTCCCCCGAAGGGCGTGTGTGGTGGTGTGTGTCGGATAAAAACAGAGACAGCCTGATTGCCCCAAAGGTTGCACTGTTCTCCGTCTCGATGTGACGACAGTGTGCCCGGCCGCCTCCTGCGGTCACGAACGGCCTCGGGTGCGGGCGTCGCCGGGACGCCGCACGACGCCGTACCCGGGCGCTCCTCGGAGGACTCGCCGGGTGAGCGCCGTCGCGCCCCGGGTCACCAGCCGGTCAGCAACAGGTGGTTGAGCAGCAGGGCCAGGGCGGCCTGGGCGGCCAGCCAGACCCGCGGGCGGGTGAGGAACGCGCAGGCCGGGAGGAGCCACATGGCGAAGGGGAGCCAGATGCGTTCGGTCTCGGCCTTGCTCATGCCGGACAGGTCGGCGACGAGCAGGGCGAGCAGGGCGGCGGCCACGAGGAGGGCGAGGCGGGCGTCCGCGCCGGAGCGGTGCGGACCGTCCGGTCGCGTCGCGAGGCGCTGGCCGCGGTGGCGAAGGCGAAGGCGGAGGCGCAGGCGGTGGCGGTGGCGGAGGCGGAGGAGTGTCGCGCCGGTCCGCCGTAGACCGGCCGCCGTCGCCAGGCCCGTGATCAGGACCGTGCAGGCGAGGTCGGCCCACACCCAGTAGCCGTAGGGGCGGACACCGCCCGCGCCCTGGTGGTAGCGCGTGACCAGCAGCCGGTACCCCTCCCACCAGTCGAATCCGGCGAGGGTGAACACCGTCGGCACGACGGCCGCCCCGGCGAGCAGAAGGACGAGCAGGTCGGGACGCGTCCGGACGCGTCCCCGGCCGAGCAGCAGCACCGCCGCGCCGATGAGCGCGAAGAGCGTGAGGCCGTAGGAGAGGTAGCAGGTCAGGCCGAAGAGCAGACCCGAGCCCAGCGCCCCGCTCCGCACCCGCCGTCCCGTGACCGCGAGGGCCAGCAGCGCCACGGACCACGCGGCGACCGCCGCGAAGTACGCGTCGGCCGACGTCCCCATCCACACCGCGGCCGGAGCCAGCACCAGGAAGGGCGCAGCCCGCCGCGCGAGCCCCTCGCCGGCCAGCGCCCGCACCGCCACCAGCACGGCCGCACAGGCCGTCGCGCCGACGGCGATGCACCACATGCCGGCCCAGCCCCCGCCCCGCAGCCCGATCCGGTCGAGCAGGACGAAGGTCAGCGTGGCCGCCGGGGGATGACCGGCGACATGCGCGGGCCAGTTGTCGGGGGACTCCAGAAGGATGTGCCGGGTGAAGTCGCGCAGTGTCGCCGGGACGTCGTGGAAACGGTCGACGACCTGGAGGTACTCATGGCGGGTGGTGAGCCGGCCGGCGACGCCCCGCCGCCAGTCGTCGATCAGGGCGAGGGACAGGATCCAGGCCGTCGCCGTGCCCCAGGCCGCCACGAGCAGGGCCCGCCAGGGCAGGCGGGCGGCGAGCGCGGGACCGTACCCCACGGTCGCGGCCGCCAGCGCGACGGCCGCCGGCGTGCCCGGCCCCAGATGAGGTCCCCAACTGCCCAGCAGCGGAGGCCAGTCGACCCGGAGACTGTGATGGGTGTGCTGGATGTGGTGGCCGATCAGCGCGGCCGCCGTCACGAGCAGGACGGCGGCGCCCGCCGCGTACAGGTCACGGCGGAGGGCGAGGCGGAGGTCGCGGGTGGTGCCACCGGAGCGCGGGGCTCGCGGCTCGGCGGAGCGCAGGGTGCGGGTCACATCGGCACGCTAGGCCGTGCGGCGGGCCAGGGGCCGCCGTCCGGGCCGGACGTCAGCGTTTCGTCATGAGTCGCGCCCCCTTTCCCGGGGGTGCCGCGGCCTACGGTCGGGGCATGCGAGACGATTCACGGCTCCCCACCTCCCCCGGCTTCTGGCGCAGCCCACTGCGCGGCCCCTGGTTCACCTCGGTGCTCGGCCTGGTGCTGCTCTTCGGCATCACGGTGCTGTTCGTGACGGGCCTGCTCTCGTACGCCGCCTACAACCCGGATCTCTCGCCGGTGAACGACAAGACCCCGGACAAGGGGATCCTCGGCTTCTACCTGTTCGCCTGGCCGACCGGCCCGCACTGGCTGTACCGGCTCAACCAGGGCGTCCACGTCACCCTCGGCATCACCCTGATCCCCGTCCTGCTGGCCAAGCTGTGGTCGGTGGTGCCGAAGCTGTTCACGCTGCCGCCGGCCCGCTCCCTCGCCCACGCGCTCGAACGGATCTCCCTGCTGCTGCTGGTCGGCGGCGGGCTGTTCGAGTTCGTCACCGGCGTCCTCAACGTCCAGCTCGACTACGTCTTCCCCGGCTCCTTCTACCCCCTGCACTTCTACGGCGCATGGGTCTTCTTCGCCGCGTTCGTCGCCCACGCCGTCCTGAAGGCCCCGGCGGCCGTACGCAATCTGCGCCGCCCGCGGGAGGAGGGGGAGCCGATCTCGTCCCGGGCGTCCGCGTCCTCGCGAGAGCTGGTCTCCCCCCGCCCGGATCCCGCGACCGTCTCCCGGCGCGGAGCGCTGTGGTTCGTCGGGGGCGGCTCGCTGCTGCTGTTCGCCACGACGGCCGGCCAGAGCTTCGACGGGCCGCGGGGCACGGCCCTGCTCGCTCCGCACGGCGGAGCCGATCCGGGCAGCGGTCCGAACGGCTTCCAGATCAACAAGACGGCCGCGTACGCCGGGATCGACGCTGCGCGCACGGACGAGGACGCCTGGCGCCTGGTCGTCACCGGGCGCACCGGCACCCTCCGTCTCAGCCGCGACCGGCTTCGTGAACTCCCGCTGCACAGCTCGGCGTTGCCCATCGCATGCGTCGAGGGCTGGTCGACCTCGGACCAGTGGTGGCGGGGCGTACGGCTGCGGGACCTGGCCGCGCTCGTCGGCTACGACGACGATCCGCCGGACGTGTTCGTCGAGTCCCTCCAGCAACACGGCGCCTTCCGCCACGCGGCCCTGCGCGCGAACCAGGTCGCCGATCCGCGCTCCCTGCTCGCCCTGTACGTCAACGGCGAGCCCCTGAGCCCCGACCACGGCTACCCGGCGCGCGTCATCGTGCCCGCCGCGCCCGGCGTGCTCAACACCAAGTGGGTGGCCCGGATGACGTTCGGAGAGACACGATGACGCCCGTGCGACGACGGCCGGTGATCGGCAGTCCCTTCCAGATCCTTCTGCTCGCCTGCTCGTTCGCGCTGGCCGCCTACGCGGGCGTACGTCTCCTCGCCGACGACTGGTTCGGCGTGGCGCTGTGGTGGGTGGGGGCGGCGCTGCTGCACGACCTCGTGCTGCTGCCCCTGTACGCCGTGGCCGACCGGGCTGCCGTCCAGGGGCTCGGCGCGACCGGTCATCGGCGGTGGGCGATGTACGTCCGGGTACCGGCCGCGTTCTCCGGGCTGCTGCTGCTCGTGTGGTTCCCGCTGATCAGCGGGATGGTGGACCTTCGTTACCGGTCGGCCACCGGCCGCTCGGCGGACGCTTTCCTCGCCCACTGGCTGCTGATCACCGCGGTGCTCTTCGGCGGCTCGGCGCTGCTGCTCGCGCTGCGACTGCGCAGGGCGACGAAGCAGCGGCCGCCGGCCGTCCACTGAACGGCCGTCCGCCAGTCCTCCCGGCCCGCGTACCGCAGCAGGGCCGGTGTACCGAGCCGCGCCCAGGGGAACGCCCGGCCGGCGCCGCCCGCCCCGGGCCGGTCGACGACCTCGACCTCGGCCCGTTCGTCCACGTCCACCGGTGCGGTCTCGACGATCAGCAGGCCGCCCTGGACGAGCAGGGCGGCCGCCCTGCGCAGAAGGGCGAGCGGGTCGCCGCCGATGCCGACATTGCCGTCGATGAGCAGCACGGTCCCCCAGCGCCCCTCGCCCGGCAACAGGTCGAAGACCGACCGCCGCAGCGCCTGTCCGCCCAGCTCCAGGGTGTGGGCGACGGCGGCCTCGCTGACGTCTACGCCCAGCACGGTCCGGCTCCGGGCGGCGAGTTCGGCCACCAGCCGGCCGGGGCCGCAGCCCACGTCCAGCACGGCTCCCTCGCACCGGTCCAGGATCGCCAGGTCGGCCGGGTCGGCGCGGGCGCACCACCGCTCCACCTCCAGCGGCAGCAGCCAGCCGTCGGCGCGACGCAGGAACAGCGGGCCCCGGCCGGTGCGCAGGGCGGCGCTGTACGGGTCGGCGGCGGCCCAGTCGGCGGCGACCCCCGCAACTCCCGCGACCCCTGCAACTCCCGCGACCCCCGCAACTCCCGCAACTCCCGTGACTCCGGCGACCCCCGCAACTCCGGCGACCCCCGCAACTCCGGCGACCCCCGCAACTCCTGCGACCCCTGCAACTCTCGTGACTCCGGCGACCCCCGCAACTCCTGCGACCCCCGCAACTCCCGCGACCCCGGCGACCCCCGCAACTCCCGCGACTCCTGCAACTCCCGCGACTCCTGCCACGCCGCCGTCGGCGGGGCCGGCCCCGCCGAGGTCGTACGCGGTGCTCACCGGCTCACCGCCGCCGTGCACTCGGCGAGGCGGGCGGCGAACCGGCCGTGCGGGGCCAGCGCGGCGACGGCCGCCGCGTCCGGGGCGGTGTCCACGTCCCGCAGACACGGCAGGTCGCGCAACCGCAGCCCCGCGCCGACGAGCCGCGCCCGCTGCACGGCCCCCGTGGAAGGCGTCGACATGGGCACGCCCCGCAGCAGACCGGGATCGGGCTTCGCGAGCCCCAGGGCCCAGAAGCCGCCGTCCCACGCCGGGCCGAAGTACGCGTCGCAGCCGTCGAAGTCGGCGGTCAGCAGCTCCGGCGTGACCTGCGGCGTGTCCATCCCGATGAGGAGGGCAGGCCCGTCGCACCGGGCGAAGGCGTCCGCGAGCCGTTCGTCGAGTCCGCCCGCGCACTGCGGTACGACGTCGAATCCGGGCGGCAGCCAGGGCCCGGGGGCGCCGTCCAGCACCAGGACGCGGCGGGACGCGGGCGTGGCCGCCACCGCCCGCAGGGTGTCGGACAGAGCCGCCTCCGCGAGCGCCGCCGCCTCCCCTGGGGTGAACGGCGGGGTGAGCCGGGTCTTCACCCGCCCCGGCAGCGGTTCCTTCGCGATGACGAGCAGCGTGGTCACCGTGCGGCCCCTTCGCGCGCCGCAACACCGTTGAGAACGCGGCTCATGTCCCGGACCGCCTGCCAGGTGCCACGCCAGGTGCCCGTCACCTTCGAGACGCCCGTACGGGGCAGGTAGGGGACGTCGTGCTCGGTGATCCGCCAGTCCGCGTCGGCCGCGCGCACCACCATCTCCAGCGGGTAGCCGCTGCGCCGGTCGGTGAGGCCGAGGGCGAGCAGCGCTTCACGGCGGGCGGCCCGCAGCGGGCCGAGATCGTGCAGGCGCAGACCGGTGCGGCGGCGCAGCAGCCGGGCGAGCGCGAGGTTGCCGGCCCGGGCGTGCGCGGGCCACGCGCCCCGGCCCAGCGGCCGTCGGCGGCCGAGCACCAGGTCGGCCGCGCCGGCGCGGACCTCGTGGACGAACGGCACGAGCAGCGCCGGGTCGAGGGAGGCGTCGCAGTCGCAGAAGCAGACGACGTCGGCGGTGGCCGCGGTCAGTCCGGCGTGGCAGGCGGCGCCGAAGCCCCGGCGGGGCTCGTGGACGACTCTCGCGCCGAGTGCGCGGGCGATCTCCGCCGAGCCGTCGGTGGAGCCGTTGTCGACGACGATGGCCCGCCAGCCGCTCGGAACGCGGGCGAGCACCCAGGGGAGTGCCTCGGCCTCGTCGAGACAGGGGAGCACGACATCTACTTCTGCGTCCGTTACTTCTGCGTCCGTGGTCACGGTCCTCACCCTACGAACGCGAATAGGGCGAAACGGACTTCGGCTCCTTACGAAACGCGGACGTCCGGGCGCCGGGACGCCCGCGGCGCGGCACGGACCGGGGCGCGGTGCGAGGCTGGAGGTATGCAGCAGCCGCACGAGTCCCCGCCCCCTCCGCCGGGATCGGCCCGGGTCCTGGTCGTGGACGACGACCCCACGGTCTCGGAGGTCGTCGCCGGGTACCTGGACCGGGCCGGCTATGTCGTCGACCGGGCCGACGACGGCCCGACCGCGCTGACCCGGGCCGCCGCGCACTGGCCCGACCTGGTGGTGCTGGACCTGATGCTGCCCGGCATGGACGGTCTCGAGGTGTGCCGCCGGATGCGCGGGCACGGACCCGTGCCGGTCATCATGCTGACCGCGCGCGGCGACGAGGACGACCGCATCCTCGGCCTGGAGGTCGGCGCCGACGACTACGTCACCAAGCCCTTCAGCCCCCGCGAACTCGTGCTGCGGGTCGAGTCGGTGCTGCGTCGCAGCCGGCCCGCCACCGGTGCGCGGGTGCTGGCCGCGGCCGGCCTGAGCCTCGATCCCGGCGCCCGCCGCGCCACCAAGGACGGCACCGAACTCGCCCTCACACTGCGTGAGTTCGATCTGCTCGCGTTCTTCCTTAGGCATCCCGGGCGGGCGTTCGGCCGGGAGGACCTGATGCACGAGGTGTGGGGCTGGGAGTTCGGCGACCTGTCCACCGTGACCGTCCATGTGCGCCGGCTGCGCGGCAAGGTCGAGGACGACCCGGCCCGGCCGCAGCTGATCCGGACGGTGTGGGGCGTGGGCTACCGCTTCGAACCCGGTCCCGACCGAGAGGGGGAGTGACCGTGCGCGACACCCTGCTGATCGCCCTGTTCGCCTTCCTCGGCGCCCTGTTCGCCGGGCTGCTCGGCGCGGGCGCGCTGTGGCTGCTGCGCCGCCGTTCGTTCACCGCGTCGCTCACCGTGGTGGCCGCCGTCGCGGTGACCGCGATGCTGGCGGGCACGCTGGCCGTGGCGCAGGCGATGTTCCTGTCCGGGCACGACCTGAGCGTCGTGACGACGGTGGTGGCGATGGCCGCGGTGGTCTCCCTGGCCACCGCCGTTCTCCTCGGCCGCTGGGTGGTCGCCCGCAGCCGTGAACTCACCCGTGCCGCACGCTCGTTCGGCGACGGCGGTGCCTTCACCGCCCCCGCCGGCCCGACCACCGCCGAACTGGACGCGCTGAGCCGTGAGCTGGCGGCGACCAGCGGTAAGCTCGCCGAATCCCGGGACCGCGAGCGCGCGCTGGAGACGTCCAGACGTGAACTCGTCGCCTGGATCTCGCACGACCTGCGCACTCCGCTGGCCGGACTGCGCGCGATGTCGGAGGCGCTGGAGGACGGGGTCGCGGCCGACCCGGCCCGCTATCTGCGGCAGATCCGCACCGAGGTGGAGCGGCTCAACGACATGGTGGGCGACCTGTTCGAGCTCTCCCGCATACACGCCGGGGCGCTCGCGCTCTCCACCTCCCGCATGTCCGTGTACGACCTGGTCGGCGACGCCCTCGCCGGCGCCGACCCGCTGGCCCGCGAACACGGCGTACGGCTCGTCGGCGGCCGTGTCGAGCCTCTTCCGGTCGAGGTGGACGGCAAGGAGATGAGCCGGGTGCTGGGCAATCTGCTCGTCAACGCCATCCGGCGCACGCCCGCAGACGGCACGGTCGCCGTCGCCGCGGAACGCTCGCCCGCCGGGGTCGTCGTCTCCGTCACCGACGGCTGCGGCGGCATCCCCGAGGAGGATCTGCCGCGGGTCTTCGACACCGGGTGGCGCGGGACGCACGCCCGGACGCCGCCGGCCGGGGCGGGGCTGGGTCTCGCCATCGTGCGGGGGATCGTGGAGGCACACCAGGGGTGGGCGACGGTACGCAACATCCCGGGCGGCTGCCGTTTCGAGGTGACCCTGCCGACGGCCCCCTGAGGGCCGACGGCCCCCTGAGGGCCGACGGCCCCCTGAGGGCCGACGGCCCCCTGAGGGCCGACGGCCCCCTGAGGGCCGA
>NZ_JBHWUW010000040.1:0-81615 GCF_042737245.1 Streptomyces sp. NPDC060002
ATGTGGTCCAGGACGGTGTCGTTGGCCTGGTCGGCCAGCGCGCGCACCAGCGTGTTCTTCGTCGTCGAGCGGACCTTCGCCACCGTGTTGAAGATAGAACCGTGCGTCATGCGCAGGATGTTGGCGAAGTCGACGTCGAACTGCTTGCCCTGGTCGGCCTTGAGGGTGTTGACGAACCCTTCCTGCTGTGGACTGGCCACGTTGGGAAGGGTGACGTTCAGCATCGGCGCGATCTTGAGGCAGGTGGTGTCCAGCGCCGCGTGGCCGTCGATGAGGTGCTGGCTGGCGGTGATGACGCCCTTGCTCTGCCCCTTCTGGAGCCCGATCTGCCCGACCGGGTACTCCCACAGACCTGCCGCGCGCACCGCCACGACGAAGGCGCGGTCGCTTTCCGTCAGCGGACCCCACTGGGTGTTGGCGATGATCCGGTCGCCCGAAGCCGACACGGTGTCAAGTCCGAGCATCGATGGGTAGGCCAGCGCGCTGAGTGTCAGCGTCAGCGCACCGCCGACGAACAGGGTTCCCATCATGTTTCGCGAAATTGGCACCGTGCCTCCTGCCCGGTCGGGGGTACCGCCGATATGTCGATGTGCCGTGCCCGTGGAGGACGGCACACAGGAGTACGGACGCGGGGCCGAACGTACTCACCGTCCTGAGCGAAAAGTTGATGGACGGGGCAGCCGGGCAGGGATAAGTTCCCATAAGGAACCCGGTGAAGCCCGTGCAGATCGTGGGCGTCCAAGGCTTCGACGGTTTCGTACCGGCGCTGGTGACGGACTGACGAGGGGGCGTGGGGCGTGGGGATGACGGTCGGGCGATTGGCCGGGATCACGTACTACCCGGTGAAGGGATGCGCGGGCACGGAGCTCTCGGCGGCGGAGCTGACGAGCACCGGTCTGCCGCACGACCGCACGTACGCGATCGCCGACGAGAAGGGCGAGCTGCGCTGGCAGTGGGGCGACCCCGGCCTTGCCCTGATCACACCGGAACTGACGGGGGGCGAGCTGACGTTGCGGGCACCCGGCCGCGACCCGGTGCGGGCGGACGGCACGGACGTGCACGACTGGCTCACGGACGTACTGGGCACCCCGAGCACCCTGGTCCGGCCCCCGGCCGGCAACAATGGCCGTCTGCACCTCGTCTCCCGGGCCAGCCTGGACGCCCTGAACCACCGGATCACCGAACGCGGAGCCACCCCCCTCCCGATGAACCGCTTCCGGCCCAACCTGGTGGTGGACGGCTGGGACACCCCCCACACGGAGGACGGCGCCGCCCGCCTCACCATCGCCGGCGCGGAGCTGGCCTTCACCGAGGACACGATCCGCTGCGCCATCACGATGGTCGACCAGCGCACCGGCCGCCGCTCGGGCCCGGAACCGCTGCGCACCCTCGCGGACTACCGCCGGGCGGACAGGGGCGGAGTCGCCTTCGGCGCCTACTTCGAGGTACGGCGAGAGGGGAAGGTGTCGGTCGGCGACGAGGTGGTGGTGGTGACCTCGGGCACGAGTGCGGATGCGAGTCAGGGTGCGGGTCCGGATGCGGGTCAGGGTGCGAGTCCGGGTGAGGGTGACGGTGGCGGTGCGGGATCGGCTTCGAGAGGGACGCCCCGCCACAGCGCGCGTACGGCGGAGGCGCCGTCGTCGGACAGGTGATCCTCCGGCACGGCCCAGACCCGCACCGTCGTGCCGTCGGCGGTGACCGTGGGCCACCCCGGGTCACCGCGGGCGGCGAAGTCGGCCCAGGCGCGGAGCATGCGCCGGGACAGTGCCCGGTCCTGTGCGTCGGGGGCGCCGCCGATGAGGAAGTCGGCGCCCGCCGCGTCCAGATTGCCGAACGCGAAGGGGATGTCGGCGGTGTGCCAGGGCCGGGTCCCGCCACCGGGACGCGCGCGCCTGCGGGCGAACCGCGACAGATACGCCCTGCCGCCGGCCCGCGCGTGCTGCTCGGCGAGCCGGCTGCTGTACTCGCCGAACACCGCGTCGCCGAAGAGCGCCAGGTAGCGGTCCAGCACGGGAGCGTCCGGCATCAGCGCGCGGTATCCGGCGACCATCCGGGCGGGCAGGGCGAGGGCTTCGGCGAAGTCCGCGAGGTCCGGCTCCGAGGAGACCTCCCGCACCGCGCCGACATCCACCGGATGTCCGCCGCCCCCGAGCCGTTCCCGAGCCCGCCCCCGAGCCGTCCCCGAGCCGTTCCCGAGCCCGCCCCCGAGCCGTCCCCGACCCCGTTCCCGAGGCCGCCCCCGAGCCGTTCCCGAGCCCGCCCCCGAGCCGTCCCCGAGCCGTCCCCGAGCCGTCCCCGACCCCGTCCCCGAGGCCGCCCCCGAGCCGTCCCCGAGCCCGGCTTCGAGCCGTCCCCGAGCCCGCCGCCGAGGCCGGTCTCGCGGCTGGTCAGAGGGTGCGCAGGAAGTCCGTGACGACGGCGGTGAACTCCTCGGGCTTCTCCATGTTGGGGTAGTGCCCGGTGCCCTCGATGAGCACGGACCGGCCGTCGCGGACGCTGTCGGCCAGGCGCTGCGCCGCGGCGATCACGTCGGGGGTGTCCAGGGCGCCGTTCACGGTGAGCACGGGGACGTCGATCCCGGGCAGCCGCGACCAGGTGTCGGTGACCGGGACGTGCCAGTCCTTCTCTCCGGGCGTGTGCTTGGAGACGGTGTTCAGGGCCATCTCGCTCAGTCGGCGCGTGATGTCCGGGTCCACCTCGTCGAGGGTGCGGTGCGGGCCGGGCACATAGTTCAGGAACGCCTTCAGCCAGCCCTCGATGTCACCGGCGGCCAGGGCACGGGCCGTCTCGGCCTGCATCGCCCGGTGCCAGGGGTCGGTGTCCTGGAACTCGCCGGTCGAGGCGCCGCACACGACGGCCGCGCGGGCCAGCTCCGGACGTTCGAGCAGGGTGTCGCTGACGATCAGGCCTCCCATCGAGACGCCGACCAGCACCGCGGGGCCCGCGTCGAGGTGGTGCAGCAGCGCGGCGAGGTCGTCGGTCCAGCGGAAGGGCCGGGTCGCGTTGGCGGAGGCGCCGTGGCCCCGTACGTCCGCCGCGATCACCCGGTGCGTGGAGGCGAGCGCCGGGATCACCGCGTCGAAGACACGGTGATCGACGTATCCCGAGTGGAGCAGGACCACGAGTTCTCCGGCGCCGGCCTCGCGGTAGGCGAGGTCCCCGTCGGCGGAGGCGAAGTACTTCATGTCCGAAGCAGCAGTCATGACAACCAAGGTGTCATCCTGAGCGATTTTTGGCAACCAAGGTGTCATGTTTTCCGGGTGCATCATGTGGGAGTGAACGACAAACCGTCTTTCCCCGCCGACGCCCCCCTCCCGCCCGACGAGCTCGGCCACCGGCTCACCGAGGTCTTCGACCTGGTCGGCCCCCTCTACCGCCGCGCCCTGCGCAAGGTCGAACAGGGCGAGGCAGTCGAGGGCGCCTCCGTCGGGGTGCGCTCCGTGCTCGATCTGCTGCGCCGCAAAGGAGACCTGACGGTCCCGCAGCTGAGCCGGATCCAGGCGCTGAGCCGGCAGTTCGTGCAGCGCATGGTGAACGACGCGGTGGCGCACGGGTGGGTGGAGACCCTGCCCAACCCAGCGCACCAGCGCTCGTCCCTGATCCGGATCACCGAGGAGGGCCGGAGCCTGATCACCACTGTCCTGGGCCGCGAACACATGCTCAACCGCCAGGTCGGGGGCGATCTGAGCGACGCCGAGGTGCGGGCCTGTGTGCGGGTGCTGACGGAGATGCTGAGGACGTTCGACCACGTCGACGACGACGACTGAGAGGCCTCGGCGCGCCCCTGACCGCCCCTGCTCGCTCCTGACGGCCCCTAGATGCCCTCGATGCGCTTCATGCCCTCCATGGCCTTCAGCTGGCGGCGGGTCTGGAGGGCGCGCCTGATCATGTGGATACGGACGGCGGTGAACACGGCGACGGCGAGGCCGAGAGCGGCCCCGATCCACTCGTGGTCCCGGATGGCCGCGTAGAAGAGGAGGCCGCTGAAAGGCACGCCGACGACGACGAGCAGGGGCTCGCGCACCCAGAAGGGGAGAACGCGGAGTACGAGACCGATCATCGGGTCACTTCAGCAGGCGCGGCCTCTGCGTGCTGTGGTGGAGGCCACAATTCCGGGGGTCCCTGTGCGTATGGCGTGCAGAAACTGAGCGAGCGGGGCCGGGGCGGTGGTGAGGACGGCGCCGGGGGCGTCCGACTCACGGAGGTGGAGCGTGGCGGGGGTGGAGGCCAGCTCGACGCAGTCGTTGCCGTCGCCCTCACCGGAGTAGGACGACTTCTGCCAGTGGCCGGGGGCGTTCATGGGGCGCTTCAAAGCTCCTTCGCCAGCTTGTGGATGAAGTCGCGTGACTGTTCGGGTTCCAGCGACACAGCTTCAACCTTACGGAAGCGTGTTCGATAGGCGCTGAGCTGAGCATCGGAATCGATGAAAACGGATCCATGGGGCAGGTCACGAACCACCGTGTCGAGTTTGGGCAGCGGGCCGCCCACGTACGTCATGGTGCTCGAAGCTCTGGAGAAGCCGTCCAGGTCGAAGGGGATGACGCGCAGGGTGATGTGGTCCTTTTGGGAAAGCTCGCCGAGACGCGCGAGTTGAGCCCGTGAGTTGCTGCGGTCGCCGACCCTGATGCGTAGTGCCGCTTCGTGGATCACCACCTCGTAGGGGATGGTCATCCTTTGTCGATTCAGGCGGTGCCGGACGCGCAGCTCGATCTCTTCGGGGGTGAGTTCAGGCACCCGTGATGAGAACACGGCTCGAGCGTAGCCCTCTGTCTGCAGTAGGCCGGGCACGAAAAGGATGGCCACCTCGCGCCGGAACAAGGCGTGGTGGTCCAGCTCGGACAGGTCCAGGAACGGAGTGGGCAGCAGGCCCCGGTACTCCTCCCACCAGCCGCGTGTCCGGTCCGTGGCCATGGCCACCAGGGCGTCGATGAACTCGTCGTCTGTGCAGGAGTAGTGGGACGCGAGACGCCGGAGCCGCTTCTCGCTCACACCCGCGAGTCCGGACTCGATATGAGTGATCTGGGCGGGGCTCACCCCGAGCAGCGCCGCAGCCTGGCGTGCATTGAGATCCGCCGCCTCTCGAAGCCTGCGCAGTTCGGTTGCCACACGCGTCTGACGTGCCGTTGGTTCGCGCCTCAAGGCTGGGCCGCTCCTAGGTTCAACGCGCCTGCATGCGCGACTCGTTCGGCGTCAGATTACGCGATCGGCTTGCAGCGTCTCTAGATTTAGATCTACCGTCGGTGACGTACCGCACACGCTGCGGAAGTGCACCGCTTCGTCCTGCCATGACGGCTGCGGCAATGCCACCGCGCGTAAATCCCCTCACGTCACTCGGAGTTGACGCATGTCCGATCCCTGGGAGTACTCCCTCTACATCCCCAGCGACCCCCGCGCCGTCACGGTCTGCCGTCGCACCCTGCGTCTGATCCTCACCCTGCACGGTCTGATCCACCTGGTCGACGCAGCGGAGCTGCTCGCCTCGGAGCTGGTCTCCAACGCCGTACTGCACACCAAGGGCCCGGCCTGCCTTCGTCTCCGCTTCCGGGACGGCGTCCTCCAGATCGGTGCCTGGGACGCGGACCCCGAGCCGCCCGAGCCGCCGGGACCGCTGGAGGACCTCGCCGACGCCGAGAACGGGCGCGGGATGGCCCTCGTCCGGGCCTGCTCGGACCTCTGGCACTGGCAGCCGCTGTCCCGGATGGGCCACCGGGGCAAGTTGGTGTGGTGCGAACTAAACGCGGCGTAGCTCGTTGATCACGTCGGACAGAAAGGAGAGCCGATGGTCGGCTCGTCGCACGAGGCACTGCACCGGATCTTCCAGAAGGATCCGGCACTCCTGACCCGTGCTCTGCAAGAGGTATTGCACGTGCCCTTCCCGGAGCCACGTGAGTTCGCAGCCATGAACATCGACCTGACCGAGATCGAGCCCATCGAGCGGCGTGTGGACACGCTGCTGCGGGCCGAGACCGACGAGGGAAGCTACCTGCTGGTCGTCGAGTCGCAGGGCCAGCCGGACGAGAGGAAGCGTGGCAGTTGGCCGTACTACCTCGCCTTTCTCCGCGAGAAGTTCCGCTGTGAGCCGGTGTTGATCGTCGTCACGCAGAACAGTGCGACCGCCCGGTGGGCGGCGGAGCCCATCTATCTCGGGGTGCCCGGACGGCCGTCCATGGCGGTGTGGCCGTTCGTGCTTGGCCCCGACAACGTGCCAGTGATCGCAGACGTGCGCGAGGCCGCGCGGAACGTCACTCTTGCGGTGTTTTCTGCGATGACACACGGTCGCGGCCCGATGGCCGCGGGCATACTGGAATCGCTGGCAGCAGCCCTGCGGACCATCGACGAGGACAGCGCCGCGGTGCTCGTGCAGTTCGTCGACTCATGCCTGACCGACCCCCAGGCACAGCAGATGTGGAGGGACCTGATGACGACGATGCAGTACTTCTGGCGGCACCCGCTCGCCGAGCAGGTACGCGGGCAGGGCCTCGAGCAGGGCCTCGAGCAGGGCCTCGAGCAGGGCCGGATTCGGGATCGGGCCGAGATGACCCTGAACATCCTGCGCTGGCGTGGCATCGACGTCCCCGACCACATCCGCGAGCGGGTCGAATCGTGCACCGACTTCGACCAACTGACTGTCTGGTCCGAGCGCGCCGTCCACGCCACCACCGCCGACGACCTCTTCGCGGATCCGAACGGATGACACCGGGGCTTCCTCGGTTGGTGAACCGTTGACCGGCTCGACGAAACGTTGACCACTTCGCGGAGGAGTGCGGACGAACGGAAGGGCGAGTCATGGCGAACCCCCGACCTAGATTCGCCGCATGTCCATGCCACAGCGGCCCCACCAGCCCGTCAGGGCTGCCGCCACGCTCCCCGTGCTTCCCTACCGCAAGCCCGCCAAGGGCCGCGACTACTGGGTCATCGACGACGTCTTCCCCGAGGCCGACATCACCGCGATCCGTGAGCGCTGTCTCGCCAAGGACGACTGGGTCAAGGGCTACCCGTACACCTCGCAGAGCTGGCCCGGACTGCGCGCCATGCCCGGTCTCGAACCCGGTGAACTCGGGCGGGTGGAGCGGCTGGTGAGGAAGGCGACGGGGGCCGGGAAGCTGTGGGTGCAGCGGGCGCCCGGCGGCGGGACCCTCAACCACAACTGCATCCAGGTGGTGGGGGAGGGCGAGAGCACTCCCCGGCCGCACTCCGACTCGCGGGCACTGTGCCGGTACGCGGCCGTGCTGTATCTCAACCCGGCCGTCCCCAAGGACTGCGGCACCAGCTTCTACCGGCAGTCCCTGCCCGGCGGGCGGCTCGGCGGCAACGTCGTCCAGGCCCCGCACAACAACCTCGTCGAGGCGCTCGGCACCCGGTTCGTCGCACCGGACGCCTTCGAGGAGGACGTACGGGTCCCCCACAAGCACAACCGGCTGCTCCTCTACAACGCCAACCTCGTGCACAGCGCGACCGGTTACTCCGGTACGACGCTGGAGGAGAAGCGGATGACGGCCGTCTTCTTCTGGATGGCGTGAGCCCCGGAGGTTCCGCACACCGCGGTCAGTACCGCACCGCCCGGGCCACCTCCGCCTTCACCTCGCCGGACAGCGTGCGGTTGCTGCGGGCCGTCTGCTTGCCGGTCTTGCCCGCGGCCACGTCGGAGATGGTGGTGACGACCGTGTCGAGCCGGTTGCCGGAGGAGTCGGTGAAGTCGACCTGGACGGCGAAGGACTTCGACGCGTCGGTGGTGTTGGAGACGGTGACCTCGACGGTCGCCCGGCCGTCCTGGCCGGTGTCCGGGGTGCCGAGTCCGACGTCGGACTTCACGTCGACGCCGTCCTTGATCTCGCCCAGCCGCTCGCTCGCCTTCGCCGACGCCGACGCGAGCGCCGACGCTCCCCCGGAAGCGAGGTCGGAGGCGAAGCCGGAGGCGAGGGAGGACGCGGCCGCGGTGGCTTCCCTGCCCAGCGACTCGGCCGCCGAGGCGGCCTTGCTGGCGGCGGACGACACCGACGAGGGGGTGTCTTCGTCCGAGCAGCCGGTGAGCACGGTGGCGCAGCAGATCGCCGCCGTCGTCAGCAGCACGCCCTTGGTGCGTCGCATCTTGTCTCCTCCTGAGGGGTCCGCGGGCCTTCCTCCAGTGAAGGGGTGGTCCCGCCCGTCCGCATGCCGGGTCACCCGTACGGCGCACCCCCGTGGTGGCGGCCCTCGTCCGGACGGAGGGTCGGTGCTGAACACCGACGAACACCGACCTCCCGACGAACACCGACGACCCGACGAACACCGACGACCCGACGAACACCGACACACAGACGGGACAGCGCCATGAGTGATCAGCCGCACTCCAAGCCGTCGCAGGGGCCCCGGGTGTGGGACCCGTCCCACCAGGGCACCGGTACGCCGGGCCGGACCCCACCCCCGTCGGAGTGGAACGGACTGGCCGCCGGAGGGGTCGTGTTCGGGGGCGTGCTCATGTTCGTGAGCGGTGTCCTCGCCGTCTTCCAGGGCATCGCCGCGATCGCCAACGACGACGTCTACTCCCGCGTCGGCAGCTACGTCTACGAGATGAACCTCACCGGCTGGGGCTGGGTCCTGCTGATCGTGGGCATCGTGGCCGCGGTGACCGGCTATGGGCTGCTCAGCGGGAGCGAGTGGGCCGGATGGGCCCGGATCAGCGGCATCGCGCTGGCCTCGCTGAGCCTGATCCTCCAGTTCCTGTTCCTGCCGTACGCGCCGTTCTGGGCGGTCATCCAGATCGCCATCGACGTGTTCGTGATCTGGGCGCTGGCCGCCTACCACCCCCGCCAGGCGTAGTACGTCCCCGGCCACCCGGCGCCACCGCCCGCGATCAGGGCATCGCGGACGCCCCGGCGACCTGGACGGCCTTCCGGCGCAGCCAGGGCAGGGGCGCTACCGCGGATCCGACGTACGGGGTGATCCGCACCTCGAAGTGCAGGTGCGGGCCGGTGACGTTGCCGGTCGCGCCGGACAGGCCGATGCGCTGGCCGGCCCTCACATGCCCGCCCTTGCGCACGTCGATGCGCGACAGATGGGCGTACTGCGTGAAGTAGCCGTCGCGGTGGCGGATCACGACCTGGTTGCCGAAACCGTCGCCGCAGGTCGTGGCGCGGACGGTGCCGGAGCCGACGGCGTACACGGGGGTGCCGGAGTCCACGGCGAAGTCCTGGCCGGTGTGCCGGTGGGCCCAGCGGGAGCCCTTGGCGGCGTAGCCCGCGGAGAGCCAGTAGCGGCGGGCCGGGGCCGTCCAGGGTCGGGCGCGCCGCTCCGGCGGGCGGCTCCGGTCGCCGAACGGACAGCGGCTGTCCCGTCCGGACGGATCGACGGCGACCGGGTCGCCGGAGCTTCTCCCGGTGGTCCACAGCAGGTCCCACAGTCCGGCGCGGACGGCCCTACGACGGCGTTCGGCGTCCTTGACCTCGGTGGGAGACGCGTCGGACTCGCGCAGCCGGTCCACCTGCGCGCGAGCGCGTTCGTGCGCGCGGACGGCACGGGAGGCCTCCTTGCGGAACCCGTCTCCGCCGGCTCTCGCGGGCACGGCTGCGAGCGCGAGCAGGAGGAATGCGAGCAGCAGGAGCGCGAGCGGCGCGGCCCCGGTCGTGCCCCCGGTCGCGGTACGGAGGCGCGCCCGCGTTCGCGTTCGCGGGAGACGCGCGTGGTGTTCTCGTCCCATAGTGTGATCATCGGACCGGTGGGGCGGCCGGGAACGGCACGCGGCCCGCGTGGCGGCCGGGTTCAGCCGAACGGCCCCCCGACCAGGGACCGGTACACGGCCGACGACCGTGGATTGCCGGAGCACCGCCACACACCGTGCGGGCAGTAGTCGCTGATGGTCTGGTACAGCGGCCGGTGCTCGGCGAACCAGGTGAGCATGCCCCGCACGTACTCCGGGTTGTCGCCGTTGCGGTACAGCCCCCACTCGGGATACGAGACCGGCTTGCCGTGCGCCCGCGCGAACCGCACGTGCGCGGCGAGCCCGTACGGCTCGGCGACCTGTTCCTCGAAGGACACACCGTGCGGCTGGTCGTAGGCGTCCATGCCGATGACGTCGACGTACCGGTCGCCGGGATAGCACTCGGACCAGGGGACTGCGTCCAGCCCGCGACTGGGCGTGAACTCGAACCGGAACCGCTGCCCGCCGTCCACGGACCGCATGGCGTCGACGATCCGCGCCCAGTACCGCTTCCAGGCCTGTGGGTCGGGCCCGCACCGATGGGTGTAGGTGATCCCGTTCATCTCCCACCCCACCACCAGCACGGCATCGGGCACCCCGAGCGCGACGAGCCGCCGGGCCAGCACCCGGAAGTGCCCGTCGTACTCCCCGCGCGCCCCTCTGCGCAGCTCGTCCCGCACGACCTGGTCGGACACATGCTCCTCGGTGCCCTCCAGCATCGGCACGTTGAGCACGAACATCCGGTCGGCGCGCTCCTGCCGCCACCGCGCCCAGTACTCCAGATACCCGGGCGCCCCCTCGATGTTGCTCCACCGGTCGCCCGGCAGATACGCGTGCCCGACCCGGGGCGTGGCCGCCCCGAGCCACCCGTCGAGCGCCGCGATCCGCCGCACACCGGCGGCGTCGTACCCCACATACGCCCCGAAGGCCCCGGGCGGCGCACCGACTCCCCGCCCGACGGGGACGGAGGCCGGCCCGGCGAGCAGGGCACAGGCGACGAGGAGGGAGGTCAGCGGAGCCCGCAGGGCGCGAAGGGAGCGAAGGAAGCGAAACACCGGCTCATGATGGAGCCGCCGCCTCCGCCCCCACCCCGAACCCGCCACGGAACCACCCGGACCGGGGACGGGAAAGGGGTCGGCGACGGGGCTCGCGCACCAGGAACACGTCCACGGCGTCCTCGTGTTCGAACGTGAAGCCGTGCCGCTCGTAGAGGCGGCGGGCCGGACTGCCCCGAAGGACGTCGAGGCGCAGCCGGAGTGCCGAGCGATCGGCCGTCTCGACCAGCTCCCGCAGGGCGGCGGTCCCGATCCCGCGCCCCTGGGCGCGCGGCGCGAGGCAGAAGCGCTCCAGCCAGTGCGCGTCCTCAGCGCTGCTTCCTGATGAACGCGGGCAGCGCCACCCAGATCACCGACTTCGGCAAGCGGATGCTCCGAGACTGCTGGCGCCACCTGAGGCCCCCTTGCAACCTCTGACGCTCATCGGCCGGTTTCTCGCCCAACAGGCAACCCCGACACGCCATTTACCTCTCTCACAGGTTGCTCAAAGCTCCGGCCGGAGTACGAGGGGTGTGTCTGACCCGGCCGGGCCGTGGGCTGTCCAGTCCGATGCCACTGACCATGGCACTCGCAGACGAGGAACCGATGACCAGATCGCAACACCACAAGGGCCTCAAGCGCGCGGCGTTCGCCGCGGGGGCCGCGCTCACCGTCGTGGCCGCCGTCACCGGGTCCGCTCCCGGTGCCGGGGCCGCGCCCGCGAGCCCGGCCGGGACGCCGAAGCTCAAGCTCGTCGCCGCGTCGAAGGCCGTGACCGCCGACCGGTACGAGGGGAGCGCCGGGGTCTACCTCGACCTCGGTACGTACGTCACCGTCGACAACGCTCCGCTGGAGCTGAAGGTGACCCGTAAGTCGTACAAGGACCCGATCGTCGCCCAGCAGATCCTGCGCAACGGGACGAAGGTGACGACGAAGACGCTGCCCGCCGGGCTCGTCAAGGACTTCAGCGGCCTCCCGGACTTCCTGGAGGTCTCCATCAAGAACGCGGCCGGGGCGGAGGTGCAGAAGAGCAAGAGCAACTTCTGCCCGAACAACGCCTCCGGCCGGCTGCGTCCGGACGCCCCGGCCACCTCGCACTATCCGCAGAGCTGCTCCACCAACCCCTTCACGCTCGGCTCGGTCTGGGGTGTGGAGAAGGGCTGGGCGGCCAACACCTCCGCCTTCGACTACGACAGGCCGGTCGACCTGGCCGCGGGTGAGTACACCGTCAAGGTGGCGGTGGCGAAGAAGTACCGCGACCTGTTCGGCATCCCCGACGACCGGCCGACGATCGCGCTGACCGTCCGGGAGATCAGCGACGGTGGGGAAGGCGGAGGCGGCGGCGGAGGTGGGGCCGGTCTTACCGCCCACAGCGCCACCGGCGGCGGCCACGGCGCCTCGCACGACATGGCGGGCATGGAAGGTATGGAAGGCATGGCCGGCATGGGGGGTCATCACTACGGGCCCCGTGGCGCCGACGCCCCCACGCCCGCCGCGCTCTCGCACGCCCTGGAGGCGCGTGGTCTCGCCCACCACCTGGGCGACGGCGCCGGTCACACCGACGGCTCCCGGATCGCTCCCGCGCTGAAGGCAGCCACCAAGCGGCCCACCGGCCGGGCCGGCGTACCGGCGGACGTGCCCAAGCCGGACCTGCGTTCGCTGCCCGCCTGGGACATCGCGGTCACCGACGGCGAGGACGGCGACGTGGCCGGCAAGGACTACCTCGCCTTCAGCGCCAACGTCTGGAACGCCGGCCCCGCGCCGCTCGTCGTGGACGGCTTCCGCAAGCCGGGCGCGGACCTGATGGACTCGTACCAGTACTTCTACGACGCCAAGGGCAAGCAGGTCGGCTACGCGCCCGCCGGCACCATGGAGTGGGACCCGCGCATCGGCCACGAGCACTGGCACTTCACCGACTTCGCCAGCTACCGGCTGCTCGCCGCCGACCAGAAGGAGATCGTCAAGAGCGGCAAGGAGGCGTTCTGCCTCGCCAACACCGACGCCATCGACTACACGGTGAAGAACGCCAACTGGCACCCGTACAACACCGATCTGTCGACCGCCTGCGGCCAGCAGAACTCGATCTCCGTACGGGAGGTCCTCGACGTCGGCTCCGGTGACACGTACACCCAGTACCGTCCCGGCCAGTCCTTCGACATCACCGGCCTGGCGAACGGCACCTACTACATCCAGGTCATCGCCAACCCGGCGAACCGCCTCCAGGAGACCGACACCAAGAACAACGTCTCCCTGCGCAAGGTCGTCCTGGGCGGCACCGAGGGTGCCCGCACGGTCTCGGTCCCGCCGGTCGGCCTGATCAACGCCCCTTAATCCAAGGGAGCGTTGGCGGTGCACATGCCAGGATGAGGGGCGTCATGCGCCCCTCCGCCGCACCCCCGGGTGCCGCCGCCGACGCCTACGACCGGCCGCCGTACCGCGTCCCCCTGCCCCGGCCCGCCTGAGCGGGCCGGGTGCTTGGGTGATCGACGTGCTGCTGCCCTGGCGGCTCGCCCGCCGGATCCACGGCCCGTTCGCGATGTTCCGGTTCAGCGCGACCGACGCGGTCGGGCTCGGGGGATTCGGCGGGCCGCCGGTGGCGGCCGCCCTCGTCGAGCCGGCCGCCGACCCGCTCATCGAAACCGGCCCCGCCGAGGCCGGAGGTCGAACGGACGGCGGGACCACCGCGCCCCCGGTGACCGTGCGACGGTCGGGAACGCCCCGCTTTCACCTGCCCTTTCGGGGCAACCCTGGGGTGGCTCTGTGAGTCTCCTGAGTCATCTGTGCTTTTCAGACGTATTCCTGCACGCGTGTAGGGTTCCGACGTTCGGCGGTGACCAGCGCCGACGATCCGAGCACGGTGTACGGGGTGAAGACAGCCGAGGCGGAGGAGCGAGCGCCGGTGAGCGGGACGAGGAGGCGTGGGCGTACTCCGGTGGAGGCGGCCGGCCGAAGCGGCAGGGGCAGGACCGGCGGGCCCGGTGGCAGGACGGGTGGGCCCGGCGGGACGCGGCTCACGAGGCGGGGGCGGATCCTCGCGTGGGGCGCGGGCGTCACGTCCGTCGTCGTCCTCGGGGTGGGCGGGGTCGGGGCCTGGGTCTACAACGACCTGAACAACAACATCAACTCAGCTGACGTCGACGACAAGCTGGGCGAGAACCGGCCCGAGAACCTCAGTCCCGGCTCGAAGAACATCATGATCGTCGGATCCGACAGCCGTGACGGCGCCAACGCCAAGTACGGCAAGGACCTGACCACCATGCAGTCCGACACGCTGATGGTGCTGCACATCCCGGCCGACCGTAAGTGGGCCTCGGTCGTCTCCTTCCCGCGCGACTCGTGGGTGGAGATACCCAGTTGCGAGAAGGGCGACGGCAGTTCGTCCTCCCCGCACCACTTCAAGATCAACGAGGCGTTCGCGCTCGGCGGCAGCAACGGCAAGGTCGCCGAGGCCGCCGCGTGCAGCATCAAGACCGTCGAGTCCAACACGGGCCTGCGCATCGACCACTTCATGACGGTCGACTTCTCCGGCTTCAAGGGCATGGTCGACGCGCTGGGGGGCATCGAGGTCTGCCCGAAGCAGGCCATCCACGACGAGAAGGCCCACCTGGACCTGGAGGCGGGCTGCCAGACCGTCAAGGGCGAGAAGGCGCTCGGATACGTCCGCACCCGCTACAGCGTGGGCGACGGCTCCGACATCGGACGCATCGGGCGCCAGCAGGAGTTCATGGACGCGCTGGCCAAGAAGGCCAAGTCCAAGCTCACGAGCCCCGACGCCATGTACGGCTTCCTCCAGTCGATCACCAAGTCCCTCACCACCGACCCCGACATGGCCGGCATCCAGCCGCTGTACGGGCTGGCCAACGAGCTCAAGGGGATACCGAGCGACCGCCTGAGCTTCCTCACCGTGCCCAACTACGGGCGCGAGGCCGACCAGCCCACCGACAAGGCCAACATCGTCTGGCAGTACCCGCAGGCCGCCGACCTGTTCACCTCCCTGGCCAAGGACAAGGAGGTCACCAAGCCGCAGTTGGAGGCGGCGAAGAAGAGCGTGGTGTACGCCTCCAGCGTGCGGGTCCAGGTCCTCAACGGCACCGGGGTCTCCGGGCGCGCCGCCGCCGTCGCGGAGAAGCTGAAGGACGCCGGATACACCGTCACCGGCACGGGCAACGCCCCTGCGACGGTGGCCAAAACGACCGTCACCTATCCGGCGGGCCTCGACAGCCAGGCCGCCGTCCTCGCCTCCCGGCTGCCCGGCCGGACGGCCACCGCCGACGCTTCGGCCGCCCCGGGCGTCGTCACCCTGGTCGTCGGACCCGAGTTGAAGGTCGGCGACGTCGCCTGACGGGGTCTCCGGCCTGACGATGTACATGGTCAAGAGCGCCCCGGAGATGCGGTAACCTTGATCTTGAGCCGGTCACCGGAAAGAAAAACGGTGAACGACCTCTGCGTTGGTGGTCCAAGGAAAGACGCCCCGCTTCCTGCGGGGAAATGCAGGTGCAAGGCCTGCCCGGCGCTCCATTTCGAACGAGTCCCATCCCGTGTCAGACGGGGTGGGACTCGTTCGTTCTCCGTGTGTGCAGGGGGAGTTCGGCGACGACCTCGAAGCCGCCGCCGGGCCGATGCCCCGTACGGACCCGGCCGTCCGCCGAGCGGGCCCGCTCCCGCATGCCGATGAGGCCGTATCCGCCGCCGCCCACGGAGGCGGGGACCTTCGGATGCGCGCCGCCGTCGTCCGTGACCGCGACCGTCAGCAGATCCTCCGCGTAGACGAGCCGTATCGCCGCCGTACGGGCACCCGCGTGCTTGGTGACGTTGGTGAGGGCCTCCTGCACGATCCGGTACGCCGTGAGCTCCGCGCCGGCGGTGACCGGACCGGGCTCGCCCTCGGTGTGCGGCGTGACCTCGAGGCCCGCGCCCGCGTCCAGCTCACCGATGCGGGCCGGGTCGCGATCGGCCGCGTACGGGACGTCGGCCGCCGGGGCATGAGCCCCGCCCTGGCCGACCGGGCGCCGGACGACCTGCGGCAGCCCGCCACCCTCTTCCACCGCCTCGTCGACGACTTCGTCGCCCACGCGGAGACAGCGCTGGACGCGCCGGGGGATCCGGCGGGGGGCGCGGCCGTGGACGTGCCGGGAGACGTGGGGGCGGAGGGCGGTCCGCCCGGCGCGTGAGGTCTCTATACGTTCGCCGATGCGGATGTCACAGGCGGAGGCCGCTGTCTCGTCCTAGGAGGTGCGGAAGGAACAAGCCTTCGATCAAGGAGTGGACGATGGACCTCGCACTGTGGATCGCCGCCGGACTGCTGGCCGCCGTAGCCCTGGCCGGTGGCGTCACCAAGACGTTCGTGCCCAAGGAGACGCTGGCCGCCGCCCACGGCGGGGGATGGACCGCCGACGTCGGCGCCCCCTTCGTCAAGACCCTCGGCATCCTGGAGCTGCTGGCCGCGGCAGGCCTGATCCTGCCTGCCGCGCTCGGTATCGCGCCGATTCTGGTGCCGGTGACCGCACTCTGCTGGATCTTGCTGATGGTCGGCGCGATGATGACCCACGGCCGCCTCGGCGAGTCCAGGTTGGTGGTGCTGAACCTGGTCTATCTCGCCTGCGCGGCATTCATCGCCTGGGGCCGCTTCGGCCTCTGACGGCGTGGGTGAATTCACGGAGGAGCCGGCATGGGCAGGACCGAGGAGTTCCAGGAGCTGCGACCGCTGCTGTTCTCGATCGCCTACCGGATCCTCGGCAGTGTCGGTGAGGCCGAGGACGCCGTCCAGGAGACCTGGCTGCGCTTCGAGGCCTCCCCGGCCGCGCCCGCGTCCACCAAGGCCTTCCTCTCGGCCGTGGTGACCCGGCTCTCGATCGATGTGCTGCGCTCGGCCCGCGTCCGGCGGGAGGAGTACGTCGGGCAGTGGCTCCCCGAGCCGCTGCTCAGCGACCCCTACGAGGATCCGGCGCGGTCGGCGGAGCTGGCGGACTCGGTGTCGGTGGCGGCCCTGTTGCTGCTCGAGCGGCTCAGCCCGCTCGAGCGGGCGGTGTTCGTGCTGCGGGAGGTGTTCGCGTTCGGTTTCCCCGAGGTCGCGGCGGCCGTGGGGCGTTCGGAGGCGGCGTGCCGCCAGCTCGTGGTGCGGGCCCGGCGTCACATGGCCGAGGGCCGGCCCCGCTTCGCGGCGGACCGCAGAGAGCGGGAGGAACTGGCGTCCGGGTTCTTCGACGCCCTCCGCGAAGGCGATGTCGCCGGCCTTCAGAAACTGCTCGCCGCCGACGTGGCGATGGTCGGCGACGGCGGCGGCCGGGCCCCGCAGCTGGCCAGAGCCGTCGTCGGCGCCGAGAACGTGGCCCGGCTGCTCGCCACCGCCTTCGTCCTGGTGGCCCGGATCGACGTGACGTTCGAGCCGCACGAGATCAACGGCCAGCCCGGCGCGGTCTTCCGCGACCGGGACGGCAGGGTGCTCCACACCTTGGCGCTCGACGTGCTCGACGGGCGGATCCGGGCGATCCGCCTGGTGATCAACCCCGACAAGCTCGGGCACCTGGGCCCGGTGGCGGACGCCTGG
Organism: Streptomyces sp. NPDC060002; assembly: GCF_042737245.1. Taxonomy (NCBI): domain Bacteria; kingdom Bacillati; phylum Actinomycetota; class Actinomycetes; order Kitasatosporales; family Streptomycetaceae; genus Streptomyces; species Streptomyces sp. NPDC060002. The sequence goes on from NZ_JBHWUW010000040.1 coordinate 17,258, forward strand.
GCGGTCGACCGCGAAGCGCGGAAGGCGCGCCGGCCCGCGGGGTGAGGGCGCACGGGCCGGCGCGGCCCGCACGGCCCGCGCCTCGGTCAGCTCGGGCTGAGGGCCGCCGTCAGTCCGACGGCGGGGGCGGGCATCCGCCGGGGGCGGGTGATCGTCGTGACCCTGGCCGGCCTGGCCGGCCTGGCCGCGTCGGTCGGCTCGTTCGCGCGGGTCGTCCTCGCCGTCTCGCCTTCGGTGCCTGTCACCTCGGCGCCTGTCACCTCGGCGCCTGTGGCGTCGGTGCCTGTCGCGAAGACGAACAGGCGCAGGATCAGGAAGCGGCCGATGCCCGCGAGGCCCGAGGCCGAGAGGTAGACGAGCTGCTCGGTGAGCATGCCGGGGGTGGGCTGGATCGCGTGGAGGGCGAGCACGGCCACGGAGGTCGCCGCGTAGGCGGCGGCCGCCGAGCCCGCCGACTGCCAGTGCCGGCGCAGGCCCGCGCGGCGGCCGGTGCGGAAGGTGTGACGGGCGTGCAGCTCGGTGCACAGGACGGTCGAGGCGATGGTGATCAGCGCGTTCGACAGGGTCCACGGCATCAGCGCCGCCAGCAGCGGTACGGCCAGGCTGGAGAGGACTCCGGTACCGCCGCCGAAGGCCACGAAGCGGGCGAAGGAGGTCAGCGACTTCACGGCGGTTCCTTCCGCAACGGGTGAACTAGCTTGCTTAACTCAGGCAACTATAAATAGCTTGCTTGACTTACGCAAGTAGCGCAATGAGGAAGGGCCCCAGGTGATCGGGGAGGCTTCCCTCCCGGTCACCCAGGGCCCTGAACCGCCAGGTCAGGCCATCGGAGCGTCAGACCGTCAAGCTGTCAGGCCGTCAGATCGTGGGGCCGTGGGGCCGTCGGACCGTCAGATCGTGGGGCCGTCAGGCCGTCGGACCGTCGGGCCGTCACGTCGAGTTCGCGCTCGACCGGCCGAAGAACTCGATCTCGGCTATCGACACCTGCTTGCTCCCGGAGGCCATGTACGACGACTCGATCGTGAAGCGGACCTTGGTGACCTCACCCACCCGGAAGGCGCGGCGCTGGCCCCCCGAACTCTGGTCCAGAGTGATCTCCCGGGTCGTCGTCTTGCCGTCCTTCAGGGTGATCGTCGCCTTGATGCGGTGAGGGAGGGCCGACTGGCTGAGCTGGTCGGGGCGGACCGACGTGCCCGAAGTGATGATCAGGTCCAGCAGGCGGGTCGGCTGGTCGAAGCGGGCCTCGATCCACTCGCCCTCGCCCGACTGCGAGACACCCGGACCCCACCAGCTGTTGTTGATCTTGTCGAAGGCCAGCTCCGGCTTGTGCCCCGGGTAGGAGCGCGAGGCCGCGAACGAGTCCGGGGCGACCGGGGCGCGCTTGGCGAAGTGGTCGCGGGTGGCCTGGATCGCGGTCGGCGTGTTCACCCCCGCGATGATCACGAGGGTGATGACGACCGCCGCGACCACCCAGCTGAGGATGCGGTCGAACGTACGGCGCAGACGCGGGCGGTCGCCGGCCCAGGGGGTCGCGCCGTTGCGGTTGAACAGGCGGCGCCACCAGGGGAGGCGGATCGAGGAGCGGTCCTCCAGCGTCATGGGCATCGCGCAGCGGACGCAGAAGTGCCGGTCGGGGTTGTTGGGAGTGGCACACCAGGGGCACGCGACGCCGTACGGCTCGCCCTGGACGGGGCCGGGCGCGCGTACCTGCGGCCGGTCCGCGATCGGCCTGCCCGGCAGGACCGGGGCCACGGACGGAGGTGCGGCGGGTCGGGGCTCCGCGTCGGCCACGGGGACCAGGAGGGAGCGGGCCCGGGCGGCCATCGTGTCGCCGAGGACGGGGGCGGGGGCGGGGGCGGCCGCCGCCGGTACGGGCGTGGTGGGGGCGGTCTGGTCGGGGGCGGGAGTGTGCGCGGGGGCCGGTGCTGTGCCTGACGGAGCGGCGGTGCCGTCCTCCGGCGGGATGACCGGCAGGGGAGTTTCCGTGGTGTCCTCGTCGTCCGGGTCGTAGTCGTCGTCGGCGGCCGGGGCGGCGGCCTGGGTAGGGGGCTCGGGCGCGGCGTGCGCAGGGGCGGGGGCCGGCGCGTTCGCCACCGCCGTACCGGAGACGGCGGCGGCGGGGGCGGGAGCGGTGGTGGGGGAGGCGATGGTGGAAGCGGAGGCGGTGGTGGAAGCCGTACGGGAGACCGGGCCGGCCTCCGGCCCCGCGGCGCGCGAGGGCTCCCGCGTGCCCTCCGCGGCGCGGTACGCGGCCCCGGAGTCGGCACCGGCCGCCGCCCCGGCCCCGTACGCCGAGCCGGGTCCGGAGGCCGAGCCCGAGCCGGAGCCGTACGTGGACCCGGAACCTGACCCTGACCCTGACCCTGACCCTGACCCTGACCCCGTCCCGGACCCGGACCCGGACCCGTGAGCGGACCCTGTTCCTGTCCCGGAGCCGGAGCCGGAGCCGTAGGACCCGGCTCCCGCCCCGGACCCGTAGGCCGAGCCCGTCCCGGACCCCTCACCCGGCGCGGACCCGGCACCCGAACCTGTCCCTGCACCCGAACCTGTCCCGAAGCCGGAGCCCGTTCCCGCGCCGGGGCCCGTGCCGGGCCCGGCATCCGACCCGGACCCGGTCGCGGGGGGCGAGAACGACCCGGAGCCGGAGCCGGAGCCGGACCCCGGACCCGATCCGGAGCCCGACCCGGTGGCCGCGCCGGGGCGGGACGTGGGGCGGTCCGTCCAGCTCAGTACGGCGCCGCAGGCGTCGCAGAACGACTGGCCGGGCTCGGCCCGCGTGCCGCACTCGGCGCAGTTCTGGGTGGTCATCTCTCCGGGGTCCTTTCGGCGGCGGTCACCTTGACCGTGTACGGCATGTGGGCGGGGCGGGCGGCGGCCACGAGGGTGTCCAGGCGGTGCTCGTCCGCCGGGCCGGGGTCGGGCAGGCGGACCGTGACGTGCAGGTGCGGCCGGGGTTCGCCGGGGACCGGGCCGAGCGGCCGGGCGCTCCAGTCGGCGCCACCGCTCTCGGAGATCTCCGGCTCCACGCCGAAGGCCAGCCGGACCGTCTCCGACAGGCCGCGCCGGGTGCCGCGCACCCGGTGCAGGTACGCGGCCGCCGCGACCGCGGCCCGCAGCCTCGGTTCCGGTTCCGTGCCGTCGGTCTCCGCGCCGACCCAGGTCGCCAGCCAGCGGGTGAAGTCGACCGGGGCGAGCGCGGGGTCGAAGTAGGCGGGCAGACAGTCGAGGACGTTGAGGATGGGGGCCATCACCTCGTCCAGGCCCCCGACGAAACGCTGTGCCAGGTCGTCGTCGGCGAAGACGGCCGGCAGCATCCCGCCGATCGGGACGGAGGAGCTGAGGCCGTCCACCGAGCCCCTCAACGCCCCGTCCCCTTACGTGAGTTCGCGCCGCTCATGCGCCGTCCCCGATCACTCGCACCCGGTGGTCGTAGGAGAACACCAGGGCCGGTGCGGCCAGGTCGATGCGGTCGGTCGCCTCGCCGCGCTTGCCCGTCAGCGGGTCGGCGGGGTGCAGCATGACCTGGTCGACCAGCTCCACTCCCGGGACGCGTTGGAGGACGGCGAAGACCTCGCCCGACTGCACCGGGCGGCCGAAGGGCCAGCCCTTGCCGTCCGCGCCGCCGATCAGCGGGTCGAGGTGGCGGTAGAGGGCGTCGTGGGCCTGGCGGCGGACGCGGTCCGTGTCGACGCCCCGGAAGGCGTGGACCGTCGCCACCACCGTCACGCCCTGGTAGTACGGCGGGCCGACGGCCAGCCTGGTGCCGATCAGACGGCGTTCGTCGAGGTGCCGGGTGATGCGGTCCAGCAGGGAGTCGCCGGGCACCAGTTGCTCGAAACGGAGGCGTCCGCCGGGGTCCGGCACCGCCTGCGGGACCACCAGCACCCGTACCGCGTAGGAGCCGTGTTCGTCGGGCTGGCCCTCCAGGCAGGTGATGCGGGCGGTCTCGGGCGCGGCGCGGCGGGCGAGTTCCTCGTAGTCGCGCAGGGTCACGGCCCGCTCCTGGGCGCGCAGGGTGATCGGCGCGCGGAGCTTCGCCTCCTCCACCGTCTCGCCGTCGACCCCGCCGCGCGCGGCCTCCCGGTTGACGACCTCCGAGACGTACGGGACGGAGGTGCGGAGCACCTGGACCGCGCCCCGGGCCACGTTGCCCGCGCGGCCGCCGCCGGTGCGGTAGAGGCGGGCGCGGATGACCGAGCCCTTGGGGGCGACGGCCCCGTACTGGCGGAGTCTGCCGTCGGGTTCGCGGACGGACGGTCCGAAGGCGATCTCGCCGGTGGCCGCGTCGAGGGTGACATGGCGGTCGTCGGGGCCGGAGGCGGCGAAGTGCGGGACGACCTGCCAGTCGGACCAGCCCTCGTGCTCGGCGGTCTGCAGCAGGAGCGGCGGGTCGTCGCCGACCACGGGCGCGTGCGCGAGGCCGACGTGCTGGCCGGGCAGGCCGGTGGACTCGCCGAGGGCCTCGTCGTAGACGGTCTCGGCGTGCACGGCGGGGGCGGTGCCGCCGACCGTGAAGACCTCGGCGGAGCGCACGGTAGGGGAGGTCGTGTAGAAGGGCTGGCCGGGGAGGGGCTCGGTGACACGGCAGCGCAGCCAGCCGGCCTCCTGGCCGCCGGAGCGGGACAGCACGTGGCCGCCTCCGATGTGCAGGACGACCTCACCGGGGCGGTTGAGGCCGCCGGTGCCGTCGCGGTCGATCTCGCACTCCTGCCAGCCGTCCTCCGTCCAGGCCTCCCAGACGAGCGGGGGCTGGCGCGGGTCGACGCCGACGCCGTCGACGCGGCTGTCCAGTTCCAGGACCACCGCGCAGTGCGGGACGGCCGCGCTCAGCCCGAACAGCATGCAGTCGCCGGGCTGCGGCGCCTCGGCGAAGCAGAGCAGGTCCTTGCCCTCGGCGAGGTCGCTGGTCCGGTCGGTGACCGGCTCGCCCCGGTGCTGCACGACGAGGTGGCTCAACCGGCTCGGTACGACGGTGAGTTCGCGTTCCGTCGCGAAGACGACCGCTTCCTCGCTCTCCGTGCGGACCGTCGCCACCTCGGTGCCCACCGGCAGCAGGACCGGCTCGTCCTGCGGCGCGGACAGCCAGAAGGTGACCTCCGTGCGGGCGGCCGACGGCGGGAAGAGCCGGATGCCGACCAGGTCCAGGAAGGCCAGGTGGTTCTTGTCGGGGACGCGGTTGAGGCGGTAGACGATCTGGTCGGCCATGTGGGCGACCGTCTCGACGAGCGTCACGCCCGGGTCGGAGACGTTGTGGTCGGTCCACTCCGGTGCGCGCTGCTGGATGTAGCGCTTGGCGTCGTCGACGAACTGCTGGAAGCGGCGGTCGTCCAGGTTCGGGGAGGGCAGGGCCATCAGCGGTCGCTTTCGGAAGCCGTACCGGACGGACCGGGGAGACCCGGCTCGTCGTGGGACGGAATGACGTAGAAGGGGAAGACGAGACTGCGCGGATTGTTGGTGCCGCGGATCGCGTACTGGACGTCGATGAAGAGCACGCCCTGTTCGGCGCCGGCGGTGACCTCGACGTCGGTGACCTCGATGCGCGGCTCCCAGCGGTCCAGGCTGGTGTACACCTCGTGCTGGATGCGCCCGGCGGTCGCCTCGTTGACCGGCGCGAAGACCAGGTCGTGGATGGCGCAGCCGTACTCCGGGCGCATGGGACGTTCGCCCGGCGCGGTGGCGAGGATCAGCCGGATGGCCTCCTCGATCTCGCGCTCCCCGCTTACCAGGGCGATGCCCCCGGTGGGGCCGATGCGGAGCGGGAACGCCCAGCCCGATCCGACGAATTGCTCGGCCATCAGAGGGCCACCTGCCTTTTCCTTCTCCGGTACCGGTCGGCTGTCGTCACGGCAGCGGATACGGCTTGGCATTGACGAGTACGGCGCCCTGGAGCATGAGGGTCGCGGCCCGGATGCCCACGTTGGCGGTGGCGTTGACCTGCATGGTGGCGCCCGCGCTGAAGACCGCGGCGCCGCCCGACTTGAGGCTGAGCAGACCCGCCGCGTCCACCGACGTCACACCCGTCATGGACTTGACGTGGACCGTACTGCCCCGGATGGAGAGGAGGGCGCCGCTCTTGATGGTGAGGTTGCGGCGCGCGCTGAGCGTGAGGTCGGTACCCGCCTCGACGGACACCGCCCTGCTGCCCTTGATGCTGACCGTGCCCTTGCTGTCGACGGTGATCTCGGTCTTCGTGCGGTCCAGGTTGATGACGAGCTTGTCGTCGCCGGACGTCACCCGCACGCCCTGCTTGCGGCCGCCGGTCGTCTGGCTGAGCAGGTCGACGCGGTTGCCGTCCCGGTCGGAGAGGGTGTGGCGGACGGCACGGTGGCGCGCCCCGTCGTGCAGGGGCACGTCCTTGACCGGGGTCGGCTTGTCCTTGCCGTTGTAGAGGCCGCCGATGACGTACGGGTGGTCGAGGGCGCCCCGGTCGAAGGCGACCAGCACCTCGTCGCCGACGTCGAGGGGGAAGATCGAGCCGCCGCGGTTGCCACCCCACTGCACGACCCGTGTCCAGTCGCTGATGTAGGCGTCGTCGAGCCAGGGGAACTGGAGCTTCACCCGGCCCTGCTTGAGCGGGTCGCCGACGTCGGTGACCAGGGCGTTGGCGGTGCCCGGGAGGTTCAGGCCGTTGCCGGCGTTGCCGCCGCCCGAGGCGAGCCCGTACAGGGACCGCCACTGCCGCCCGCTGACCGTGACCCAGGCCTCGTAGTGCTTGCCGTCGCCGAAGACGTGCCGTACGGAGGTGGCGGTGTACTTGCCCTCGAAGGGGGCGCCGACGTCGGCGAGGGTGACGGGCAGCCCGGGGCGGAGTTTCGGGGTGCCGCGCGCGATGACCTCCAGCTCGGCGAAGGAGCCGGTGACGTCGTCGGCGAGGGCCTCGGCGGCGAACTTCACCTCCGACTGCCGGTCGTACGGTGTCTGCGCGTCGACCAGCTTGGCCGGCTTGAACTTGGCGGCGGCCTCACCGGGGGTCGTGCCGATGCTGATGCCGGGGTTGGTCTTGGCGGGCGCGGTCGCGGTGAGCTTCTTCTTCGTCGTCACGTCCCAGCCGCGCGCCTCGACGGATCCGACCTGCTCGGCGGCGGTGACGGCGGCCCGCAGACGGAGGATGTCGGTGCCGGCCTCGAGGACGAACGGGCTCTTGTCGCCGGGGGTGGAGGTGGGCGGCGCACCGGACGCCGGGTCGGGCTTGACGAACTGGAACTTGCCCTGGGAGTCCACCGACATGACCATCTCGTTCTCGTCGGCCAGCCGGGCGAGGAAGTCCCAGTCGGTGACGTTGGCCTGGCTGATGAACTCGTAGACGGTCTTGGTGGACTGGATCTTCCCGACGGGGACGCCGTCCTGGGCGGCCAGCTTGCGGGCGATGTCTGAGGCGCTCTGGTTGCGGTAGGCGGCGACCCGGCGCTGGCGCATGAGCCGGTGGCCGAAGTCGTAGCCGCGGATGACGGTGAAGGTGCCGGTGCCGTCGTAGTCCGCCTCCAGGCCGCACACCTCGCCGGTGAGGAGCGGGTCGGAGGCGCCCTTGCCGTCGGCGATCGGGGCGAGGACGACGGGGGTGCCGAACTTGACCTTCAGCTTGCCCAGGACCTGACGGCCGGGGTCGCGGAAGGTGAGCCGGAAGGCGGCCGGCACACCGAGCCCCTGGTCGACCCAGCCATCGACGAGGAGCGGCGCGATGTCGACGGGGAGGGGATCGCCGCCGAGGGTGACCTGGATGACGCTGGAGAACGCGGACTGGACCATCAGTGCCGCACCTCCTCGGCGGCCGGCAGGACGAGTTCGATGCCGGTCGGCAGCCGGGAGGGGTCGTCGATGCCGTTGACCTCGGCGATGGACCGCCAGGCGGAGGCGTCGCCGTACTCGCGCCAGGCCAGGGACTGGAGGGAGTCACCGGCGACGACCCGGTGCACCCGCTGTGCGGTGAGGGCGCCGGAGGTCGGGTTCTGGCCCTTCGTCTTGCTGGGGATCTCGTGCAGGCGCACCTGGCAGGTGGCGCGGATCGGGACGCCGGTCGTGCCGAAGAGCGAGTACGTGACGTCGATGCTGCTGACGTAGGCGGTGAAGCGGGCCGTGGAGAACGAGCCCCACTGGAACACCACCCACGGCGGCGAGGGCTGCTTGGCGGCGATGCTCTTGGTGGTGACCTCGCAGCACTCCAGCAGCGACTCCACCTTCTTCAGTACGGTGTTGCTGCCGGGCTGGTCCGAGGTGTCGAGGAAGATCTCGACGGTCATCTCGCGGGGCTCCGGGCCCATGAACTCCGGTACGGAGCCGTCCCGGACGGCCGCCGTGGGGGTGACCTTCCACTGGGCCCGGCGGCCGAGCTGGAGCTGTGACGGGTTGAAGTCGAACGCGAAGGATTTGATCAGCCCGCCGGGGGTCGTGCTCGTGCCCACCGGCGGTTCGTGGATCGCGAGGGTGGCACGGACCAGGCTCTTGCCGGCGCCGCCTTTGCTTCCCTTGGCCATGGCTTGTACTCCCTGCCTAGTCCTGGTCCTGCTGCTCAGTCCGTGAAGCCGTGGTGGGTGATCTCCAGGACCTCCGTGGCCACCCCCGGGCTGTCCGGGCTGAGGGACGGCCCCTGCCAGCTGACCGGCAGTACGTCGATGAGCCCCCACCGGGCGACCTCCGAACCGTCCGCGCGCAGCGCCGCGATCTGCGCGGTCGGCCGGGTCACCCCCGTGGTGACCGACGAGATCCACTTGGCGACCTTGGTGGTGTCCGGGGTGAGCGGACGGGTCAGCCGGATCGTGGAGAACGTGACCCGGGAGGGCAGCTGCCAGACGAAGCCGTTGTTGCCGCCCTCCTGGCGGTGCTCGATCTCCACCTGCGACGAGAGCCCCTCACACCCGTTGAAGAAACCGAGGCTCTCGCCGTCGATGGTCAGGGTGAAGAAGATGGTGGAGCCCGGGTCGAGATCGGAGGGCATCGGGGCCTGGCCTTTCTGGGAGAGGGGGGCGTCGGGGGTGGTGACGGGGTGCGTCAGTGGGTGGTGACGGGGTGCGTCAGTGGCGGGGGTCGCGGAGTCTGCCGACGCGTTCGCGGTCGAGCCGCAGTTCGGTGCGGAGCAGACGGGTGATGCGGCCGGTCAGCCGGTGCGTCAGCTCGTCGAGCTGGAAGTCGGTGAGCGCGCGGGGATCGAAACCGGGATGCGCCTTCGCGGGAGCGGCGGCCGGGTCCGTCGCACCCGGCTCGGCGCGCGGCGGCTTCGGCGACGCGGGAGGCGGTGGGCCGGCGCGCCGCTGGACCACCGGGGCGGGTGGCGTCGGAGGTGCGGGCAACGGCCGGGGGGCGGGCGCCGGCATCGGCACAGGGGCCGTCGGCGTCGGGACGGGCGACACCGGAACCGGTGGCGCGGGCGGTGCGGGTGGTGTGGCGGGGCGTACGGGCGCGGTGGCCGCCGATACCGGGGCGGGCAGCGGCCGGCGCTGTACGACCGGGGTCGGCGGGGTCGGCTGGGCCGACTGGGTCGCGGGGATGGGCGGAAGGCTGGAGGTGGGGTACGGGTGCGCCACGGGCCGGCTCGCGGCCGCACCGGGCGCGGTCCGGCGCAACGGCACGGGCGCCTTGACGGCGCTGCGCTGCACGGGCGCCGGGGACGCCGGGGGCCTGCCGGTGAGGGAGACGGGGTGGACGGGGTGGTGCCGTCCGGTCGCTGTCGTGGGACGAACCGTGCGTGGGGCGGCGCCCATGGGGGCGTTGCGGGCGACGGCGGCGGTGGTGGTGTCCTGGGGCAGCGGGGCCGGACGATGCGTCGGCGTGCCCGTGCTGTGGGCGGACATGGGCGTGGACGCGGACGTGGGTGTGGGCAGCGGGAGTTCGGGGGCGCCGGGCGCCGCGGTGCTGCGCTGCACGAAGGGCGGTGTGAGCGGGGGGCGCGCCGAGGAGGCGACTCCGGGACCGGTCACCGTGCCGGGGGCGCCGACCTGCGGCGCGATCGGGATGCCGCTCGGCGCGTTCAGTGGTGCGGCGTCGGCCGGGCGGGTGGAGAGGGGGGCGCCCAGCGCGGGGCGCGCGGTCGCGGGGCGCGAGGGCTGCGCGGCGGTGACCGGCAGGGCGGCGCGCTGCACGGGTGCGCCGAGAGGGGTGGAGCGCCGAGGCGGGGGAAGCGGTTCGGTCCGCGCGCCCGGGGTGCCATGGCTGTGGGCGGACGCGGCGGCGGGGAGCGTCCCGACGGGGGCTGGAGTCACGGGAGGCGTCGATGACGCCGCGGTCGTGTGGGTCGTGTGGGGCGGGTGAGGCGTGTCGGGCAGGTTCGCCGGGCCGGGTCGGCCCGAGGAAGGGCTCGTGGGGGCACCGAGGCCCGCGCGACGCCGGGGGGCGGCCGCACCGGAGGCGGCCCGCTGGACACTCGTCGCGGACTGGGACGCGGGCGCGGGTGCGGACACGGGTACGGGGGCGGGCGCGGGTGCGGACACGGGTACGGAACCTGCGGCGCGCGCCGGGGAGTTGACGGCAGGGTGAGACGGAAGCGCCGGGCCGGTGGGTGCCGGCGCCGAACCGCTCACGTCGCCCACGGGCCGAGCGGAGCCGATTGCGGCGGGCGTGACGGGTCGCGCGGGCGGCGTGACCGGGACGGGAGCCGATACGGGAGCCGATACGGCACGTTGCACATCGGTGGGTGCCGTACGACGACCGGCGGGCGTGGGTGTGGTCGTCGGCGCGGACGGCGTGGAGGCCGGTGCCGGTGTCTCCGCGGCGCGTTGCGCACTCGGGGTCGATGCGCGGCCACCAGCACTGGAACCCGAGGTGGGACCGGGCGTTGCGGCGGGGCTTGAGCCGGGGCGGCCGGAAGTCGAGGTCGGTGCCGTCGGGGCACGTTGCACGCTCGGGGTCGGGGTCGGGGTCGGCGTACGGCCATCGTCGATCGAGGACGCGGCGGGGCCTGGCGCCGAGGCAGGGCCCGCACCGGAGGCCGCGCCTGACCCGCGAACGTGACCGGCACTGTGACCGGGGCCGGGGCCGGGGCCGGGGTGGGAGGCCGAGGTCGAGGCCGGTGTCGTCGTGGCGCGCTGCACGCTCGGGGTCGATGTGCGGCCACCGTCACCCGAGGAGGCCGTGACACTGGAGGCCGAGTCCGGTGTCGTCGCCGCCCGTTGCACGCTGGGGGACGACGTAAGGCCACCGCCACCGGGAGCCGAGCCGGGACGCGTGGGCGAACCGGTGCCGGTGCCGGGGCCGGCACCCAGCGCCGGACCGGAGCCTCGGGCAGGGCCGGAAGCGGAGGTCGAAGAGGAACCGGAGCCGGAGCCGGAAGCCGAACCGGAGCCCGAACTGCGGGCTGCCGACGACCCGGTGGGGGCGTCGGCGGTGGGAGTGGAGCTCGCGTGGGTGGCGAGGCGTCTGCTCACGGAAACCGGCGCGATCGCGCCTGGACGTGGAGGGGTCGGGAAGGTCGCGGCGGTCGCTGAGGGCGGACCCGGGGTGGACGTAGGCGACGGGCCACCACGTTCCGTTCCGCCCGGCCGAAGTGCGGCGGGCCGGCTGCCCGCGGAGCGTGTGCCGGTGCCCCCGGGTGTCCCACCGGGGGAGGAGGACGGCGCCGTACGCGGGGGAACGGCACGCTGCACGCTGTGACCGGCGCTCGCCGAAGGGGACCCGGCGGACCCGGCCGACGGAGCCGCCGCTGCCCCCGACGCACCTGCGGAGGCCGAACCGGTCGACGCGACGGGCGACTTCGCCGACGACGGCAGGGCCGAGCCGGTCCGCACGGCGGGCCGGGCACCGCCCACCACCGACGCACCGGCGTCACCCGCACCGGAGACAGCCGCACCGGCGTCGCCCGCGCCGGAGACAGCCGCACCGGCGTCGCCCGCGCCGGAGACAGCCGCGCCGGCGTCGCCCGCACCGGAGACAGCCGCGCCGGCGTCGCCCGCGCCCGGTACCGCTCGCTGTACGCGCACCGGGGCGCCGCTGGGAGCGGAGCCCTCGTGGAGGGGCACCGCCCGCTGGAGCCCGACGGGCGGGAGAGCTGCCGTACGGGCCTCCCCGGAACCGGAGTTGCCCGCCGCCGGTGAACTCGGGCCGGCGGCTCGTCGGGGGCCTGGAGCGGGTTCCTTGCCGGTCGCCGGGCCCGCGCCGTCGGTGCCCGCACCCCGGCCGGACGCCTGGGCGGATCCGCTGCCGGCCGCCGAGGCCGAGGCAGGGGCCGCCGGCGCCGGGGAGGCGGACGGGGACGCCGGTCGGGCGGGCAGGCTGCGCCGCTGTACCGGCGCCGACATGGACCTCGTCAACGGGGCCGGGCCCGTCGCGGGGACCGGGCTCGCCGGGGACACCCGGATGCCCCGCGCCGGGAAGGCGGCGGGAGCGGACGGCTCCGTAGGCCGCGACGGCACCACAGGCACCGCCGGGGGAGCCGGAGCCGCGGGCAGCGCGGAAGCCGTCGGGTACGCGGGAGCGGCCGACCCGGACGGGCGCGTCGCCGCACCGGAAGCCGTGGCACCCGCCGTAGCCCTGGCGCCCGTGACACCCGAAGTACCCGGGCCGGCCACCGAGCCCGGGCCGGCCGCGGCCGGACGGGGCGCGAGCGCCGGGGAAGCGGGAACGGCCCGCTGAAGGGGCGTCGGCCGGGGCGGCGCGGCCACCCGCTCGGGTTCGGGGACCGGCGGAGCCGCCCGCAGGCTGCTCATCAGGCCGCCCGGCGCCGCGTCCAGCACCGCGTGGAAGCCGGTGCCGGTGAAGGAGGGGTTCTGCCAGGTGGCCAGCCGGCCGCCGAACCCGGCGTCGGCGACCCCCGACGCGCCGCCGGTCGCCGCCCGCTGGATGGGCGGAAGCGTCGGCCAGGCGGCCGCGACGACGCGTGGCGCCGCACCGGCGTCGTCCGTCGGAGCGGGGCCGCCGCTGCTCGGCGCCGGCGTCGGCGCACCGCTCCCGGCGGCCGGCGACGTGCCCGGGGCGCCCCCGCGCCCGCTCCCGCGGCCACCCCGGAAACGTTCCAGGAACCCCATGCCTCAGCCCTCCGCCCCGCCCCGGGTCACCAGGGACGCGATCTGGTCGGCGTAGCGGCGCCGGTCGTGGTGTTCCAGGTCCAGGATCTCGTCCTGGCCCCAGTGGAAGTGGTAGGCGACGTACGCGATCTCCTCGTGCAGCCGGTCGGTCGCGTACGTCACGATTCCCCCAGGCGGCTCCCGCCGAGTTCCACCTCGAAGGGCTCCGAGCAGTGGGGGCACTGCACCGAGGCGCGGGTGTGCCCCTCGGCGTTGACCTGGCGGTAGAAGTCCTGGAGGAACGCCAGGTCGGAGGCGAACATGTTCTCCACGACACCGTCGTGGACCAGCGGGAGGCTGCCGAGCCGGGTGATGACCCGGCCCAGCAGCACCACCGACAGGTACGCCGGGTTCTCCTGGACGCGGATGTCGCGGAGCGGGACCAGTTCGTCCCGCGCCGTCGCCAGCCGCATCACGCCGTCGCGGTGGACCGTGCCCGCGTCGTCGACGTAGCCGCGCGGCAGCTCGAAGGGGAACTCCGTCTGGAGCCGGTACGGCGCCGGGGCCGGGGTGGCGGCCGCGCCCGGCGCGGAGAACGCGGACGCGGCGCCGGACAGGGATTCGGACTCGGGCACGGCGGTGGCCGGGAGCGCCTCCTGCGGCTCCCCGCTCGCCGCCGCCGCCCGGACAGCCGTGCGCCGCATTACTCGATGACCAGTTCTTCGAACGTGATCGTCACGGTCTCGGTCAGCGCGGAGGCCTCGCCGGCCTTGACCGAGCTGGTGTCGATCTTGCTGCACCAGGCGTTGCGCATGTTGTACCGCTTGACCGGGTTGTTCTGGTAGTCCATCACCATGATCGTGGCGTTCTTGCGGGCGGTGCCCATCACGCCGTTGATCGACTCGGTGATCCACTGGTTGAACGCCGCGGACTGGGTCATACCGCGCACGACCGTGCAGGTGCCCGCCTTCTTCACGCCGGGCAGCTTCTTGGTGACGGGCTTGCCCTGCGCGGAGACCTGCTGGTACTCGATGACGTCCTGTTCGAGGCTGAGGCCGCTGACCTCGGCGAGGTACTCGACCATCACGCCGTCGATCTGGAGACCGAAATTATGTGAAGTTAGGGCGTCACCCGGCTGGAGACTCATCTGGCTTTCCTTCTAAGTGTGGTGAGGAGGGCGGTACGACGTCGGAGCGGCCTGCTGCGGCCCTACTCCTCCAACTCGCCGTTGCCGCTGGAGAACTGGGCCAGCCGGAAGATCACGAACTCGGCGGGCTTGACCGGCGCGATGCCGATCTCGCAGATCACGCGGCCGAGGTCGACCGACTCCGGCGGGTTGGACTCCTCGTCACACTTGACGTAGAACGCCTCCTCGGGGCGGCCGCCGAACAGCGCGCCCCCGCGCCACTCGTTCACGAGGAACGCCGAGACGTTGCGCCGGATCCGGGCCCACAGGGCGTGGTCGTTCGGCTCGAACACCACCCACTGGGTGCCGATCAGGATCGACTCCTCCAGGTAGTTGAAGTACCGGCGGACGTTCAGGTAGCGCCAGGCCGGGTCGGAGGAGAGGGTGCGGGCGCCCCAGATGCGGATGCCCCGGCCCGGGAACGCCCGGATGCAGTTCACGCCGATCGGGTTCAGCAGGTCCTGCTCGCCGCGGGTGATCTGGATCTCCAGGTCCACCGCGCCGCGCACGACCTCGTTCGCGGGGGCCTTGTGGACGCCGCGCTCGGAGTCGTTGCGGGCCCACACGCCGGCCACGTGGCCGCTCGGCGGGATCAGCCGGGCCTTGCCGGCGGACGGGTCGAAGGACTTGATCCACGGGTAGTACAGGGCCGCGTACTTGGAGTCGTAACCGGCCGTCTCCTGGCGCCACACCCGGATCTGACGGGCGTTCAGGCCGGGCGGCGGGTCGATGATGGCGACGCGGTCGCCCATCAGCTCGCAGTGCGCGATCAGGCCCAGCTGGACGGCCTTGACCGACTCCAGGTCGATCGCGCCGCGCTGGTAGGCGGCCATCAGGTCGGGCACCGCGACCATGGACACCTCGTCGACGGCCTCCAGGCCGCCGAAGCCGGTGCGGTCGGAGCTGTCGCCCAGGTACTGCGCGGGGCCGACGGGCTGCGCGGCCTCGACCGCACCGGCCGGGGAACCGGCGGGCGGTGCGACCAGCGCGACCGTCTGGTTGTCCGGGCGGGCCAGCTGCGCGGCGGGCGCGGCCTCGGCCACGGTGATGAGCTTGGAGCGCTCCTTGACCTGGGTGACGACGTAGGAGCGGTTGCCCTTCTTCGCCGACACGTCGAACGTCTCGACGGCCTTGTCGCCGTCCTTGACGATCAGCTTGAAGCGCTCGGCGGGGCCTTCGCCCTCCGCGTCCGCGACCTCCACGCTCAGCGGGCCGCCGTACTCGCCCGGCGCCACCGCCGTCACCGTGAACGTGCCGAGCTGCTTCGGCTCACCGGCCGGCAGGGCGGCCGGCGCGGGGCCGGAACCGGCGACCGCGGCGGGCGACTTGGCGTCTCCGGCGGCACCCGCCGAGGTCCCGCCGACGCGGACGACGTACGCCGCCGAGCCACCGTTGTTGAAGAACCCGTAGACGGAGTGCGCCAGGTAGTAGCCGTCGGTGAAGTCACCGAACGCGGCCACGTACTGGGTCCAGTTGGTCACCAGGGTCGGCTCGTTGAGGGGGCCGGTCGGGGCGAGCCCGACGAAGGCCGCCACCGAGGTGCCCACCCCTTCGATCGGGCGGGAGCCGCTGGCCACCTCCTCGACGTATACGCCGGGCGACAGGTAGGACGGCATGCTGTGCTCTCCTCGGGGTACGCGTCAGGACGTCTTTCACCGTCACGCGCGAAGCGCGTCCGTCGAAACGGCTTCCGGTGCACGGTCCGGGGCACAGCTGTTGCCCTCGGGGGCAGTACGGGCCTCCGGGACCCTTGCGCACCGCCCCCGTCGCCCCCGGTGCGACGGGGGCCCCGGCGGGAGCACGGCGCGGGCACGGGGGCGGATCCGGGGGCGCTGCCGGGCCGTGAGGTCCCCTCGGGCAGCCGGTCGCGGCCCGGCAGGGCACGCACCCTGCCCCCTCGCCTCTGACCCCGCCCGTCGCCCTCCCCGTAGCGTCGGCGCGTGAGCCTGTGGACTTCCCTCGAACCCGCCTCCGTCACCGTCGACCCCGGCAGCCGCGCGACCGTCCGGCTGCGGGTGCGCAACACCGGTGACGTCGTCGACGAGTACCGCTTCGAGCCGGTGGGCGCGGTGGCGCCCTGGACGGCGGTGGAGCCGCAGACGCTGCGTCTCTATCCCGGCACGACGGGCACGGTCGAGCTGACCTTCGCCCCGCCGCGCACCTCGGACGCGGCGGCCGGCCCGAATCCCTTCGCGGTGCGCATCACGCCGACCGAGCATCCGCAGGCGGTGACGGTCCCCGAGGGGAACCTGACGATCACGCCGTTCACGGAGGTGCGGGCGGAGCTGGTGCCGCCGACCGTGAAGGGACGGTTCCGGGGCCGGCCGCGGCTCGCGATCGACAACATCGGCAACACCAAGGTCACCGCCTCGCTGAGCGGCAGCGACAACGGTGACCGGCTCTCGTACGAGCTCCAGCCGGCCAATGTGCAGATCGAGCCGGGGCGGGCGGTGTTCGTGAACACGACGCTGCGCCCGCGCCAGATCATCTGGTTCGGCTCGAAGGAGGAGCAGCGCTACAGCCTGGCGGTGCGCCGCTCGGGCGCGCAGGCGCTGGAGGTGGAGGGCACCTTCGTGCAGCGCGGGTTCCTGCCGCGCTGGCTGGCGACGGCGCTCAGCCTGACGGTGGCCCTGGCGATCGCGTTCGTGATGATCTGGCTGGCCTACAAACCGCAGGTCAACACGAGTGCCAACGAGAAGCTCGCGGAGGCCGGTGTCAGCACCCTGGCGCCCAGCCCGTCGGCGACGCCCAGCGCCCCGCCCCTGGTGCCCACCCCGACGGCCGCCGTCGTACCCGACGCCCCGGCCACCAGTGCGGCCCCCGCGGCCGGTGGCGGCGGCAGCGGGAGCGGGGGCGGGGGCGGCGGGAGCGAGTCGAAGGCGCCCGCGAAGCCCAAGCCGGAGACCGCGGCCGTCGCCGTGGCGAAGCTGGCGACGCGCAGCGACGGGCGGCACATCTGCTACCGCGCCTATGTGGCGGACCAGGGCTGGCAGGACCCGGTGTGCGACGGCGCGATCGCGGGCACGACCGGCAAGGGCATCCCCATCAAGGCGCTCAACATCGCCGTGTCCGGCACGAAGGGCGTCTCGGGCAACGGCGCGCACGTGGTCGAGGGCTGGCCCACGGGGTCCAAGTGGTCGCATGCGGCCGACGGCGTCGACATGTACATCGGCAGCACCAAGGAGGCGCTCTCGCCGATGCAGGGCTTCACCATCGCGGTGACGGACGGCTCCGTCTGCCAGAGCGCGCACATCAAGGACAAGGGGTGGCTGAACATGGGCTGCACTCCGGCGGGCAAGTGGATGTACGGCGGCAGCCCCATGGAGCAGAAGCTCCAACTGGAAGCCGTCCGCTTCACCGTCTGACGCATGGTCCGAAACCGCGTGCACGGGCACGACCGCTCGTCCCTTTCGGGCAGCGGTCGTGCCCCACGGCTTCCTGACGGGCCGCCGTCCCGCGGCATAGCGTCGACAGGTGACTCTGTGGACTTCTCTGGAACCGGCCGCGGCGACCGTCGACCCCGGCGGCACTACGACCGTCCGGCTGCGGGTGCGCAACACCGGTGACGTCGTCGACGAGTACCGCTTCGAGCCGGTGGGCGCGGTGGCGCCCTGGACGGCGGTGGAGCCGCAGACGCTGCGTCTCTATCCCGGCACGACGGGCACGGTCGAGCTGACCTTCGCCCCGCCGCGCACCTCGGACGCGGCGGCCGGCCCGAATCCCTTCGCGGTGCGCATCACGCCGACCGAGCATCCGCAGGCGGTGACGGTCCCCGAGGGGAACCTGACGATCACGCCGTTCACGGAGGTGCGGGCGGAGCTGGTGCCGCCGACCGTGAAGGGACGGTTCCGGGGCCGGCCGCGGCTCGCGATCGACAACATCGGCAACACCCGCCTGACGGCGTCCGTCGCGGGCACCGACATGGGTGACCACCTCGGGTACGAGTTCCGGCCGGGCAGTGTGCAGATCGAGCCGGGGCGGGCGGTGTTCGTCGACATGACGCTGCGCCCCCGTCAGATCATCTGGTTCGGCTCGAAGGAGCAGCGGCCGTACGCGCTGAGCGTCCAGCGGTCGGGAGCGGTGCCGCTCTCGGTGGAGGGCACCTTCGTGCAGCGCGGGTTCCTGCCGCGCTGGCTGGCGACGGCGCTCAGCCTGACGGTGGCCCTGGCGATCGCGTTCGTGATGATCTGGCTGGCCTACAAACCGCAGGTCAACACCAGCGCCAGCGAGAAGCTCGCGGAGGCCGGCAGCACCGCGCTGCCCAGCCCCTCCGTCTCCGCGCCGTCCGCGCCCAAGGCGGACGCCTCCGCCGCACCGCTGCCCGAGCAGCAGACGTCCTCCGCCCCCGCAGCGGAGCAGGACGGCAGCGGTGGTTCCGGGTCCGGCGGTTCCTCGGGGTCGGGCAGTGGCAGCGCAAGCGGATCCAGCGGTTCGGGCGACACGAAGACGACGGCCCCGGTACCCGGCGCCGTGATCATCGGCCAGGCCTCGGACCGGTGCATCGACATCACCGGCGCCCAGAACGGCAAGGGCAAGGACGGCACCCCGCTCCAGCTGTGGGACTGCGCAGGGTCGGCCAACCAGAAGTGGGTGTTCAAGAGCGACGGCACCGTGCGCGCGCTCGGCCTGTGCATGGACGTCGCCTGGGGGTCGAAGGACGATGGCGCGGTCATCCAGGTGGCCAACTGCTCCGGCAACCCCGCCCAGCAGTGGGTGCTGAGCCAGGCCGGTGACCTGGTCAACCCGCAGGCCGACAAGTGCGTCGACGCCAAGGACAACGGCACCGGCAACGGCACCAAGCTCCAGCTGTGGACGTGCTCGGGGACGCCCAACCAGAAGTGGCGCGCGGAGTAGACCCGGCGGGTGGGTGAGCCCGCGCGGGGCTCACCAGTTGGCTTCGCCCGGCACCAGACGGCCCGCCTTGCGGTACTCGCGGCGGGCCCCCTCCAGCAGGTCGCCGTCGTCGACCGGCTCGTCGCGTCCGGCGGCGAGGTAGGCGGCGGTGACGACCGCGCTGCGGATCGAACCGCCGGCCAGCTCGAAGTCCTTGGCCGGCGAAGAGGGATCGATGCCGGCGACGCACGGCACATGGCGCAGCCCGTGCCACCACAGCGCGAGCCGTTGCCCGGCGTCGGGGAACGGGAAGTCGACCACGAGGTCCAGGCGCCGGGTGAACGCCTCGTCGATGTTGGCGCGCAGGTTGGTGGTGAGCAGCGCGATGCCGTCGAAGGACTCCAGCCGCTGCAGCAGGTAGGCGCTCTCCATGTTGGCGTACTTGTCGTGCGCGTCCTTGACCTCCGACCGCTTGCCGAAGACGGCGTCGGCCTCGTCGAAGAGCAGCACGGCGTCGGTGCGGTCGGCCTCGGAGAAGATGCGCTCCAGGTTCTTCTCGGTCTCGCCGACGTACTTGTCGACGACCGAGGACAGCTGGACGACGTACATGTCGAGGCCGAGTTCGGCGGCGACGACCTCGGCGGAGAGCGTCTTGCCGGTGCCGGACTCGCCCGCGAACAGTCCGAGGACCCCTCGGCCGCGCCCGCCGCCCGCGCTGAGCCGCCAGTCGCCCAGCACCCGGTCGCGGTGCCTGGCGCGCAGGGCGAGTTCGCGCAGCTGGGTCAACGGCCGCTCGGGCAGCACGAGGTCCTCCCAGCCGACGTCCGGCCGGATCCGCCGCGCGTGCCGCTCCAGCCCGGACGCCGACTGCTGGCGCGCGGCCAGCCGCAGATGGTCGGCGGTGAGCGGCCCGCCCTCGAAGGCCGCCAGGACGGAGGCGGCCCGCGCGGCCCGGGCGACCCGCTCGCCGCCGAGGCGGTAGGGGGCGACGGTGGCGGCGAGGTCGAAGCCGAGGGCGGTGGCGGGGGTGTCGGCGGAGTCCAGCGCGGCCGCCCAGGCGGCCGTCCCGCCGGCCCGGCGGCGCGGTGCGTCGAGGACCAGCGGATCGTGGGTGGACCAGTGCGGGTCGTAGGGGCGCGGGTCCGTGAGGAGGACGGTGACGTCCGGTGC
Organism: Streptomyces sp. NPDC060002; assembly: GCF_042737245.1. NCBI lineage: Bacteria > Bacillati > Actinomycetota > Actinomycetes > Kitasatosporales > Streptomycetaceae > Streptomyces > Streptomyces sp. NPDC060002. The sequence goes on from NZ_JBHWUW010000040.1 coordinate 37,376, forward strand.
GTCGGCCAGCGCGCCGATCAGCGGCCCCGGCTGCTCCGGCAGCCCGGACAGCACGACCGCCCGGCCGCCGAGCCGTGCCTCGCGCAGCAGGCCGGGCAGGCGGTCGTCGGGCCCGGTGAAGCGCAGGGCGTCGAATCCGGCGGTGCGCAGGGCGGAGGTGATCGCGGCGAGGCCGTCGCCCTCGCGGTGTTCGCGCAGATAGGCGATGAGCGGGCCGCCCCGGATCCGGTGCGCCAGCCGCCGGTCGAATGCCTCGTCGTCGGCGGGCAGCGGCGGGGGCAGCGGGTGCAGATGTCCCTGCAGGGCGGCGTCCGGGGTGTCGTCGCCGAGCAGATGGGCGAGCAGCCGGTCCGGTACGCGCAACGAGCGGGACAGGAAGGGCCGTTCGGGGTCCTCGACGTCCAGCAGCCCGTACGCGCGCAGCGGCGCCGAGGAGTGGAAGCGGGCGCGGGCCGCGGCCCGGTGGGCGGGCGCCCCGCACAGTTCGAGGGCGAGGCCCACGGTGGCCCGCCGCCTGCTCACGTCGTCGTTGAGGTAGCCGTAGAGCGGCTCGAAGGCACGGTCCAGATCGGGCGCGAGGGCGATGAGGAGGATCGCGGCGTCGAGTTCGGTGAGCCGGAGCCGGGCGGCGAGGGCGCTGAGCGAGTCGGCCGGGGCCGAGGCCGGGTCCGGCCCGGGGTTCGGTGGCGCGGCGGGGGCGACGGCCGGACCACCGCCGAGCAGGTGCCGCACCGCCTCCTCGGAGAGGTACAGGCCGCGCAGCGGATCGGCGGCCGTCGGATCGACGGCGGCCCGCCGGTCGACCAGAGCGGCGACCCGGTCCCGCAGAGCACCGAGCCGAACAAGCAACGCACCGGCCCCGTCCCGGGAACTGGACCCACCACGCCCCCCGCGCCCCACAGCGCCACCCACGGCCGGATCGGTGTCGAACCCGTCCGGGGCGGCGTCGGCTGCGGACGTGGCAGTGTCGGGCACGGCCTGTTCGATGTCGCCCACGGCCGGGTCGGCGTCGCCCACGGCCGGGTCGGCGTCGCCCACGGCCGGGTCGGCGTCGGCCGCGACCGGGTCGGGGACATCGGTGTCGGGCGCGGGTGCCTCGGCTGCGGCTGCGGCTGCGGAAGCCTCGGAGCCTCGATGTGCGCAGTGCATCACACGGCCACCCACGGCTGCGTCGGTGCCGGCGGCGGCCGGTCCGGTGTCGGCCGCGAACGTGTCGGGGGCGAGGGCGGATGCCTCGACGTCGGCTGCGGACGACCCGGTGTTCGCGCCGGTCACCGCTGGTCCGGGCGGCGGGTGCCGGCCTCGCGGGCGGCGCGGGCCGCGGCCACCTGGTGCGGGCGGTGGGCGCGTTCGCCGGACTCCGGGGGGTCGCCGTCCATCCCGCGCAGGCGGACCGCCGCGCCCTCCGTGACCGGCGGCCCGGCGTCGTACTCGGGGTACGCCGGGAAGGGCGCCGTGACCACCAGGTCGAGCGACGGCTTGAGCTCACCGCCCAGGGCGGACCAGATCTCGGCGAGGGAACGCGACTCGGTCTGGATGCCGGCCACCGTGACCGGCATCGCCAGCCCCAACGCGCGCAGGGAGCCCGGAAGCTCGTCGGCCGCCAGTATCTCGCGCGGCAGCAGGGTCGCCAACACGGCCGACAGCAGGCGGTGTTCGTCCTGCGGGGTCCGCGTCCAGGCGGTCACCAGGTACGACAGCCGGAACCAGCGCGGCGGTTGACGGCGCTTCACGACGATGTCCCGCTCGTCCCGCACCGCCATCTGGCCGCGCTGCCGACGGGTCACGTCCTCACGGATGTCGTACAAGTAGGTGTTGATCACAGGGGCGTTGCGCCGGGCCGCCCAGTCCCGGGTCGGAGCCTCGAAGGAGACGTCGATGCCGGAGCCCGCGAGCGCGCCGCCTCCGAGCAGCTCTTTGAGGACCTCGTCCACCTCGTGGATCACCGTCGTGCTCCTCAACTTGCCTGCCGCACCCACTGTCCGACGATCGTGCCCCGGACGGCCCCGGATCCGCAGGCACGACAGGGTCGGCGGCCGGGCAGGGCATCGTGCCCGCGTGTCCGCCTTCGATTGCCCGTTCGGTCAGATGTAGCCTTCCCGCAGGGCATATGCCACCGCGTGCGCCCGGTTGCGCAGATGCAACCGCGTCGTGAGTCCGTGCATGACGTTCTTGACGGTTCGTTCGGAGTAGGACAGCTTGCTGGCGATCTCTCCGGTGTCCAGGCCCTCGGCGACCAGCCGCAGGACGTCCACCTCCCGTGGCGCGAGTCCCAGGGAGGGGGCGCCGGGCCGGCCCGCCGCACCGCGGTGCAGCGTGCCCACCTGGCTGATGAGCCGGCCGAGCAGGTCGGCGGGCAGGTCGCCGTCACCGCGGTGGGCGGCCACCACCGCCTGCACCAGCCGGTGCGCGGTGGCCTCGCGGCGCCAGACGATGGCCCCGACCCCGCACTCGATGACGTCCAGGAGTTCCGTCTCGCGGATCGTGCCGACGACCAGCACCGCCCGCGCCCCCTCGCTGCGCACGATCCGCCGCAGCCGGCCCAGCGCACCCTCGTCGAGGGTGTCCTCGATCAGCAGCGCCACCGTGCCGGCGGCGGCCGAGATCTCCTCGCGGACCTCGACCTCGGGGCGCCCGCGCAACTGGCTGACGGCGCCCTCGCGGGAGATCGGGTCCGGTGCCTGGACGGCCACGGGAATCCGCCGCCGGGTGCCGATGGCGGCGCCTGGAACGGCGGTGCCCGACGCGGCGATACCCGCGACGCCGGTCTCTGGTGTCCGTGGTGAGCTGAGCAACCGTTTCCCCCAAGTTCACGGGCCCGCCGTCCGGAGGGGACCGGCGACGGGTGGGTCCGGTCCAGACTTCTGGGACCTCCGGGGCACGCGCAATCGTGGAGCACCACGAGGCGGACCACGAGAGCAAGCCCTCCAGTACCACGGTTCGCCTGCATCATCGCAGGTCAGAGCGATTTCGGCCGTAGCGCTCCACGTCATCGTGAGCCTCGCCACAACGGCCGCGCGGACCCGTACCGAACCGCACGACCTCTACGTGTACATGGACAAGTCCGACGTGCCCGACAGCAGGAGGCAGGGATGACCGGACCGTTGCGGGAACGCGAGGACGCGCACGCGCTGCTCACGGCGGAGGCGGAGCGGGCACGGGCCGGCGGGGGCCGTCTCGTCCTGCTGCGCGGGGCCACGGGCACCGGCCGGTCCGCCGTCCTGGAAGCCGCCGCCGCGCACGCCACCCACCTGGGCCTGCGGGTGCTGCGCGCCCGCTGCTCGCCCGACGACATCGCGCTGCCGTTCTCCTCGGTGCTCCATCTCCTCGGCTCGGTACCCGAGTTCGCGGACGTCGGGCCGGGCGACGACGACCGGGGCAGCGCGGCGCGGCTGTGGCGGCTGCTGCGTTCCTACGCGGACGAGACGCCGCTCATGGTGGCCGTGGACGACGTCCACCTCGCCGACGAGGCCTCGCGCCGCTGGTTCGTGGAGGCGGCCCGCCGTATCGACCGATTACCGGTACTCCTGGTGGCCACCGAGCGCAGTCAGTACGACATCGACCCGCGGCCCGCCGGTCTCACCCACGCCCTGTCCCCGTCCGTGGTCCGCACCCACACCCTCGCCCCGCTCACCGACAACGCCTCGGCCGATCTGGTCCGGGCGGCCTTCCCGGCTGCCTCCGACCGGTGGACGGCGGACTGCGTCCGGGCCGGCGCGGGCAGTCCGCTGCTCCTGCGCGCCCTCCTCGACGACCTCGACGGGGCCCCGCCTCCGACGGCCGTCCCGAGGACGTGCGCCGCGCTGTACCCGGGTTCCTACCCGGCGGCCGTCTCCTGGTGGCTGGACAGTGCGGGCCCGGCGACGGCGGAGGTCGCCCGGACCCTCGCGGCACTGGAACAGGCGGAACGAACGGAACGAACGAAGCGGAAGGAAGAGGCCGAGCGCAAGGAACAGGCCGGGCGGAAGGAACAGGCCGGGCGGAAGGAACAGGCCGGGCGAACGGAACAGGCCGGGCGAACGGAACAGGCCGGGCGGGCGGAGGGTGCCGTCGGCCGGAACGTCGACCCCGCTTCCGCTCCCGCCCCCGGCTCCACCCACGAAGCCCTGCCCGCCACCGAAACCGCGACCGCCACCGGAACCGCGACCGAAACCGCCGCCACGACCGAAGCCGCATCCGAAGCCGCATCCGAAGCCGCCACCGACACCCTCGCCGTCCTCGTCGCCGACGCCTCCGGCGCCGACCCGGCCCGGGTCTCCGGGTGGTTCACCGCGATGACGCGGCTCGGCGTGCTGCGCCCGGACCGGGCCGGCCGCCCCCGCTACGCGCACCCGCTCCTGCGGGACGCCGTCCTCGGCGGCTGGTCCACCGCCCGCCGTCAGGACGCGCACCGGGCGGTGGCCCAGGCGATGCTGCGCCGGGGCGACCATCTCGACGCCGTGGCCCGGCAGTTGCTGGGCAGCGCGCCCACCGGTCTGCCCTGGGCGCTGCGCGTGCTGCGCGACGCCGCCACCGTGGCCGCGCGCCATGACCGCCCCGGCGACGCCGTCCGTTACCTGCGCCGAGCCCTCCAGGAACCGCTGCCCGACGACCTGCGCCAGCGGCTGCTCACCGAACTCGGCTCCCTGGAGTACGCCTCCGCGGACACCCCGGCGGGCATCCCACGGCTGGCCGAGGCGCTCGACCTGCCCGCCGAACCGCGTGACCAGGTCCGTACGGCCATCGCGCTGGGCACCGCGCTCGTGGGCCGCGGGGAGGTCCGTACGGCGGTGGAGGTGCTGCGCCGGCTGGAGGGCCGGCTGGCCGGCCACCCCGACCTGGCGCGTGCCCTTCAGACCGCGTCCGCGCTGCTCTCGGACCAGGACCAGACGGTCCGCCGGGAGGCCTACCGCTGGCTCACCGACACCGCCGAACGCTCCCCGGAACTCGTCGGCGCCTCCGGCCAGGCCCTGCTCGTGCGGTACGCGGCGACCGCGGGCGACCTCCCGGCGCAGGAGGCGATGCGACGGCTGCGCACCCTCCTGACGGAACCCGCCGATCCGCTCGCCGAGCCGTTCCTGCTGGGCACGGCCGCCGCGGTGGCTCAGTGGGCCGACGAACTCGACGAGGCGGAACGCCTGGTGGAACGCGGCCTGGCCGGCCAGCACCCGTCCCTCCTGCACCCGATGGAGCAGGCCCTGCTGGACACCAGGTGGGACATCGCGGCGGCGCGGGGCGCGTACGGCGCCCTGCTAGCCGCGCTCCCCGAGGCGTCCCGTGCCCGGCGCGCCGGCGGCGGCCCGGTCAACGCCGACGCGCACACCCTGCTCGCGCTGGTCGAGACGGGCCGTACGCCGCAGGCCCGCCGGCTGGCCGACACCTTCGACCTCCGCGACACCGCCGACTCCTGGGAGCTGAACCGTTTCCTGTACGCCCGGGGCGTGCTGCGGTTCACCGAGGGGGATGTCGCGGGCGCTCTGCACGACTTCCTGGAGTGCGGCCGCCGGCAGTCCGCCCGTGCCGTCCTCAGCCCGGTCGTCACGCCGTGGCGGACGGCGGCCGCGGAGTGCCGGCTGGAGCTGGGCAACCCCGAGGAGGCGCTGGCCCTGGCGGCGGAGGAACTGCGACTGGCCCGGGTGTGGAACACCCCGCGAACGACGGGCCGGGCGTTGCGTGTCCTGGGCCGGGCGACCCGGGGCCGCCGGGGCCTGGAACTGGGCGCGGAGGCGGTGGCCGTGCTCCGGGACTCCCCGGCCGAGGCGGAACTCGTGGCCTCCCTCCTCGCCCACGGATGGCAGCTGACCGCCGCCGGTGAACGCGGGCGGGGCCGCGACCTTCTGCGGGAGGGCGCCGAACGCGCCGAACGGCTGGGCAGCGTCCGCCTTCTGACCCATGCCGAACAGGCACTCCGCACCGCGGGCGGCCGCCGCACCACGCCCGCCCACACCGGCTCCGGGGCCCTCACCGGCAGCGAACGCCGCATCGCGGAGCTCGCGGCGGAAGGCCGCACCAACACCGAGATAGCGGAACTCCTGCACGTGGCGCGCCGCACCGTGGAAACCCACCTGACCAGCACCTACCGGAAGTTGGGGATCCGGCGCAGGGGCGAGTTGCGGGGCGTCCTGGACGACTGAGGCGGCTGCGCGGCACCGGGTCGCCGCGCGCCGCCGGACCTACGATGAGGGCATGGCCGTCGACCTCTTCGCAGGCATCCCCGTCAACGACTACGCAGCGGCCCTCGCCTGGTACGAGCGGCTGCTCGGCGATCCGCCGGCGTTCCTCCCGAACGACACGGAGGCCGTGTGGGAGCTCGCCGAACACCGCTACCTGTACATCGAGCACCGCCCGGGCCGCGCGGGCCACGCCCTGCACACCCTCTTCGTCGACGACCTCGACACCCGGGTCGCCGCCATCACCGATCGCGGTCTGACCGCGACCCGGCGCGAGACCTACTCCAACGGCGTGCGCAAGGTCACCTACCACGACCCGGACGGCAATGAGATCGGCTTCGGCGGCGCCCCTCCGACAGCCCCCTCTGACCGCCCGCCGCTGACCGGCCGGGGGTGAGAGGTCAGGGTCCGGTTCCCGGCGCGATGGCCGCTGTGACAGGCCTGTGACCGGAGGAGTGGCTTCCGCCACAGCCCGCCCGGCCCCGCCCTGGTGTGGTGACCGGATGCGTACCGCACTCTCCGTACTGCGCGGCTGTCTGCCGCCGCTCCTGGTGCACCTGCTGATCGGGCTCCCGACGGCCGTCGTCGTGGTGTGCGCGCGCTGGTACCTCAGCTACGGGCACTGCACCTACGAGGACCTCGACCGCCCCGACCTGGACCACTGCACGTACGACCAGATCGAGGGCAGCGGCTTCGTGCTGATCATGCTCGTCTGGTTCGCCGTGTTCGTCGCGCTGCTGCTCGTCCTCTTCGACGTCCTGCGCCCCTTGCGGACGGGCCGCTCGCTCGGACCCCGGCTGCTGACCCTCCCGGCGATCCTGCTGCCGTACGCCGTGTACGCCACGTACGCCGCGAACCCGGGGTGAGCCGCGGGCCGGTCCCCACGCCGGCCCGAGACAGGCCGGTGACGCGGATCACTTTCCCGGCACCGATCACTTCTCCCGCCGGCGCCGGTCATAACGACATGACCGAACCTGTGAAGGGCCCCGCGAGTTACTTCCCGTCGATCGAGAAGAAGTACGGACGTCCGATCGCCGAGTGGAAGACCCTGATCCGGGCCTCACCGCTCACCCGGCACATGGAGCTCGTCTCCTGGCTGAAGACCGAGCACGGGCTGGGGCACGGCCACGCCAACGCGCTGGTCGCGCACACGCTGGCGGAGGACGCCGGCGCGTGAGCCCCCGTCGGCCCCCGGCCCGCCCTCAGCGGCCGTTCGCGGTGTTGCCGTTGCCCTTGGCGGGGGCGCGGCGACGGCCCTGGGAGGAGGTGGGTCGTCCGCCCTGGGAGGTGGGACGGCCGCCGCCCTGGGCCGCGGGACGGCCACGGCGCGAGCGCGCGCCGGACGCCGAGCGCGCGGGACGCTCCTCGGCGGGCGGCGGAGTGAGGACCACAGGCACGCCGGAGGGCGCCTGAGCACCGGTGATACGGCTCAGCTCGGTCTCGCCGGACCGGACCCGGGTGGTCTGCGGGGTGATGCCGGCGTCGGCCATCAGCCGCGTCATTTCCCGGCGCTGATGGGGCAGGACCAGCGTGACGACGGTGCCGGACTCGCCGGCGCGTGCGGTGCGGCCGCCGCGGTGCAGGTAGTCCTTGTGGTCGGCGGGCGGGTCGACGTTGACGACCAGGTCGAGGTTGTCGACGTGGATGCCGCGGGCCGCGACGTTGGTCGCCACCAGCACCGTGACGTGGCCGTCCTTGAACTGGGCCAGCGTCCGGGTCCGCTGGTTCTGGGACTTGCCGCCGTGCAGGGACGCGGCGCGCACCCCGACCGCCAGCAGCTTCTTCGCCAGCCGGTCCGCCGCGTGCTTGGTGTCCAGGAACATGATCACGCGTCCGTCGCGGGCGGCGATCTCCGTCGTCGTGGCGTGCTTGTCCTCGTCCTCCACGTGCAGCACGTGGTGCTCCATCGTGGTGACGGCGCCCGCCGACGGGTCGACCGAGTGGACGACGGGGTCGTGCAGGTAGTTCCGCACCAGCCGGTCGACGTTACGGTCCAGGGTCGCCGAGAACAGCATGCGCTGGCCGTCGGGAAGCACTTGGTCCAGCAGCTGCGTCACCTGCGGCATGAAGCCCATGTCGGCCATCTGGTCGGCCTCGTCGAGGACGGTGATGGCGACCCGGTCCAGCCGGCAGTCGGCCCGGTCGATGAGGTCCTTGAGGCGGCCGGGCGTGGCCACGACGACCTCGGCTCCGCCACGCAGGGCGCTCGCCTGGCGGCCGATCGACAGACCGCCGACCACCGTGGCGATCCGCAGCCGCAGCGCGCGGGCGTAGGGGGTGAGGGCATCGGTGACCTGCTGGGCCAGTTCCCGGGTGGGGACGAGGACCAGGGCCAGCGGCTGCCTGGGCTCGGCCCGCTGCCCGGCCGTACGGGCCAGCAGCGCGAGGCCGAAGGCGAGGGTCTTGCCGGAACCCGTGCGGCCACGGCCCAGGACGTCCCGGCCGGCCAGCGAGTTCGGCAGCGTCGCGGCCTGGATCGGGAACGGGGTGGTCACGCCCTCGGCGCCGAGGGCGGTCAGCAGCTGCTCGGGCATGTCGAGTTCGGCGAACGACTCGACCGCCGGCAGCCCCGGGGTGAGGGTGACGGGCAGCGCGAATTCACCGCCGGACGCGGCGGGACGACTCCCGCGTCCACTCCGCCCGGGCTTGGCCGAACGGGAGGGGGCGCCTTGGCGCCGGTCCGTACGGGAGCGGACGGAGCTGTTGCGGTTCATCCGATACCTTCCTCGAAAGGGCAAAATGCCATGGGCCGGGGCCCGCACTCATGAGTGCGGGCCCCGGCCACTAGTCCGCGTGATGCGCAGCCGATCGCGTCAGCGTCAGCGTCAGGCGGCGTCAGGCGGTTCAGGCGGGCTGGATGTTCTCCGCCTGCGGGCCCTTCTGGCCCTGAGTGACGTCGAAGGTAACCTTCTGGCCTTCCTGAAGCTCACGGAAGCCGGACGAGGCGATGTTCGAGTAGTGGGCGAACACGTCAGCGCCGCCACCATCCTGCTCGATGAAGCCGAAGCCCTTTTCCGAGTTGAACCACTTCACGGTGCCAGATGCCATGTTGAATCTCCCTACGGGGCAATGCCCGGACTCCGCACCTTGCGGACCCGGGTGCGGCAGGATCGGGAAAGCCCCAGAAACAAAAAAAGCGCCCGTCGACGGAAGGTCGAAGAGCACTCAAAAGTCTCTGGTAACCGAAACTGCCACTTTTATCACGGTAGCACAGGTCCGGATGCGGGGCCGAGGAGCGAGCGGGCACGACTCATACGTGTCGAGGACGCCGTCCCAGGCATATGAGTACCCGTACTCAAGAGGATCACTCCCACCGCTCGGCAGGCTGGTCGCACAACCGGTGCAGCCGTCGAGCTGGCCGGCCGTCGAGCCGTGCAGAGGAGCCGATCGTGCGTATGACCAGGAGCCGAGTGGGAGTGGGCCGCGCTCTGGCCGGTGTGGCCGTGGCGGCCGCCGTGGCCGTCGCGACACTGACCGGCTGCTCCCTCCAGATCGAGGAGGCGAGCTGCGGCGGCGGCGAGTACCCGGTGCTGGCGGTGAACAGCGGCGGCAGCGACTGTGTGCCGGACGACGAGGAGCCGGCGCGGGGCTGGGCCCGCTACCCGGAGGGCAAGGTCCCCGAGAAGGTCGGCGACGAGTGGGACACCTACTGGAGCACCCACACCCTCGACGAGAAGGGCGAGATCATCGAGCTCCCCGAGGGCCAGTGAGCACCCTGAACTCCCGGAACTCCCGTTGTATAACGGGATCATGATGTATCACGTCGTACCGCTCGACGACTGGAACACCACCCCCGGGCGCCCCTACGCGCCCGCCTCGCTCGCGCAGGACGGGTACGTGCACTGCTCGCCCGACGAGGACACCACGCTCGCCGTCGTCAACGCGTTCTACCGGGCCGGCCCCCGGCCGCTGCTGGCTCTCGTGCTCGACGAGGAGCGGCTCACCGCGACCTGCGTGTGGGAGGCGGCCGCGCCCGCTCCGCCGCCCGGGGTCGCCGAAGGCACCCTGTTCCCGCATGTGTTCGGGCCGATCGACCGGGACGCCGTGACCCGCGTCCTGGAGGTCCGCTGGGACGAGAACGGCACGGCGACGGGCCTGACGGACTTCCGGGCTCGTCCTTGAAGCGGGTGGTGGCACGGCGGGAGCCCTCGGGTCCTCCGCGCCACCACCCGAGTGGTCACACGCTCAGAGGTCGAACTCGTGCGGCGGCAGGTCGAGGGTGAAGCACGCCTCCCGCACGACGGCCTGCTCGGTCTTGTCGAAGTCGCCGTCGGCGCCGCCGATGACGATGCCGATCTGGATGACGGCCCGTGCCTCGGCCGGCTTCTTCTTCGCCTTGGCGATCTCCTGGAGAACGCTGACCTTGCCGAAGTCGAAGTCGGTCGTCAGCTTGTTCAGGTTGTCGTCGAAGCGCCGCTGGAGATCCGTGGCGTCGAAGTTCCGCAGCACCTCGTTGCTCGCGATCAGCTGCGCCACCCGGCGCCGCTCGGCGGGGTCGATGGTGCCGTCCGCCGCCGCGACCAGGGCACACATCGCCATGCTCGCGTCGCGGAATGCGCCGCTCTTGAGGTCGTTCTTCTTCGACTCGAGCTGGGTCTGCATCGTCGACGCGGACTCCTTGATGCGGTCCCACAGGGCCATGAGAACTCCAGAAGGTCGGGGCGTGGTAAGTGACTGCACAAGATCTACAGCACCGTAGAAACTAACGGCCGCCCCGATAAGTTCCCCCGGTCTTCCCGGTCCCCTTCGCCTCCCCGGCGCACGTCAGTGAGCTGGGGTCGAGCACGCCCGGCCCCTCAGCTGAGGCAGATCAGGCCCAGCAGGCAGATGTCCGAGGGCGAGGTCCCCGCGGGCGCGGTGCTCGTCGAGGAGGACGACGAGGACGACGAAGACGAAGAGGACGACGAGGATGACGAATTCGACGAATTCGACGAATCCGAGGCGGAGTTCGAGCCCGAGGCCGACGACTCCGTGCCGTCGTCGGCGGTGGGAGCGGATGACGGCTGCTCGCTCGTGCCCGTCCCGCCGGAGGTGACCGTCCTACCGGAGGTGCCCGTCGTGCCGTCGGGTGCGGTGGCCGTTCCCTCGTAGGAGGAGGTTCCGTTCCGCTGCCGGGGGACCGACGGCGGAATGGCGGGGGATGAGGCCAGCGAGTCCGGGTGGGTGTTCGCCGACGACCCCGACGGGGCGCTGGGCGACGGCGAGGTGCGGTGCGCGCCGGAGCGGGTCACCGTCGGGCGGGTGTGCTCAAGAGTCGGTTCCTCGCCGCCCGCCGTGGTCGGGGTCTCCGGCCCCGTGGCGGCCTGGGCCTGGTCGCCGGTCTGCCGGTCCAGCGCGGCGAAGGTCAGCCCGCCGCCGACGAGGGCGACGGCCGTAGCGACCACGGCTCGGCGCTGGCTCTTCTTCCAGCGGGCCAGCTGCCGTCGCCGGGCCGCCCGCCCCTGCGGCGCGTACGGAACGGACGGCGCGGACGCCACGCTCGCGGAGTCGGGCGACGGGGCGGCCGGCGGTGCGGCCGACCGCTCCGGGTCCGCGTACACCGTCGTCGGAAACGCGCTTGTCGCAGGCGTCGGCATCCAAGGCGGTATCCGCGTCGGCCTCGTGACCTGGGCGGGAGCGAGGCCGCGGTCGACCGTGACCGGCGCGATGTCCGGAGCGTAGGCGCCGCATCCAGGGCACACCAGGGCGCCGTTGAGATGCCGGCGACACGTGGAGCAGTAGTCCATCTGCGGTCTTCCTACGCGGTGGTCCGATGGCCGGCAACGCTAACGAGTCGTTCGAAAGACTGTGTGCAGTCTGTGTGACGCTCCTGCACGGATCCTTTGAGGGGATGGAGTGCACCCGGGCACACACAAGGTCTACGTCCATGAATGTGAACGGTGAACAGGTACGCGTCTCTTGACGCGCTCACGCCACGCCCCTAACTTCCGGGAGAAAGCGCTTTCTGGTCCGGCCGACCCGCACTCGTTCCGTTCCTGGAGATGAATCATGCAGCTGAGATCCGTCATGGCCTGCGTCAGCCTGGTGGCGGGAGCGCTCGTCGCGCTGTCCGGCACCACGGCCCAGGCGGCCACCACGACCCGCTACGAGGCCGAGACCTCCCCGGCGGTCTGCACCGGCACCATCGACTCCGACTGGACCGGCTACTCCGGCAGCGGATTCTGCAACGGCACCAACGCGACCAGCGGCTACGCCCAGTTCACCGTGAACGCGGCCACGGCAGGCACGGCGACGCTGAACGTCCGCTTCGCCAACGGCACCACCACGGCCCGCCCGGCCTCCCTGGCCGTCAACGGCACCACCGTGCAGACGCCGTCCTTCGAGGCCACCGGCGCCTGGTCCACCTGGGTCACCAAGACGCTCACCGTGTCCCTCAACGCGGGCAGCAACACCGTCCGGCTCACCCCCACCGCCGCGGCCGGTCTGCCCAACGTCGACTACCTGGAGGTGACGACCGCCGACAGCACCACACCCCCGGCCGGCGGCGCGCTCTACGTCTCGCCGAGCGGCACGGACGGCGCGGCCGGCACCCAGTCGGCCCCGACCACCCTCACCTCGGCGATCAGCCGCGTCACCGCGGGCGGCACGATCTACCTGCGCGGCGGGACCTACGCCCAGGCGTCGACGGTCACCGTCCCGGCGACCACCAGCGGCACGGCGGGCGCGCTCACCACCCTGTCCGCCTACCCGGGGGAGACGCCGGTCCTCAACTTCTCCGCGCAGAGCGAGAGTTCGTCGAACCGCGGGCTCCAGCTGTTCGGCTCGTACTGGCATGTCTACGGCATCGTCGTCGAACACGCCGGTGACAACGGGATCTACGTCGGCGGCAGCGACAACGTCATCGAGCGCACCATCACCCGCTACAACCACGACACCGGGCTGCAGCTCGGCCGGATCGCCTCCACCACGCCCACCGCGCAGTGGCCGTCGGACAACCTGATCCTCTCCGCCGAGTCGCACGACAACGCCGACTCCGACGGGGAGGACGCCGACGGCTTCGCCGCGAAGCTCACCACCGGAACCGGCAACGTCTTCCGGTACGCCGTCTCGCACAACAACATCGACGACGGCTGGGACCTCTACACCAAGACGGACACCGGAGCCATCGGCCCGGTGACCATCGAGGACTCCCTCTCCTACGACAACGGCACGCTCTCCGACGGCACCGTGAACTCCAACGGCGACCGCAACGGCTACAAACTCGGCGGCGACGACATCGCCGTCAACCACGTCGTACGGCGCAGCATCGCCTACCACAACGGCAAACACGGGTTCACGTACAACAGCAACCCGGGCTCCATGGCGGTGTCGAACAACCTCAGCATCGACAACGCCACGCGTAACTACTCGTGGGACGCGGGGACCTCGGTGTTCCGTACCAACACGTCCTGCCGTTACAACGTGAGCGGCTCCAACGACAAGACCATCGGTGACGCCGACAGCACCAACCAGTTCTGGACCGGCACCAACGGCTCCCGGTGCGCCTCCTCCTACGGCGGCGCGCTCGCCTGGTCCTTCGCCTCGAACGGCCAGCTGGTGGTGACCCTGGGCGGTACCAAGGTGACGCTGTAACGAGCGGCCGGCACGGGTGCGGGGGCCCTCCCTCGCACCCGTACCGGCGGTGTCTAGCCGTCGATGTCGAGCGCCGTCCCGTACAGCCGGTCCACCTTCAGCCGGACGACCACCCGGCGTTCGGCGACCAGCTGCTCCAGGAACGCCTCCTCGTCCTGCGGCCGCGCGTCCGCCGGGATCATCCCGAGCAGTTCCCGTCCGACCGCGTCACCGGGGACGGTCGTGACCCCGGAGACCTCGGCCTCGCCCTCGGCGACGGCGAACGACCACACGTCGTCGCCCGGTACGTGCAGGGCGGCATGCGGGTCGCGCCGCAGGTGCTGGACCTTGACACGGTCGGCCGTCGTCGAGAACCGCACGATCCGGGCGTCGGCGTCCCAGCTGTAGACCATGGTGGTCAGGTGCGGGTGACCGGTACGCCGGACGCTGGCGAGCGTGCCGAACCGCTGCCGGCCGAGCAGCTCGGAGAGCGCTTCGTCGGACAACGTGCGAGGTGCGGGACCTTGAGTCATGCCATGACCAACTCCCTTGAGACCACAGGTATTTCGTTCCGCAGGTCGGCGAACCGCGCCGCTCAGTTCGGCGGGGGGCCGGTCAGGGCGTCGAGTTCGGCTGTGAAGAGCAGGGTGGGGTCGAAGCCCATTCCGGTGAAGTGGCCCGCCAGTTCGAGGGACAGGACGCCGTGCAGGCGGGTCCAGCAGGTCAGGGCTCGCTGGAGGGCGGCGGGTGGGGCGGGGTGGCCGTTCGCCCACCGGTCGCCGAGGCCTGTGAGGTGTGCGGCGAGCGGGGTCGCCGGACCGTCGGCGGGCAGGTCGGCACAGGCGTCCAGCAGGGCCGTCATGATCTCGGACGCGATCATGGTGACGTCGTCGGGCGCGTGGTAGCCCGGGACGGGGGTGCCGTAGACCAGGAAGTACCGCTGGGGATCGGCCAGGGCCCAGTCGCGCAGCGTGCGCGCCAGTCCGGGCAGGCCGGTGCCGGCGGCCGAGGCGGCGCGGAAGGCGTCGGCGAGGCTCCGGTACGCGTCCCGGACGAGCTCGGTGATCAGCTCGTCGCGGCCGGCGAAGTACCGGTACAGCGCGGGCCCGCTCATCCCCATCTGCTTGGCGATCGCGTTGAGGGAGAGCGCGGACGCTCCCGCCGAGGCGATCTGCTCCCACGCGTGCTCCTTGACCTCCGCTCGCACCTGGGCGCGATAGCGCTCGCGCGGGGTCGTCGTGCCTGTCTCCGCCATGGCCTGCCGCCACCTCTCCGCTCTCACGCGCCCATGTCTACATCCTCAAGATTTAGTTAGAGGCTATCACGAAGGTTATTGACACCCCACTTCCGTCTGCGTTACAACTTCTAACGGACGCAAGCATAAGTAACGCTCATGGGAGGTCATCATGAACGCCGAAGGACTCGTCGAGGTCGTCCTGCCGGGCAAGGTCGAGCCGGAAGGGCTGCGGATCCGGCACGGAGCCGTCCCCACGCCGGGCGCCGGGCAGGTGCTGATCCGGATGGAGGCGACCGGGGTCTCCTTCGCCGAGCAGCAGATGCGCCGCGGTCGCTACTATGACCAGCCGCCGTTCCCCTTCGTCCCCGGCTACGACCTGGTCGGCACGGTGCTGACGACCGGCGAGGGCGTCGAGCCCGGCCTGGCCGGCACCCGGGTGGCCGCTCTGCTCAAGGTCGGCGGCTGGGCCAGCCATGTCCTGGTCGACGCCGCCGACGTGGTGCCGGTGCCCGCCGGGATCGACGCGGCGGAGGCGGAGACCCTGGTGGTCAACGGCATCACCGCCTGGCAGATGCTGCACCGCAGGGCACGGATCAGCGCGGGCGGGACCATCGTCGTGCACGGCGCCAACGGCGGCGTCGGCTCGGTCCTGGTCCAGCTGGCCCGCGCCGCCGGAGTCCAGGTGATCGGCACGGCGTCCACCCGCCACCACGACGCCCTGCGCCAACAGGGAGTCACCCCCGTCGACTACCGCACCGGCGACCTGGCCGCGCGGGTCCGCGAACTCGCCCCCGGCGGCGTCGACGCCGTCTTCGACCACGTCGGAGGCCGGGGCATCGTCGACTCCTGGCGCCTCCTCGCCCCCGGCGGCACGCTCGTCTCGTACGGCACCGCCTCCACGCGGGACGACGAGGGATCCAAGCAGTGGCCCGTGCTGAAGCTGCTCGGCCGGCTGTGGCTGTGGAACGCGCTGCCCAACCGCCGCCGCGCCTACTTCTTCAACGTCTGGGCCGGCCGCGCCCTGGCCAGGAACCGCTTCCGGGCCCGCCTGCGGACCGACCTCACCGAGCTCTTCGCCGCCCTCCAGCGCGGTGACGTGACGCCCCGGATCGCCGCCCGGCTCCCGCTCGCCGACGTCGCCGACGCCCTCCGCCTGGCCGAGTCCGGAACGGTCGCGGGCAAGGTCGTCCTGCACCCGTAGGCGTCCTCCGCCCGTGATGGGCGGGGTGCTCGCACCCTGCGCCCCGTACGCCCCACGCACTCGCCGTCGTCGGCGCCCTCGCCACCACCCTCGAGATCACCTCCACCGTCCGGCAGCTTCAGCGCGAGGCCTGCGTCCTGTGGAGCGGACCCGCGATCGGCGAGGGACTGCGTGTCGACGAGGGCGTCCACCTGTGGACCTTCACCGAGCTCAAGGGCGGCGTCCGGGTCCACACCGAGGAGACCCGGTCCGGCGCCCAGGCCGAAGCCGACGTCCCCACCGCGACCCCGGCGCTCGGCGCGGGCCTCGAAGCCTGGCTCCACGACCTGAAGACCACCGCCGAACACCGCCGGAGGTGACGGCGGCCCCGTGCGAACCTCTACGCCGGGACCCGGCACGAACCGGTGGGGTGAGTGGAGCGGCGCGAGGGGCGAGTGGAGCGGCGCGAGGGGCGAGTGGAGCGGCGCGAGGGGCGAGTGTGGCGCAGGTCACGGGAAGTCGGTGTCGAGTGCCGGACAGCTCATTGAGGTGAGCACTCATATGCGTACCCGGGTACGGGCCGGGGAGTCGAGCGCGTTCGCGGAGTTGTTCGACGACTACGCCCGCGCCGTCTACAACCACGCCTTCCGGCTGACCGCGGACTGGTCGACGGCCGAGGACGTGATGGCCGCGACCTTCATGGAGGCGTGGCGGCTGCGCGACCGGGTCGACCCCGAGGGCGGCTCCCTGCGGCCCTGGCTGCTGGGCATCGCCACCAACACCGCCCGCAACCAGCACCGCAGCAACCGGCGGTACCGGGCGGCGGCCGGCGCCGCCGCGGCGGCCGAACTGTCCGTGCCCGACCACGCCGACGAGGTCGCCGACCGGATCGACGACCGGCGGCGGCTCGCGACGGCCCTCACCGCCCTGGCCACCCTGCGCAGACCGGAGCGCGAGGTCGTGGCGCTCTGCCTGGGGGAGGGGCTGGACTACGAATCCGCGGCCGAAGCCCTGGGCATCCCGGTCGGCACCGTCGCCTCCCGCCTCTCCCGGGCCCGCAAGAAACTGCGGGCGCTCGCCGAGGACGAACCGGCCCGCCGCCCGGCGGCCGACCGGACGCTCGACCGGATGTCCGACCGGACGCCCGATCCGATGTCCGAGCGGATGTCCGACCCGATGTCCGAGCGGAATGCCGACGGGCCGCCTGAGAAAGTCCGCGGAAATCGGGAAGGCGGCCGCACCGGCCGACAGGTAAGAGGCGATCACGCAAACGTGGTCCGGCCCGCGCAGGGAGGAAACCGATGAACGCGAACACGTCCCGGCAGAGTCCGGCCGAGGGGGAGGAGAGCGCACAGCTCTTCGCCCGGACGGCGCGTGACCTGCCGACGGACCGTCACCAGTTCCACAAGGAGCGTCTGATGGCCCAGATCCACGAAGCCCGACAGGACGAGCGCACGGCGGCGGCCGCCCCGGTCAAGGCCCGGCGGCTGCGGCTGCCGCGTCCGGCGATCACGTTGCCCGCGTTGGCCGCCGCGCTGGCCGGAGTGGTCGTCGTCGGCGTGGCGTCGTCCGGGGGCGGCGGGGTCAGGGACGGCGGTGTCGCCACCGGACCGGCCCTGACCACGACCGTCGGCGTCGCCACCACCAAGGGCGTGCCGCAGCTGCTCGACCAGATCTCGCTGGCGGCCGCCGAAGACGACCACCCGGTGGTCCGGCCCGGTCAGTACATCTACATCGAGTCCAAGTCGGCCGACACCTTCCTGAGGACCGTCGACGACAAGACC
The DNA here is from genome assembly GCF_042737245.1 of Streptomyces sp. NPDC060002. Classification (NCBI taxonomy): domain Bacteria; kingdom Bacillati; phylum Actinomycetota; class Actinomycetes; order Kitasatosporales; family Streptomycetaceae; genus Streptomyces; species Streptomyces sp. NPDC060002. The sequence continues at coordinate 55,277 of NZ_JBHWUW010000040.1, forward strand.
ACCCTGGCCAGTCACCAGCTGCACACCCGTCAGCTGTGGGACTCCCCGGACGGCACCAAGGGCTGGCTGATCGACCCCGCCGTCAACGACAGCCCCGAGGGCGAGACCCTGAGCCTCCCCGACGAGCTGGGCAACACCCCGAAGGCGCACATGGGCGCTCCGTCGTACGACTACCTGTCCAAGCTGAGCACCGACCCCGACGTGCTGCTCGCCAAGATCTACAAGGAGACCAAGGGGCAGGGGAACACCCCGGACCAGCAGGCCTTCACCACCATCGGCGACCTGCTCACCGAGAGCTACCCGCCGGCGGAGCTGTACTCGGCGCTGTTCAAGACCGCCGCGAAGATCCCCGGTGTCGTGGTCGTGAACGACGCGGTGGACGCGGTCGGCAGGCACGGGGTGGCGGTGGCCCGGCTGGACGAGACCAGCGGCCAGCGCGAAGAGTGGATCTTCGACGCGAAGACCCATGTCTTCCTCGGTCAGCGCTCGGTCCAGGTGAAGCAGCTCAGCGGGACGGACGCCCTGATCAAGCCCGGGACGGTCACCTACACCAGTGCCATCCTGAACCGGGCGATCGTCGACGGCATCAAGCAGACGCCGTCCCAGGCGGGTTGACCCAGGCGGGTTGGCCCGGGCGGGTTGGCCCGGGCGGGTTGGCCCGGGCGGGTTGGCCCGGGCGGGTTGGCCCGGGCCGGTTGGCCCGGGCATCCGGTCCGCGTACCTGGTCAGCCGGTGACGTCGAAGACGGCGGCACGGGACACGAACGCCGTGCCCCCGTCCTTGGCGGTCGCCAGCGCCGAGACGTGCCAGGTGCCCCGGGGCATCCCGGCCGCCTCCGCCTGGGTGACCTTCACCGTGTAGGTGCAGCGCGCCTTCTCGGCCGAGACGCTCCGGCACACGGCGCTGTCCACGTCCTCCCGCAGGTCGTCCTCGGTCGGGTCGAGCTTCGAACTCACCGGCCAGGCCAGGACCTTGAGGCCCCGGACGCCCGAGTCGTCACTGACGTCCGCGGTGAAGGTGAGGGTGCCCGTACCCCCGTCGGACGGAGCGGCATAGCGGGCCGAGCCGTTCGCCACGGCCGGCTCCGTGGCGCCGTAGGCCATGGCGAGACCGCCGGCGGCCACTCCGCCGAGGACGACGACACCGACGATCGACGAGACGAGAACACGCTTGGACATGGGAAATCCCCCTGGATGCAATGGAGTCACTGGAACGGCTGGGTCGGCTGGATCGACCGAATTCGCTGATTCGCTGATTCGCTGATTCGCTGAACTCGGCGAATTCGGTGAGGAGAAGCGGTGGTCGACCGCTTTCTCGATGTGATCGAGGCTAGGGCCGGGGGCAGGGACCTGTCCTCGCGCTGCGGGACGATTGCGGTGTCGAACCGCAGATAGAGGACTCCAACCCAGGTAAGAGAACGAAATCCGCCTCCAGCGGGAGGGAGGCCCGCTCACCTGCGGCCTAGCCTGGACCGGCGATGAATCGAACCGACGACCGGCTGCTCCCGGTCCTGCTGATCTGCGCCCAGGCCGCCGTATGGCCGGGCGCGGAGCTGGTGCGCGGCGCCGTTCCGCCCGCCTCCGCCCTGTTCGTGGCGGCCCTGGTGAGCGGTTCGGTGACGGCCGCGCTCGCCCTGCGCCGCACCCGCCCGGTGGCGGCCCTCGTCGTGGTCGCCGCGGCCTGCGCGCTGGGTGCGGGGCCGCTGCCCGTCGGGGCGATGGCGGTGCTCGGGACCGCCGGGGTCGCGTCGGCCCTGTTCACCGTGGCGACCGAACGCGACACCTTCACCACCGTGCTGTGCGGGACGGCGCTCGCCGCCTGGCAGTTGCTCCAGAACATCAGCCTGCACGGGCTGAGCGACCGCGACGGACTCGACCTCGTCCTGACCGCACTGCTGTACGTGGCCGCGTGCGGCGCCGGCCTGCTGGTGCGGCGGTCCCGACGCGCACGCCGGGCGGCCGAACGGACGCTGAAGCGGGCCGAGGCCGAACGCCACCGGCTTCCGGAAGCCGAACGACGCCGTATGGAAAGGGAGTTGCACGACGTCAGCGCCCATCATCTGACGGCCGTCGTGGTCACGGCGGGGGCGGCACTCGGGTTGCGCCACCGCCGTCCGGAACTCGCCGACGAGGCACTGGAGTTCGCGGCCGAGACCGGGCGCGAGGTCACCCGGTCGCTCGGCGCGGTGCGGGCGCCGACGCCCTCCCGGGAGGAACTGCCGTCTCCGGAGGAACGGTTGCGTGCGCTGGTGGAGGGGTTTCGCCGGCTGGACCAGCCGGTGGACTGCGAGATCGACGCCCCGCCGGACGGCCTGGTCGCGGACGCGGCGTACGGCATCGTGCGCGAGGCGCTGACCAACGTGGCACGGCACGCACCCGGAGCGCACACGACCGTGCGGTGCCGGTACGGCGACAGCAGCACGGAGGTCGTGGTCACGAGCGCGGCGCCACCGGCCGGTTCGGCGGCGCACGGGGCGGACCTGGGCGGCGGCCGCGGCCAGGGCTTCCTGCGGTCCCGGGCCCGGGAGGCGGGCGGCAGGCTGACCAGCGGCCCGACGGCGGACGGTGGCTGGGAGGTGCGCGCGGTGCTGCCCGGCCGGACCGCCGCCCCGGCGGAACGGTCCCTGCCGCGGAACTACCGACCGGCACAGCTGACGGCCGCGGCCGGCCTGGTCCTCCAGCCGCTGCTCCCCGTCCTGGTCATGCACCCGCGGCCCACCCCGAACAGCACGCAGGTGTCCGCCGGTGTGCTGTTCGCCCTGCTGGCGGCGGCACAGGCGGTCGCGCTGCTGTGGCTGCGCCGGGCGCCCCGCACCGCCCGGGGCGTTCTGCTCGGGCTGGCACCGCTCTGGCCGGTGGCGATGGCCGCGGGCGACTACACCGGCCCGGTCGCCCTGCCCCCCGCGCTGAGCATCCTCGCCACCTGCGCGGCGGTCGCGGCGGACGCGGCGGTCGAGGCCCGCTCCGGTCGCGGGGTGTCCGCCGCTGCCGAAGAGCGTCGTCGGGTGGCCCCGGTCCGGTGGTTCGCGGTGCCGGCCGTGCTCGTGCACGCGGCGGCCGTGGTGGTCGCCGTGCTGGGCCGTGGGACGTCGCTTCCCCTCTGGGCGGTGGTCGGGTGGGCGACGGCCGGGGCGGCCCTGGCGGTCGGCGCGGCGTGCTGGGTCGGGATCCTGTGGGGGCGGCGGGCCCGGGCCGACCGGGGCGCCCGGGACGAACGGCTGGCCGCCTGGACCGAGGAGGCCGTCCGGGACGCGTGGGCCGAGCGCCGCCGGATCGCCGCCGGACTGGAGACCACCGTGCTGGCGCGTACCGCCGACATGGTCACGGAGGCGGAGGCGGGCCGGCTCGACGCGACCGCCGAAAGCGCCCGCGAGGCCCTGGCCGCGATGCGCGCCCTGCTCGACACGGTCCGGCAGGGGGCGACGGGGCCCGAACTGCGGCCACAGCCCACCCTCCAGGCGCTCGACCTGCTCGCCCGCCAGTGCCGGGCCACCGGCCGCGATGTCGAGATACGGTTGACCGACCGCGTGCCGGAGCGGCTGCCCACGGCGGTCGACCTGGCCGCCTACCATGCCGCCGAGACGGTACTTGCGGCCGGCGGCGAGGAGCCCGCGGTGCTCGAACTCGACGCGGACGGCGCTACGTTGACCCTCACGGCCACCGGTGTGCCGCGCGCCGCCCGCCCTGCCGTACGGGAGCGGCTGGCGGCCCGGGTCGCGGCGCTCGGGGGCACCCTGATCACCGGCCGGCCGGACACGGTCGGTCTCCGGCTGCCGCTCGCGCCGGTTCCGCAGCAGGGCGACGAGGAGAGGGAGCGATGAGCCTCAGCGTGCTGGTCGTCGACGACCAGGGCATCGTACGGGCGGGGTTCGCCGCCGTGATCGACGCCGAGGAGGACCTGACGGTCGTCGGCGAGGCCGCCGACGGCGTCGCCGCGGTGCGTCTGGCCGAGGAGCTGGCGCCGGACGTGGTCCTCATGGACGTCCGGATGCCCGAACTGGACGGCATCGCCGCCACCCGGATCATCACCGGCCGGGAGAACGCGCCCCGGGTCCTGGTGCTGACCACCTTCGACCTCGACGCGTACGTCTTCGACGCGCTGCGCGCCGGCGCCTCCGGATTCCTGCTCAAGGACGTGCACCCCGCCGAGCTGCTGCACGGCATCAGGGTGGTGGCGGCCGGTGAGAGCGTGCTCGCCCCGTCCGCGACCAGCCGTCTCATCGGCCACTACGCGTCCGCAGCGGGCTCCGGGCAGCGGACGGGAGGCGGCTCCCGCGAGCTGGACAGCCTGACCGCCCGCGAACGGTACGTCCTCACGCTGATCGCGACGGGACTCAACAACGCGGAGGTCGCCGAGGAGCTCGGGATCACCGTGGGAACCGTCAAGTCCCATGTGAACGCGCTGCTGCGCAAGCTGGGTCTGCGCGACCGCGTACAGGCGACGATCCTCGCGTACGACCTCGGCCTCGCCCGTCCGAACCCGCCGGGCACCCACCTCTGACGGCCCTCCCCCAGGGCCCCGAAGCCTCCGAAGCCCCCGACCACCGCGACGACCACCGCAACCGAGGAGTCCACCCCGTGACCGGTACCGGTTCCGGCCGAACCTTTCCACGCCGTCTTCGTCACCGGCTGCGCCGGGGCCTGGGCCACGCCCTCGGTGACGTCTTCGCCCGTGTCTACCTGGCTCTCTGCGCGGTCCTGCTGGTGTGGGCGACCGTGGTGACCGTCGGCGACAGCTCGGACGAGTCCATGGCGGGTGTCATCCCGCTGCTCGCCACCGCCCCGGCCAGCTTCGTGCTCATCGTGCTGCCGGACGGCGTCACGATGTTCGTCGTCGCCGTCGTGTTCGGCGCGCTGGTCAACGCCACGGTCATCGGCTGGTGCGCCCGCGCTCTGCGCCGCGGCGAGCGCCCGGACCCGACGCTCTGACCTCAGCCGGAACCGGAACCGGAACCGGAACCGGAATCGGAGCCGGTGCTGTCGGAGGATTCGTCCGCGGCGCGGCGGTACTCGGTGTTGATGCGCTGAGCCTCCTCGAGCTGGTCCTCGAGGATGACGATGCGGCAGGCGGCCTCGATGGGGGTGCCCTTGTCGACGAGCTCGCGGGCGCGGGCGGCGATCCGGAGCTGGTAGCGGGAGTACCGGCGGTGTCCGCCCTCCGAGCGCAGGGGCGTGATCAGCCGGGCCTCGCCGATGGCTCTGAGGAAGCCCGGAGTGGCGCCGAGCATCTCTGCTGCCCGGCCCATCGTGTACGCGGGATAGTCGTCGTCGTCCAGACGACCGCCGAGCGGGGTATCTGCTGTCATCTCACCTCTTTGTGCAACGCGTCGAGGGGCCCTGGTGCCGTACGGCACCAGGGCCCCGAGGGAAATTCAACACCATCGGTCGGCGGTCCTGCTGAGCCGACCTTCTGTTTTCGCTACCCGGGCCCGTCGTACGGGTGGGGGCGCGTGGATCGAGGCTGCGTGACCGGGGACCACCTTCCCATCCATGGCCTTGCGGTACCCGAACCCGGAATCTTCCTCGGGCCGGGCGATCCTGATGGCGTATGCGTTTCCGTCCTTCCTCTGAACCGACCACCGCTTGGTCGTGCGTACGCGAGAAACGTTACCCAAGCCGCATGTCAATGTCTACTCTGGCGAGAGTAGATTTCAGTTCTTCAAGGGCGGAGATACCGTTCGCGCGCCCGCACAACGCCGAAAGGGCCCTGCCGACGTGTGTCGGCAGGGCCCTTTCGGTGGTTCCGGGTCTTCGGCCCGTCAGGCCTCCCACGCCCCGGGGGCGCCGAGCAGCGCCGAAGCGCTCTGGAGCGGCGTCAGGTCCTGTACGGGCGTGGCGGGGTTCTCGTGGCAGGTGAAGCCGAGGCGGACCATGGCCCGGACGACCTCACCGCCGGTGAAGTCACGGCGGTCCTGGCGGGTGATGATCTCCCCCACCTGCTTGACGGGGTACCGGCGGCGGCCGATGGTCACGGACTCACCCGTGACGGGCTCGGGCGTGATGCCCTTCATCGAGTCCATGACGCCGTCCTTGGTGAGGTCGAACGGGTACCGGGCGATGACACAGCGCATGGATGCCTCACAGAGAGAAGGAGCAGGGCCTCGACGGGGGCCGGACCGGCGCGTCGAGCACGTCCCGCAGGCGGAGCCGGTCCGTGTACGTGGCAGCGGCGCGCAGAACGGCCAGCTGGGCCCGGGTGACCGAGCCCGTGCACTGATCGTCCCCGTCGCAGAGGAGCAGATGGTCGACCCGGGCACCGGCCATGACGGACAGGGCCACCTCGACGGTCATGTCGTCACGGACCCGCAGCCCGGACTCGTCATGATGCCGCCGGGTCCGCACCGTGTGCGTCTGGACCGATGTCACTTGTGCCTCCTGCGGAATGGGTGGGCCTTTCTACGACGCGATGCGGGCCGGACCTCAGGCCGCCGGGTTGACTGCGGGCCGGTTCCGGCCCGGCCGCCCGCGACGGCCCCGGGACGAGGACGACCGGGACGAGGCGGACGGAGACGAGGGGGACGAGGACGACGACGCGCGGCGACGCGGGACGGCCGCGACCGGCGCGGTGATGACGACCGGGACACCGGAGGGCATCCGGGCGCCCGTGACGCGGCTCAGCTCCTCCTCACCCGAGCGGACCTGGGTGATCTGCGGGGTGATGCCGGCCGAGATCATCAGCCGGCTCATGCCGCGCCGCTGATCGGGGGTGACCAGGGTCACCACGCTGCCGGACTCGCCGGCCCGTGCGGTACGGCCGCCGCGGTGCAGATAGTCCTTGGGGTCGCTCGGCGGGTCGACGTTGACGACCAGGTCGAGGTTGTCGACGTGGATGCCGCGGGCCGCGACGTTGGTCGCCACCAGCACCGTGACGTGGCCGTCCTTGAACTGGGCGAGCGTGCGGGTGCGCTGCGGCTGGGACCGGCCACCGTGCAGGGCCGCGGCGCGGACGCCGCTGTGCAGCAGGTGCTTGGTCAGCTGGTCCACCGCGTGCTTGGTGTCCAGGAACATGATCACGCGCCCGTCGCGGGCCGCGATCTCGGTGGTCGCCCGCTGCTTGTCCGTGCCGTGCACGTGGAGTACGTGGTGTTCCATCGTCGTGACGGCACCCGCGACCGGATCGACGGAGTGGACCACCGGGTCGACCAGATAGCGGCGGACCAGCAGGTCCACGTTGCGGTCCAGGGTGGCCGAGAAGAGCATCCGCTGACCGTCGGCCCGCACCTGGTCGAGCAGCGCGGTGACCTGGGGCATGAAGCCCATGTCGGCCATCTGGTCGGCCTCGTCGAGGACCGTGATGTCGACGGCGTCCAGCCGGCAGGCGCCCCGGTCGATCAGGTCCTTGAGCCGACCCGGCGTGGCCACGACGACCTCCGCGCCGTTGCGCAGCGCGCCGGCCTGCCTGCCGATCGACATCCCGCCGACCACGGTCGCCAGTCGCAGTCCCACGGAGCGGGCGTACGGCGAGAGCGCGTCGGTGACCTGCTGGGCGAGTTCGCGGGTGGGTACGAGGACGAGCGCGAGCGGCTGTCGCGGTTCGGCGCGCCGGCCTGCCGTACGGGCCAGCAGCGCGAGTCCGAAGGCGAGGGTCTTGCCCGAGCCGGTACGGCCGCGGCCGAGTACGTCGCGGCCCGCGAGCGAGTTCGGCAGGGTCGCCGCCTGGATCGGGAACGGTATGGCCACGCCCTCGTGGCCCAGCGCGGCCAGCAGCCGCTCCGGCATGGCCAGCTCGGCGAACGACTCGACGGCGGGCAGCGCGGGGGTGATCGTCTTCGGCAACGCGAACTCGCCCTGGGGCGAGATCCGTCGGCGTCCGCCGCCGTCGTTGCCGCGGCGCGGGGCGCCGGAGCGGTCGGGCCGGGAGCGGTGATCGGCGAAGCGGTCGTTCCTGCGGGTGGGCGTGCGTGCGTGGTTCATACGAACCTTCCTTGATGCGTCGGCGCGTATCAAGGAATTCCCGCGGCAGGTGTGCGGCGCTGAGAATCGCGAGAACGGGCCAAAGGCGACGGCGTCGAATCAGGTCGACGGCGAAAAATGCGCCGCGGGGTTTATCCGCGGAAAAGCAGCGAGCTGGGGCCCGCACCCCAAGGTGCGGGCCCCAGCTGCGAAACTATTGTGTCCGCGTCTGCTCGGGTGTCAGGCGGGGACGATGTTCTCGGCCGTCGGGCCCTTCTGGCCCTGGGCGATGTCGAACGTCACCTTCTGGCCTTCCTGGAGCTCGCGGAAGCCCTGGGCGGCGATGTTCGAGTAGTGGGCGAAGACGTCGGGGCCGCCGCCGTCCTGCTCGATGAAGCCGAAGCCCTTTTCAGCGTTGAACCACTTCACGGTGCCAGCAGCCATTTTGAATCTCCTTCGGGAACGGTGTCGGAATCCACCCTGTGCGGATCCCGGTCGCCGTGATGATCACCCCGTCGGAAAAACCTTCTGGAGACCACAACTGCAACTGGTAAAGACAGTAGCATGCCGCGATCGACGTTGCGTGACCGATAATTACGCTCCGTCTGTCGGCCGAGAAATACTCATCGCGTGTCCCGTCCATTTCTCACTTTGCGACAACAGATAATGCCCCGCCGCGGCCGCCGGGCCTTGGTGTGGCGCGGCGGCCGGGGGTCGCCGCGCCACAGGTGCGGTGTTACGGGGATGCCGGATCAGGTCACGCTGCACGTGACCGTCGGCCAGGTCCAGGAGCCGTTGGTCTGGACGGTGACACCCCAGTTGTTGCCGCTGCCGTTGGGCTTGGCGGTGAGTACCTGGGCGCTGGGGTAGCCGGCGCTGATGTTCCAGGTGGCGATGATCTTCTCGGGGGAGGGGACGTTCATCGTCACGGTCCAGTTGCTGGAGCCGGTGACCGTGACGTTGAGGTTGTACCGGTCGCTCCACTGCTGGCCCGCGGACAGGGTCGCGGTGCAGCCGCCGGTGCCGCCGCCACCGCCGCCGCTGTCGTCGGGGGCCACGGCCCGGCCGGTCTGCGCGGAGATCTTGCCGGCGCACAGGCCGCGTGCGGCCAGGCCCTGCGCGATGCGCGGGATCGCCGCGAGGGTGTTGGCGGGCCAGTCGTGCATGAGGATGACCTGGCCGTTGGTGAGCCGGCCGGCGGCCTGCACGATCGCGTCGGTACTCGCACTGTTCCAGTCCTGCGAGTCGACGTCCCAGATGATCTCGGTGAGACCGTACTTGGCCTCGACCGCCTTCACCGTCGCGTTGGTCTCGCCGTACGGCGGGCGGAACAGCACCGGAGTGCCGCCGCCCGCGCCGGCGACGGCCGCCTGGGTCCGGGAGATCTCCGAGTCGATCTGCGCCTGGCCGAGCTGGGTCAGATGCGGGTGCGTGTAGCTGTGGTTGCCGACCCACATACCGGCGTTGACCTGGGCCCGGACCAGGGAAGGGTTGGCGGCGGCGTACTGGCCCTGGTTGAACATCGTGGCCCGCAGCCCGTTCTGCGTGAGGGCGTTGAGCAGGGCCGTCGTGGTGCCGCCCGGGCCGTCGTCGAAGGTGAGCCCGACGTACCCGTTGCACGTGGCGGCCTGTGCCGGGGCGGCGGCCTGGACGGTGAGGGTGCACGCGGCGGCCGTCGCGACGACCACCAGCCTTGTGACCAGGGCGCGTAAGGACAGATGTGGTCTGGTGCTCATACGGGGTGGTCCTCCAGCCTGGGGCGGGGTGTGTGGGGTCAGCTCGCGGCGCAGGAGACCGTCGGCCAGGTCCAGTTGCCGTTGGGCTGGACGGTGACGCCGAAGTTGTTGCCGCTGCCGTTGGGTTTGGCGGTCAGCACCTGGGCGCTGGGGTAGGTGGCGCCGATGTTCCAGGTGGAGAGGACTTTCGCCGGGGAGGGGATGTTCATCGTCACGGTCCAGTTGCTGGAGCCGGTGACCGCGACGTTGAGGTTGTACCGGTCGCTCCACTGCTGGCCCGCGGACAGGGTCGCGGTGCAGCCGCCGGTGCCGCCACCGCCGCCGCCCGAACCGGTGCCGTCCACCGTGATGCTGGAGTTGCCGCTGCTCTGGTATCCCTCGGTGGCGAGGATCATGTAGTAGCTGAAGCTGCCCAGGGGCATTCCGGCGCGGGCCCAGGCGTCGAAGTGGTTTCCGGTGGTGATGGTGCCGCCCGTCCTCTTCGACTGCCGGACGCTCCAGTACTGGTCGAAGGTCTTGGTGCCCTCGACGGAGGGCGCGTTGTACCGCGTCGTCTTGTAGATGTCGTAGGTGCCGCCGTCGCTGGTGACGGTCCCCTTGTACGTTCCCGTGGGCCGGTAGGTGCCCCAGTTGTCGACGATGTAGTACTCGACGAGCGGATTCGACGTCCACCCGTAGAGGGCCAGGTAGGCGTTGCCGGACGGGTTGAAGGTGCCCGAGTAGGTGACACTCCGGCGCCCGCCGTTGCTCCAGCCCTTGCCGGCGACGAAGTTCCCGGTGTTGCTCCATGAGGTGCCGTAGTTGCCGCCGGAGCCCAGGTTCATGGAGACCGTGCCCTGCGAGTCGGTCCAGAACGAGTAGTAGTAGCCGTTGTTGGTGCCGGTCTGGTTCGTGGTGACGACCGTGTCGGCGTGCGCGGTGCCGGGCAGGGTGAGCGCGGCCACGGCGACCAGCAGCATGGTGCAGACACCGCTGATGAGCAGCCTGAGTCGCTGTGCGGGTGCGGTTTTCATGTGCGTGCTTCCTCCTCGTCCTCATACGGCCGATGTCGGCGCCAGTGTTGGCCGGGGCACGACAACTGTCAATACTTTCGGTTTTGGCTTCGAAACATTCGAAACGTTCTGGTGGTGCGCGTGGCGGCATTGGTGCTGTTCAGGAGTTGTATTGGCTCAAGTTCGTCAATCCGCCTGAGCAAGATCGGTAAGGGCAAGATCAAGTAGCCTCTCCCAAATTCTTCGAATGTTTCGAAACCCCACCGATCTTTCCAGGTTCAGACGGTGCCGGAAACGGTGCCGGAAAGGGAGTCGAAGCGGAGCCGTCGGAGGTCGGGCGGGGGCTAGGCTCGCCCCTGTGTTCGAGGCGACGGCGTCATCACTGTCATCACTGGTGGACGGCGCGCGAGCCGTCGTGACGCGGTGGAGCGCGCGGGGCGTGTTGCTGCGGGACGGAGTTCTCACCGTCGCCCTCGCGCCGGTGATGTTCGCACCGGTGACCGCCCCCGTCGGCGCGGAGTTCGGCGACCTGACGCAGCGTCCGTACGACGGGCCTGGTCTCCTGGTGGCGGCGGCCCTGTGGCTCCCGTTGGTGCTGCGACGGCGGTGGCCCGGGGTGTGCCTCGCACTGGTGGCGGGAGCGTCCGCGATCCATGAACTGGCGGGCTATCCACAGACGTTCGCGAGTGTGGGCCTGTATGTCGCCCTGTACAGCGCGGGCGCCCACGGTGAGCGCGCGGGCGGCGTGCGCCTCGGTGTGCAGGCGGCCGTCGCGACCGGGCTGTTCGCGCTGTTCGCGATCGGACTGCACGGCAGGGGCTCACCGCAGGGGGTGTCCGACTTCGTCCTCATCCACCTCGTGCTGGTGGCGTGCTGGGCCGTGGGCAGATCGGTGCGGGCCCGGCGGGCCGGGGAGGAGGAGCGGCGGCGCATCGGTGCGGAGATGGCGACGGCACGGGAACGGGCCCGGATCGCCCGGGAGTTGCACGACGTGGTGACCCACCACGTCACCGCGATGGTGGTGCAGGCGGACGCGGCGCAGTTCCTGCTCGCCGACGCGCCGGACCGGGTGGCCGTCGGGCTCGGCGCGATCAGCGACTCCGGCCGGCACGCCCTGACCGATCTCCAGCATCTGCTGGGCGTACTGAAGGCCTCCGGCGGCAGCCCCGGCGATCCGGCACCCGGTGAGCCCTCGTACGAGGCGCCGCACGAGTCCTCGCACGAGCCCTCGTACGAGGCGTCGCACGAGGCGTCGTACAAGCCGGAGCGCGGGTCGGCGTCGGGCCGCCTGGGCGGTCTGGGCGGTCTGGGCGGCCTGGTCGAGCAGGTCCGGGCGGCGGGTCAGCCGGTGGAGCTGACGGAGCGGGGAGAGCGACGGCCGCTGCCCTCGGCCCTGGAGCTGGCCGTGTACCGCGTGGTGCAGGAGGCGCTGACCAACGCGCTCCGACACGCGCCGGGCCACGGGACGCTCGTCCGGGTCCACCACGGCGACGACACGATCGAGGTCGAGGTCACCACCGAAGGAACGCCCGCGGTGCCGACCGTCCCCGCGCCCAGGCCGCTCGGCGGCGGAGGCGGCCACGGACTGGACGGACTGCGCGAGCGGGTGAGCGTGTTCGGCGGCGAACTGCACGCCGGCGCCCTGCCGGACGGCGGCTTCGGCGTCCGCGCCCGCATCCCCGCCCCTGCGCCCACCGGGAGGCACGCATGACCGGCGACGGCACCGGCGACGGCACCGGCGTCGGGGCGCCGATCCGCGTCCTGGTCTGCGAGGACCAGGAACTCGTGCGCACCGGCTACGTCACCATTTTCACCGCGCACCCCGGCCTCGAGGTCGTAGGAGAGGCCGCCGACGGCCGCGCGGCGGTCGAGGCCGCGAGAGCGCTGCGCCCGGACGTGGTGGTGATGGACATCCGGATGCCCCTCCTGGACGGGATCGAGGCGACCCGGCTGCTGGCCGGCCCCGGCGTCGCCGACCCGGTCAGGATCCTGGTGGTCACCACCTTCAACCTCGACGAGTACGTGTACGAGGCGCTGCGGGCCGGCGCGAGCGGGTTCCTGCTCAAGGACTCACCGCCCCGCGAGCTCGTGCAGGGGATCCGCACGATCGCCGCGGGCGAGTCCCTGCTGGCGCCGGCCGTCACCCGGCGCCTCGTCGGCAGGTTCGCCGACCGGATCCGCCCGAACGCCCGCGGGTCCGCCGTCCCGGAGGCGCTGTCGGTCCTGGCGCCCCGCGAGACCGAGGTGCTGAAACTCATCGCCGAGGGGCTGTCGAACGCCGAGATCGCCGGCCGGCTGGTCCTCAGCCGCGAGACGGTCAAGACGTACGTGTCCCGCATCCTCACCAAGCTCGGCCTGCGCGACCGCGTGCAGGCGGTGGTCCTCGCCCACCGGGTGGGCCTGGTCACCGTCCACGACTGAACGGGGCCGTTGTCCCCCGGGAGAGCTACACGCGACTGTCCACCACAGGGCGATGATCAACGGTGCCCCGCGCTCGTAGCGTTCCTGTCGACGCGGCGGTGACGGACCGCCGCCCGGCAGGGGAGGAACGTCATGCCGCTGAAAAGCGCGCGCCCGCTGAAGAGCACGCTGAAGTACATGCCGAACGGCTCGAAGGACTTGTTCTCGCAGGAGCCGTTCGTCGTCTCGCGGCGGGTGCGTCCGGCGGGCGTGCGGCTGGTGGCGATGGTGGTGCTGTTCGTGGCGGTGACGGCGCTCGCGGCCGGGGCGAGGGCCGTGGCGGGGGACAACCCGGTCCTGTCCCTGCTGTTCGGCGCGGCCGTCGTGGTCCTCGCGCTGACGAGCTACGCGGCGGTCGTACGGGCTCTGGAACAGCGCCCGGTGTCCGAGCTGGACATGACGACGGCGGTCTCCGGGCTGCGCACCGGCACCCTCGTCGGCCTCGGCCTGTTCATCGCGACGATCGCGGTCGTCGCCCTGTTCGGCGGGTACGGCACGGAGGGCGGGGTGTCCGTGGGCGGGGTGCTGACCTACCTCGGGATGATGGCGGGCGTCGCCGTCGTCGAGGAGCTCCTCTTCCGCGGCATCGTCTTCCGGCTGCTGGAGGAACTCACCGGCACCCGGGGTGCGTTGACTATCTCGGCCCTGTTGTTCGGTGCCCTGCATCTCCTCAACACCGGTGCCACCGTGTGGGGTGCGCTGGCCATCGCCGTCGAGGGCGGCCTGCTGACCGGCGCCGCCTACGTGGCCACCCGCAGCCTCTGGCTCCCGATCGGTGTGCACTTCGGCTGGAACCTCGCCGAGAGCGGCCTCTTCGGCACCACGGTCTCCGGCAACGAGGACGCCCCGGCGGGCCTGGTGCACGGTGTGCTGTCGGGCCCCGACGCGCTCACCGGGGGCGCCTTCGGTCCGGAGGCCGGCATCGCCGCCATCCTCGTCTGCGTCGTCCCCACGGTCGTGTTCCTGCGCGCGGCCGGCCGACGGGGCAACTTCCGCGCCCGGCGCCGCTCCACCGCGACGCCCGCCACGCCCCCGGCCTCCTGAACGCCGGACGCGTTCACCGGCCCCGGCCCCGGACGTCTCTCAGACCCGTCCGCGCGACTGCGCGGAGCGCCGCGTCAGCGAGTCGAAGACCACCGCGATGAACAGCACCCCGCCCGTGATCATGAACTGGACCGGCGGCTGGACCCCCACCAGCGCCATGCCCGAGCCGATCGACTGGATGATGAGCACCCCCAGCAGCGCGGACCAGGTCGAGCCGCGTCCGCCGAACAGGCTGGTGCCGCCGATGACGGCCGCGGCGATGGCGTTGATCAGCAGCACGCCGGAGCCGGAGATCTGGCTCGCCGAGGTGAGCCGCGACGCGATGAACAGGCCGCCGACCGCGGCCAGGGTCCCCGACACCATGAACACCGAGATCCGCACGCGCGTCACGTCGACGCCGGACCGCCGGGCCGCCTCCACCCCGCCGCCCAGCGCGAGGACCTGCCGGCCGTAGGGGGTGCGGCGCAGCAGGAGGTCCGAGGCGACGATGACCGCCAGGAAGATCAGCAGCGCCAGCGGCAGCCCCTCGAAGCGGCCCAGCACGCGGACGACGGAGAACGCGGCCAGCGCGAGCAGGGCCGTACGCGCCCAGATCTCGCCCATCGGCCGGCAGGGCATCCCGGCGGCGGCGCGGCGCCGGTGGTCATGGAGGGCGACGAGGAGGTAGGCGGCCGTGCAGAGCGCCGCCAGAGCGTTGACGGCGACGGCGGAGTCGAAGTAGCGGCTGGTCAGCGTGGCGACCAACCCGTCGTCGCTGAAGTTGATGGAGCTGTCGGGACCCAGCAGGTAGAGCATCACGCCGTTCCAGACCAGCAGACCGGCGAGGGTCACGACGAACGCGGGTACGCCGATCCTGGCGAAGGAGAACCCGTGCACGGCCCCGGCGGCCGCGCCGCACATCACCGCGACGAGCACGGCGAGCCACTCCGGCATCCCGAGGTTCACGTTCAGCGCCGCGAACACCGCTCCCGCCAGGCCGGCGAGCGAACCCACGGCCAGGTCGATCTCGCCGATCAGCAGGACGAAGACGATGCCGACGGCGACCATGCCGGTCCCGACGATGTCCACGCTGAGGACGGACAGGTTGCGCGGCGAGAGGAAGTGGTCGTTGAGGGCCTGGAAGACGATCCAGGTCACGGCGAGGGTGAGCAGGACCGGGGCGGGGCCGAGCCCGCCGTCACGCAGTCTGCGGCGCACCGCTTCGCAGGGGGCGCGGAGACGTCCGGCAGGCGCCTTGAGGCGTCCGAGGTACGCACCGAGACGTCCGGTGTACCCCCGGCGACCGTCGTCCTCCCTGTCGCTGGCGGGCACGGCATCGGCGTGGGGTGCGGTATCGGCCGTGGGTGCGGCATCGGTCGTGGGTGTGGCGTCGGTGGTGTGGGTCCGGTTCCTCCTCCCCCTCAGGGCCATGCTTCCTCCGGGCGGGTCGTGCGGTGCGCCACGGCGTTGTCCGATGCGCCGGTGATGGAGGAGATGATCTGTTCCTGGGAGGTGGTGGTCACGTCGAAGAAGCCGTTGTTGCGGCCGAGGCGCAGGACGGCGACCCGGTCGGCGACGGCCTTGATGTCCCCCATGTTGTGGCTGATGAGAAGCACCCCGAGGCCCTGGTCGCGCAGCTCCTCGATGAGGTCGAGGAGCTGGCTGGTCTGCTCGATGCCCAGGGAGGCGGTGGGCTCGTCGAGCAGGACGAGCCGGGGCTCGCCGAGGAACGAGCGGGTGATCGCGACGACCTGCCGCTGACCGCCGGAGAGCGTGGCGAGCGGCACGCGCACGTCGGGGATGCGGATGGACAGGGTCTTGAGCAGCTCACGGGTGCGTCGCTCCATCTCCACCTCGTCGAGGATGCCGAGCCGGTGGATCTCCCGGCCGAGGAAGAGGTTGGCGACGACATCGAGATTGCCGCACATCGCGAGGTCCTGGTAGACGGTCGCGATCCCCAGCACCTGGGCGTCCTGCGGGCGCCTGATCTGGACGGCACTGCCCTGCCACTCGATGACGCCCCTGTCGGCGGGACCGACTCCCGAGATCACCTTGACCAGGGTGGATTTACCGGCGGCGTTGTCGCCCATCAGGGCGACCACCTCCCCGGCCCTGATCTCCAGCTCGACGTCCGCCAGTGCCTGGACGGCGGCGAACCGCTTGGAGACGCCGCGCAACGTCAGCAGGGGCTGAACCGGCACGGGGCCACCTCCTTCCGCCTTCGGGGAGAGCTCATCGGGAGCTCATCGGGTGAGTCCGGCCTTGTCGCAGGCGGACCTGAGCGCAGGGGTGCATATCTGGTCGACGGTGTACATACCGTCCTTGACCAGAGTGTCCTTGATGTTGCCGACGGTCACCGGGACCGACGGGAGCAGGACCGCCGGAATGTCCTCGGTGGTGGCGTTGTCGACGGTGCCCGTGGCGAGGGAGTCCACCGTCTCGCCGCGCCCCAGGGCGACGGCCATCTTCGCGGCGGCGTCGGCCGCGGGCTCGAAGGGCTTGTAGACGGTCATGTACTGGTCGCCCCGGACGATGCGCTGCACGGCCGCGAGGTCGGCGTCCTGGCCGGTGATCGGAGGCAGCGGTCTGACCTCGGCGGCGTTGAGGGCCGCGACCACGGCGCCGGCGAGGCTGTCGTTGGCGGCCAGGACGCCGTCGATGTCGCCCGCGCCCAGGGCGGCGATGGCGTTGGTCATGTTCGCGAAGGCGTTCTCCGGGCGCCAGCCGACGGTGTCGTACGACTTGCCGATCTCGACCTTGCCCTCGATGACGGAGAGCGCCCCGCGCTTGAACCAGCCGGCGTTGGGATCGGTCGTGGCGCCGTTCATCATGACGATCTGTTCGCCGCGCGCCTCGGCGTCCATGGCCGTCAGGAGCGCCTCGCCCTGGAGCTTGCCGACCGTCGCGCCGTCGAAGGTGACGTAACCGGAGATCGGGCCCTGGGCGAGCCGGTCGTAGGCGACGACCGGGATGCCGGCCCGGTGTGCGGCCTCGACCGACGGGCGCAGCAGCTGGGCGTCGACGGCGGCGAGGATCAGGACGTCCACCTGCCGCGTGATCATGGACTCGATCTGCTGTCGCTGGACGGCCGGGTCGGACGTGGCGGCGAAGGTCGGCGCGGGGCAGTCCGGGCACAGCCCCTTCAGCTGCCGCTCGATCAGGGGCTTGTCGAACTGCCCGAAACGCGAGGCCCCGCCCCCCGGGAGCAGTACCCCGACGGCGAGGCTGCCGTCCCCGCCCCCGTCGCCGTCCCCGTCGCTTCCGCCGCAGGCCCCGGTCAGGACCAGACCGGCGGCGACCATGACCGCCACGGACGCGCGGGTGAGGGACCTACGCTTCACGGCCGGAAGGCCGGCACCGAGATCCATCTTCGGTTCCTTAGGACATTCGTCCGCCATTGCCCCGCAATAGGCACTTAACGCCAAGCGTAGCCAAGCCGCTCTAGTCGGCGCGTTCTGCGGTCCAGGTGATGCGCGGGGGCTCGACGCGCGCGCAGAGGGGTCCGCCCTGCACGTCGGTCAGGCCGAGGCGGCCGACCAGCAGTCCGTCCCGTGCGGCGGCGGCGAGCACGTCGGCGGGGACGGCGTCGAGCATGACCTTGGCGCGGCGGAACATCGTGAAGACGCCCGACCCGTCGACCGTGCCCCACGACAGGTAGACGAACCGCCGGCCCAGACGGTCCTGCACATAGGGCCCTCTGACCTCGGTGCCGGTCGGCGAGGCACTCGTGGTGCACTCCAGGGTCCAGGTCGCGGACGGCGCGTCGCCGGGCTGCGGCTCGAGCAGTTCGGCCGGACGGTCGCGACGCTGCACGGCGACGTGCAGGTTGCCGTACGCGGGGACCCTGCCGTCGGCGGAGGCCGGTCGGGTGAGGCCGGGCAGGTCGACTGCGTCGATGCGGATGCGCATACCGGCCATCATGCCGCGCCCGGCGGCACCGGGGAGACCCGGCACCCGGTCCGTTCCGGAGCGGAACCTCGGACGTCCGTTCGACATCAAGCAGTGGACAGGTCGAGCCGTACGGATGACACGGGGTGCACGGGATGGACAGCCGGATCAGAGGGGCGGCGCTGGCCTGCGTCCTGCTCGCGACGGGCGTCGTGACGGGCTGCGGGACCGAGTCCCCCGCGGGGTCCGGCCGACCCGCCGCACCGTCCCGCTCCGTGCCGCCCACCCAGTCGCCCCGCGGCGAGGCGGGCGCGCGGGCGGGCGTCGAGGCCGCGTACGGCAAGTGGGGCCTCGAGCCGCTGGCCGCCGCGCCCGCCGCGCCCGCCGTCAAGCCGGTCGTGCTGCCGGCCGCCGACGGTCAGGTGCCGGTGATCAGTGAGATACCCACCCAGGAGAAGATCGTCTTTCTCACCTTCGACGACGGGGCGGAGAAGGACCCGGAGTTCGTGACGATGATGCGGGAGCTGAAGATCCCCTTCACGATGTTCCTGACGGACTCCGCCATCAGCGCCGACTACGGCTACTTCGGCAAGCTCCAGGCCCTCGGCGACGGCGTCCAGAACCACACGCTGACCCACCCGAACCTGCGCACCCTCGGCGCGGCCGCGCAGAAACAGGAGATCTGCGGCCAGCAGACCAAGCTGAAGGATCGATACGGCACCCTGCCGCGGCTGTTCCGTCCGCCCTACGGCAACTGGAACGAGGACACCCGGGCCGCCGCCGCGTCCTGCGGCGTCGAGGCGATCGTCCTGTGGCGCGAGTCCATGCAGATCAAGAACATGCAGTACCAGCGCGGCGACAAGAAACTCCACCCGGGCGACATCGTGCTGGCCCACTTCCGCGGGCCGTCCGAGCTCAAGGGCACGACCATGACCGAGATGACCGCCAACCTGCTGCGGCACATCCGGGAACAGGGTTTCACGGTGGCCCGCCTCGAGGACTACCTCTAGGGACGGTCCGGCCGCCCGTGGCGCGCGATCCCGCTCAGGCCGTCGCACGAGGGGACGGGGGGCCGTCGGTGGTGCGGTCGTCGTCGGCGCGCCCGCGACCGTCCCCGCCGACGAAGAAGCTCAACACGGCCGTGAGGGTGCAGGTGACGGCGAGCCGCACGACCCATGGGGCGACTCCACCGTCCCCGACCGTGGAAGTGAAGCAGGGCGTGCCGAGCAGGGCCTTGCTCAGCGGCAGGGAACCCGCGCCGGTCAGCAGACAGACCCACAGCGGGGGCCCGTTGGAGGCGATGAGGACCGCGGCCGCGACGATCACGACCACGCTGAGTACGACGGTGAGCGAGGTGATGTCCATGGCCTTCAGCATTCCGTCGGCCGGACCGCGAATCGTCGGCGCAGCGGAGGAACGGAGCCTCTACCGCAGGATAGAGACGGCCTACGAGAGCGGGCCGATCCGCCCCCGCGGCGCGCCCGCCGACTGACTTCCCGTGCCCACCGCCTCCAGATACCGCAGGACGGCCGCGACCCGCCGGTCCACCTGGTCCGTCGGCGACAGGTCGAGCTTGGCGAAGATGCTGCGGATGTGCTTGTGGACGGCGCCGTCGGTGACGACGAGCCGTTCGGCGACGGCCGAGTTGCCCAGCCCCTCGGCCATCAGGGCGAGGACGTCCCGCTCCCGGGGGCTGAGCCGCTCCAGCCGGGTGTCCTGGCGCGAGCGGGTGAACAGCTGGGCGACGACCTCCGGGTCGATGGCGGTGCCGCCCGCCGCCACCCGCCGCAGCGCGTCCAGGAACTCCTCCACCCGGCCCACCCGCTCCTTGAGCAGATAGCCGAGCCCCTGCACACCGCCGCCGAGCAGCTCGGTGGCGAAGCTCTGCTCGACGTACGCGGACAGCACGAGCACGGCCAGGCCGGGCCGCCGGCGCCGGGCCTCGACCGCCGCGACGATCCCCTCGTCGGTGTGGGTCGGCGGCATCCGTACGTCGAGGATGGCGACGTCCGGCTCGTGCACGTCGATGGCGTCCAGCGCCTCGTCGGCGGTGCCGGCGGTGGCCACCACGTCGAGGGACTCGGCGCGCAGCAGCAGGGCGAGGCCCTCGCGCAGCAACGCGTCGTCCTCGGCGATCACGATCCGCATCTCACGCTCCACAACTCACAACGCTCCACAACTGACAACGCTCCAGGGCTCACAACGCTCCACAACTCGCGACGCTCCAGGGCCACAGCGCTCCACAACTCGCGACGCTCCAGGGCTCACAACGCTCCACAACTCGCGACGCTCCAGGGCTCACAACGCTTCACAGGTCACGATCCACAGGGCAGGTCCACTTTCAGGACGGTCGGGCCGCCGGGCGGGCTGACCAGGGAGAGGCTGCCGTCGTGCGCCGCGACCCGGCGGTGGATGCCGGTGAGTCCGGTCCCGCCGTCCGCTTCGGCGCCGCCCCGGCCGTCGTCCTCGACGCGCAGCAGGAGCCGGCCGTCCCGGCCACGGGCCGTGACGGTGGCCTGTCCGGCGCCGCTGTGCTTGGCGATGTTGGTCAGGGCCTCGGCGAGGACGAAGTAGGCGGTCGCCTCGACGGAGGCGGCACAGCGTTCGGGCACGTCCACGTCGATCCGGCAGGGCACCGCGCAGTCCGCGGCGAGGCCGGAGAGCGCGCCCGCGAGTCCCCGGTCGGCCAGCACCGGCGGCAGGATGCCGCGCGCGACCGTACGCAGCTCGGCCAGCGCCTGTTCGGCCGCGGACTGGGCGCGCTCCAGGAGCTCGTCGGCGCCGGCCGGGTCCCGGGCCACCATGCGGCGGGCCGCCCCGACCAGCACGGTGACGGAGACCAGCCGGTTCTGGGCCCCGTCGTGCAGGGAGCGCTCGATACGGCGGAGTTCGGTGGCGTGGGCGTCGAGGGCGGCGGCGCGGGTGGCGGTGAGTTCGGCGACCCGGAGCGACAGATCCGCTTCCGGACCGGCCGCGAGGAGTCCGCGTCCGGGCCGGGCCTGGAGGCGGGCCATGCCGGGGGTCAGCCCCAGGATGATGGCGATCCAGCCGACGCCCAGCAGCGTCACGGCGAGGGCGGCCGGCCAGGAGTGCGCGCTGCCGACGGCGAGGGAGGTGGCGGTCGCGCCCTTGGGCAGGAACGGCCAGTAGAGCGGGAAGGCGGTGTCGCGCACGGCGGCGATCGGCAGGTAGACGCCGAGCAGCCCGAGCAGGAACCCCAGCGTGGCGTGCCGGACCAGCCAGCGCAGTTCGCGGCGGGTGGTGGCGTCGACGAGGGCGGGCCGCAGCCGCGTGGGCGGGGGCTGCGGGGCGACGACCTCGGGACCCCGGCGGCCGAGCCGGTCGCGTTCCCGGCCGGCCAGGGCATGCAGGGCGCGCAGCAGCGCGGGCGCCATGAGCAGCCCGACCCCGACCACGCTCGTCACGGCGGTGACGGCCAGCCACAGCAGGACGAGCAGGGCGAGCAGAGCCGTGTTGAGCCCGGAGGCGAGCTGGGCGATGGCGGTGCCCGCGGCGCCGAGGGTCCGTACGACGATCTCCTTGAGGCTCTCGTCCTCGAGGCCCTCCGGCCGGTCACCGGCCGCGTGGCTGACCGCGGCGTCGGCCGCCGCGTCCTGCTGGACCGCCATTCCGCCGCCCCTCCCCTCCTGCTCCCGCTTCCCGTTTCCCGCGTCCCGAACGACCTTATGCCGCAGGCCGGTTCGCCGTCATGCGCGTCAGGCGGGGGACGGGTGGTACAGCCTGCTGTACCTCGAACCGGGCGGGCTGCGGGATCGGCCGCAGGGGGTGCCGATCCCTAGCGTCGGTGACGACAGCAGGAACGGCTCAGGACCCCGGGAGAAACCCCCATGACGAAGACCACGACCACCGATCCGGAGCGGCTGACCCGTGGGGAGATCGCCCGCACCCTGCTCTGGGCCGTGGTGGTGACCAGCGCGGTCACCAACATGGCGGCCTCCTTCGGCGGTGCCGACACCTGGGTGCACCTGGTCTGCGGCGCCGTCACCGTCCTGTGCGCGGGCACCCTCGTCGTACGCAACGTGCGGGGTCGTCGATGAACGCCGCCATCGCCCTGACCGGCGTCAGCAAGGCGTACCCGGGCGGCGTACGGGCCCTCGACGACGTGTCGCTGACCGTGGAACGCGGCACCTTCCTCGCCGTGATGGGGCCGTCGGGTTCCGGCAAGAGCACGCTGATGCACTGTGCCGCCGGGCTGGACTCCCCGACGTCGGGCAGCGTCCGCATCGACGGCCACGAGATCGCCGGGCTGAACGAGACCCGGCGTACCGAACTGCGCCGCGAGCGAGTCGGCTTCGTGTTCCAGGCGTACAACCTGATCCCCTCGCTCAGCATCGAGGACAACATCACGCTGCCGCTGCGGCTGGCGGGCCGCACCCCGGACCGCGACTGGCTGCGGACCCTGGTGGAACGGGTCGGACTGACCGACCGGCTGACCCACCGGCCCGCCGAACTCTCCGGCGGCCAGCAGCAACGCGCGGCCGTGGTACGGGCGTTGGTGGCCAGGCCGGCCGTCGTGTTCGCCGACGAACCGACCGGCGCGCTCGACCTGCGCAGCGCCCACGAGGTCCTCGACCTGCTGCGCGACCTCGTCGCCGACCTGCGCCAGACGGTGGTGATGGTCACCCACGATCCGGCCGCCGCGGCCCGCGCACACCACGTCCTGGTGATGGCCGACGGCCGGGTGGTCGAGGCCCTCGACGCGCCGACCGCCCCCGAACTGGCAAGCCGTCTCGTCGCGTTGGGAGAGGTCTGAGTCATGTTCCGTCTCGCGATACGGATGGCCGGACACCGGATCACCGCGCTGATCGCCGTGGCCTGCGCGGTCCTGGGCGGCGCGGCACTGATCACCGCCACCGGTGTGCTGGCCGAGTCCGGCCTCCGCTCCCATCTGCCCGCCGGCCGGCTCGACGGCGCGGACGTCGTGGTCGCGGCCGACCAGGAGTTCCGTCCGGCCGGTGAGCTGCCGCTCGCGCTCCCGGAGCGGCGCAGGGTCCCGTCCCGGCTGGTCGGCGAGCTCGCCGGGCTGCCAGGTGTCACCGCGGCGGTCGGCGACATCGGCTTCCCGGCCGCTCTCCTCGACGCCCACGGACAGGTCGTACCGGCCGAAGACCCGCAGGTGGCGGGGCACGGCTGGTCCTCGACGAAGCTGGCGGAGCCGTCGGCCGGCGCGCACCTCGACGGTGCCGCGCCGACCGGTTCCGGTGAGGTCGCCGTGGACAGCGCCACCGCCGCCGCGGCCGGGATCGCGGCGGGTGACCGGGTGCGGGTCGTCGTCGACGGCCGGCCCGCCGCCGGCTACCGCGTCTCGGCGGTCGTCGACGCGCCCGGCGCGGGCCTCTTCTTCGCCGACGCGACGGCCGCACGCCTGGCCGGGCACGCGGACCGTGTCGACCTGGTGGGCCTGCGCACCGAGCCCGGCGCCGAGCGGCGCGTCGCCGCCGAGGTCCGGACGGCGCTGAAGGGCACCGGTCTGCTGACCGTCACCGGAGCCGACCGGGGCGACACGGCCGCACCCGGCGCCGGCGCGTCCCGCTCGCTGCTGGTCCTCCTCGCCGGTTCGCTCTCCGGGATCGTCCTGCTGATCACCGGCTTCGTGATGGCGAGCGCGCTGGCCGTGTCGATCGCCGGACAGCGCCGCGACCTGGCGCTGATGCGGGCCGTCGGCGCGACCCCGAAGCAGATCCGCCGCCTGGCCGCCGCCCAGTCCACCGTCGTCGCGGCCGTGGCCCTGGTGCCCGGCGTGGGACTCGGTCATCTGCTGGCCGGGCAGTTCCGCCGGCTGCTCGCGGACCGCGGGGTCGTACCGTCCGGACTCCCGCTCACCTACAGCCCGTTGCCCGCCCTCGCGGCGATCCTCCTGATGGTCCTGGCCGTCCAGGTGTCGGCCCGCTGCTCGGCCTGGCGCACCTCGCGGATGCCGGCCACCGAAGCGGTCGCGGAATCGCGCAGCGAGCCGCGCGACCCGTCGCGGGCCCGGACGCGCGTCGGCGTGCTCGTCATCCTCGCCGCGACCGTTCTGTCGGCGCTGCCGCTCTTCTCCCGCACGGTCATCGGCGCCACGGCCACGTCCATCGCGGGCATCCTGGGAGCGATCGGCCTGGCGCTGGCCGGCCCGGCGCTCGTCCGGGGTGTCGGCGCCGCCGCGGCCCGTGCGACGGGGGCGGGCGCCTCCGCCCCCACCTGGCTGGCGATGGCCAACCTCCGCGCCTACGCCCTGCGCAACGCGGGGATCGTCAGCACCCTGGCCATGGCGGTCGTGTTCGTGCTGACGTACGCCTTCACCCAGACCACCGTGCTGGCCGCCACCGCCGAAGACACCCGCACCGGCACCCTCGCCCAGCAGCGCCTGACCGCTCCGGGCCTGGGCGGACTGCCCACCGGCACGCTCGCCGCCGTACGGAACACGGCCGGCGTACGGGCCGCGGCCCCGGTCGGCACGACCAGCGTGGTGTGGCAGTACCAGCAGTTCGGCGACACGGTGAGCGAGTCGGACCCCGCGACGATCCTCACCCCGGACGCCTCCGACGTCCTCGACCTCGACGTACGCGACGGCAGCCTGGACCGCCTGCGCGGCGCCACCGTCGCCGTCAGCAGCGACGCCGCCCGCACCCGCTCCGCGACGGTGGGCCACCGGGTGAGCCTGGTCCTCGGCGACGGCGCACGGGTCGACGCGGAGGTCGTCGCCGTGTACGGCCGCGGACTCGGCTTCGGCGCGGTGGTGCTCTCCCACGACCTGGCCGCCGGACACACCACGACGAGGCTGGACCAGTCCCTGCTGATCCGCACGGACGGCACGGCGACGGCCCGCCAGGGCCTCGCGGCGCTCGCGGCGTCCGGCCCCGGTCTGGCGCTCCAGCCCGCGGACCTGCCCTCGGCCGGCGGCCTGAAGGACGCCCCGCCCGAGGTGTGGATCAACCTGGCCACCATCGTGGTCCTGCTCGTCTACCTGCTGCTCAGCATCGCCAACAAGCTGGTCGCGGCCACCGCCCAGCGCCGGGTCGAGCTGGGCGCCCTGCGGATGAACGGCACCACACCCCGTCAGATCCGGTCGATGATGCGCCGCGAGGCCGCGGTGACCGCCGCCACCGCGCTCGTCACCGCCCTGCTGCTCTCCGCGCTGCCCCTCGCCCTGCTGGGCCAGGGCTTCCTCGGCCGCCCCTGGCCCGCGGGACCCGTCTGGCTGCTGCCCGGGCTCGCGCTCACGGTCACCGTCACGGCCTTCCTCACCATCGAACTCCCGACCCGCCAGGCACTGCGCACCGCGCCGGCCGACGCCATCCGTGCCCACTGAGCGAGGGGATCCGTCGACGAGAAGGTGACAGTGGAGAAGGCGGCCGTTACTCACTTTCGGGTGACGGGCCGTCTCCCGGTGGGGTGGCGTGACGTGGCGTCCGGACGCCACGGGCCAACTCCCGCAAGAGGCCGTCGGCTGTCGGGACGTCAACTTCGGTACTTATTCACTTAAATGGACGTTGCAGGCGAGAGTCACAGAGATATGGACAACAGGTAACACACGCCCTGTTTCCTACCCATCTCCCGCACTCCGTGGACAGAGTGTGTCTGCGGCCAGCCGACCGCACCCGCACATCGCACCAACTCCCACGGCGACCACGAAGGCCGCTGTGGGAAGGTGCCCGCACATCCCAGGGGAACTCTTTGTCCACTTCCGCTTCTGCCAACGCTCGTCGTCTGACCGCCGCCGCCCTCACGGCCGGCGCCCTGGTCGGCGCGATGGCACTGCCGGCGTCCGCGTCCGACCACGCTCGTCCCAACCGCCCGGAGGTGCGGATCAGCGCCGTCCAGTACGACGCCCCGGGACGTGACGACCGCTCCCGGAGCTCGCTGAACAAGGAGTGGGTGGAACTCACCAACACCACGCGCCACACGATCAACCTCGACGGCTGGACCCTCAAGAACGACGAAGGCCGCACCTACACCTTCCACCACTACCGCCTGGAGGGCCGCTCCACGGTCCGCATCCACACCGGTGAGGGCCACGACTCCCGCAGGGACCTCTTCCAGGACCGCAACAGGGAGGTGTGGGACAACCGCTCCGACACCGCCACCCTGCGCAACGACCACGGCCGCTTCGTCGACGACGAGTCCTGGGGCCGCAACCGTCACCACGGCGGAGGCCACGGCGACAACCGCGGGCACGGTGACAACCGCGGGCACGGTGACAACCGCGGGCACGGTGACAACCGCGGGCACGGTGACAACCGCGGGCACGGTGACAACCGCGGGCACGGTGACAACCGCGGGCACGGTGACAACCGCGGGCACGGCGACAACCGCGGGCACGGCGACAACCGCGGGCACGGTGACAA
>NZ_JBHWUW010000041.1:0-30085 GCF_042737245.1 Streptomyces sp. NPDC060002
GCGCCGCGGGCGCCCCGCCGGCCCGGCGGGGCCGGGCGGCGTTCCCCGGTCCCACCCCCCACCCCCCGACGGGCACGCGGACGGGCACGCGGACGGGCGGACTCCCGGCGCGACCGGCGGTGGCCGGACGTACGTGAGCACGTTCGTGGGTGGTCAGAAGGTGCGCGGGGGTGCGCTGACGATGCCGGTGGCCAACGCGAGTCTCAACCTGGCCGCGTCCGAACTGCCGGGCACCGCGCTCAAGATCACGATCTTGAGGTCCGACTCGCCGTCGGTCAGGACGTCGCAGTCCACTTCGACGGACCCGACCTCCGGATGCTCGATCGTCTTGCGGTCCTCGCGATGGGCACCCACCGCGCCGCTCGCCCACAGCCGGGCGAACGTCGGACTGCCCACGGCGAGGACACGGATCAGTTCGGCCAGGCGTACGTCGTCGGGGAAGCGACGACCTGGGCCGAAGGGGCCGTGGCCCGCCCCTGCTCCAGGCGCACCACGTATTCGACCGACACACCGGCCCGTTCGGCGAGTTCCTCGCGACGCGGTCCGGCCGCGCGGTGGGTCCGGGCCGACGGCAGCCCCGCGGTCGACCGGGACAGCCGCTCTCGCCAGGCACGGATCGTCGCGCCCGGTCGCCGCGGACCAGGGCGTACATGGCCGGGAGCCCGGCGAGCAGTCCGAGCACGAGCAGCGCCCGCACCGCCGCACGGGCGGTCGCGAAAGGTGCTGCTGCTCGCGGCTCTTCATCGGGATCATCCCAGGCGGCGACTGTGAAGCGGGGCATCGGTGGTGGTGCGCCGGGCGCCCGGGCCGGGTACCTCGTCGCGGCTCGGGGCACTGTCACCGTGGGTGTCCGATCGCGTACAGTCCGCACAGCGTCAGCGCTCTGTCGCGCAGCCCAGCACAGCGGTTGACCTGGAGAAGAATCATGGAATCCGAAGCCGGTCCCGGCTCTCTCCCGCTCGATTCCGGAACGGGGCGGCCGGTCCCCGAAGCCGAGCCCGCACTCGTGGAGCGGTGGCGCTCGCAGAGAGGCGAGCTGGTCGAGTTGCTGGCCCAGGTACGCGAGCGGTTCGGCGGCGTCGCCGCGTTCCGGCTCGGGCCGTCTCCCACCGTGCTCGTCACCGACCCGTCGGCGGTCCAGCACGTGCTCGCCCGCTACCCGGAGCGGTACGTCAAGCGCTCCCACCGCGCCCGTCTGCTGATCGGCGACGGGGTCCTGGCCGCCACCGGTACGGCGTGGAAGGGCCAACGCCGCTTGTTGCAGTCCCAGTTCACCGGTACCGGGATGCGCCGCTACGAACAGCGGATCACCGAGGCCGCCCGGACCACCGCCGAGCGCTGGGCCGGGTACGCCCGAACCGGGCAGAGCGTCGACGTCGGGCGGGAAATGCGTCGCTTCGCCCTGGACGCCATCTGGCGCTCCCTCACCGGGCACCCCCTCGATGACGGTACCGAGCGCGAACTGGACGCCGTGGCAGCCGTGGCGACCGCCCTTCCGACGCTGCCGGTCGAGCCTTCCGACGCCCGGGACGCCGTCGCCGCCGATCTCGCCCGGATCGACGCGGTCGCCCGGCACGCCATCGAGGCCGCCCGAAACGGGGCGGCCGGCCCGGCCGGCCCGGGCCTGCTGCACGTCCTGACCGACGCCGCGACCGAGCATCCCGAGTACACCGATCAGCTGATCCGCGACGAGCTGGTCACGCTGCTCGCGGCCGGGCACGAGACCACCGCGACCACTCTGACCTGGCTGTATCTGCTCCTCGACCGGTACCCCGCCGCCCGCGAGGAAGCTCTCGCCGCCGGCGGCGAAGGATCGGCGCCACGCCGCCAGGCCATCCAGGCCCTGATCCACGAGACGCTCCGGCTCTATCCGTCCGTGTGGATCCTGCCCCGCCACGCCGCCGAGGACGACATCCTCGCTGGCCACACCGTCGAGGCGGGCACCGACATCCTCGTCTGCCCGTACCTCACGCACCGCGATCCCGAACTGTGGGCGGACCCGGAGCAGTTCGATCCCCGGAGGTTCGTCACCCCGGGCGGTCGGCCTGCGCACCTGGGCGCCTACTTCCCCTTCGGTATCGGTCCCCGTGCGTGCCTCGGAGTGCAGTTCGCGCTCCGCGAGTCGACCGTCCTGCTCGAACACCTTCTGCCGGCCCACGTCCTGGCCTTCTCCTCCACCCCCACCAAGGCGGCGTACGGCATCACCGTCCGCCCCGACGGCCCCGCCGTCGCGACCCTGGGGGCTTAGGGCACGCGGGTCGACGACCGGCCCCTGCGCCGCGGAGCGTCTCGGCCCGGCGGCCGTTCAGGAGGCGGCCGTCCGGGTCGTCCGTCGGCCGGTGCCGGTGCCGGTGCCGGTGCCGGTGTTGGCGCCGGGGCCGGGGCCGGTGCTGGTTCTGAGGTCCGCTGCGAGCGCGTTGAGCCATACCTCGATGTCGGTCAGAAGGGACAGGACCCGTGGCGGGGCGTCGGACAGCGGGGAGGGCGGCGGCGTCAGCCGGACATGGATGCCGCCCGGGGGGAAGTCGGCCGCCCGGACGATGGCTGTCTCCGCCTCCTCGCTGATGTGCCGGGTCCAGCGCAGCGCGGCGGGAGGCAGCTCGGGCGGACGGTCCGTCCGGGGCAGCCAGTACGCGCCGACCAGGACCCGGGAACCGAAGTTGAGGGCGGCGAGGTAGTCGGCTTCGGGTTCGCGGGCACGGGCGGAGGGCTCGGTGCGGTACTGCGCGTACGAGCCCTCCGCGATGCGAAGCCGGTGCAGGGTCAGCCGGACGGCCTGATGGGCGGCGTCGTCGCGGCCTGCCGGCCCGTCGCCGGTCGCGGCGGAGGTGGTGGCCCGCACCAAGGGCGCGGCAGACCGAAGCAGCGCCGCCATGCTGCGCCGCGTCTCGGCGCGGGCCCCGAACGGCCAGGCGAGCACACCGCACAACAGCCCGACCGCGCTTCCCGTCAGCACGTCCACGACACGCATCTCCGCGAGCCGCCAGGTCACGGGTTCGATCTGCGCGAACGCCGTGGAGACGACCAGGGTGAACAGTCCCTGTGCCCAGGCCGGTCCTTCCAGGGGCCCCACCGCGAAGGCGATCAGCATCATCGGTACGAGCAGGTACGCGTACACCTCGGTGGCCTGGCCCGCCCCGATGAGGAGCAGCCCGGCGGCGAGCGCTCCGGCCAGTGTGCCCACGACGGCCGCGCGGACGGCGGACCAGGTGGCACCCGCAGTGGTCCGCCCGAGGGTCAGCACGGTCAGCAGCACCCAGAATCCGTGCGACAGGTCGAGTGAGCCCGCCACCAGGCGGGCGAGTGCGAGCCCGCACGCGCTGCGCAGCGCGTTCTGGAAGACGACGGAGCGCCGCGTCAGGTTGCCGGTGAGACGGATGGTGAACAGGCGGGCCGTGGGCGTCCGCGCGTACCAGAACTGCTCCCGGGGCAGGCCGTACACCGGCCGACGGCCGCCGAGCGCCAGGGCGACGGCGGTGCGCACGGTCACCGCGGAGATCGCGATGGTCAGGACCGTCGACTGCCGCAGCAGCACCTGGCGCGGGCGGGCGACGCGCTCGGTGGGGTCGCCGTCGCGTGCGGCCAGGAACTGGGCGATCATCTCCTCGATCAGCTCGGGCCCCGCCGCGGGGCGCGACCGGCGCAGCGCGCCCGCCGTTTCGGCGCAGGCCGCAGCGGTGCCGCGCAGCAGGTTCTGCGAGGCCATGTCCGAGGGCGTGGGGTGCATCTCGGTGAGGGCGGCCAGCTGGTCGACGAGCCGCCGCGCGGCAGATCCCGCCTGGGCGAACGCGCGGTCCGCCCTTCCCGCTCCGGTCGGGCGGGCGCCGGCAGGCTGCTGCGAGAAACGCAGGCCCCGGCCGGCCGCCCTCAGCCGTCCGGCCAGACCGGGCTCCGGGCCGTCGCTACGGATCAGGGAGCGGGCGGCGCGGGCCGCGAGGTCCAGGGTGTCGGCGATCCGGTCGCGGTACGACGGATCCGGTGGATCCGGGAGCACCACCACCTCGCACAGGACGAGGAACACCCCGCCGGCGGCGACCCCGGTCAGCCGCTGGGCCAGCGTCTCCGGGGCGAAGGGCGGGAAGCAGGCGAGGATGTAGAACAGCTGAAGCCCGGGGACGGTGCCGGCCAGCCGGGGGCCGCACACCGAGCCGAACATCAGCACGAAGCCGACGATCAGCATGCCCGCCACGGCCGACCAGGTCTGTACGGCGAGGGCCGTGCCGGCGGCGGTGAGCACAGCGGCGGCCGGCAGGGCGCGCAGCACGGTCGCGGCGCGTCGGCGTCCGGACCCCGGCACGGGCGAGAGGACGCCGAGCGCGATGGGCGTGAAGAGGGCGTAGACCGCGGCCACGGGCTGATCGAGGAGATACGCCGCCGGATAGAACCCGGCCGCCGCGGCGACCGTGACGCGCGTCGCACGCCGGCCGGCCCGGACCGATTCGGCGAGCGACGGCCGCTTGGGCATCAGCGCTCCTCTCCGCGCGCCACCCGAGGATCATCCGCGGCTTTCAGTGTCGCGCGGGTCGGGTGGCCACGCAGGCGGACGCGGTCGTGCCGCTCGCACCGGTACTGATCGCCGTCCCGCGGGGGCTACGCCGTACGGCGGCACGGGTGGTACGGGTGGTACGGGTGGTACGGGCGACACGGCGGCGCAAGCGTGGGCCGCGGCCGTGCCCGGCACGGCCCGAGGCGGCAGGGGCAGGTCGGCAGGGGCGGGTCGGCGGGGGCTTCCCCGAGAGAGGGGAGATCGACCGCCCCGCTCCGGGGTATGCGGGAGGGAGCCCGAGGACCCGAGGAAGGGAACACCATGACGACCTACGTGATCACCGTGCCCGGCACCTTCACCGCCGGGGTCGATGACGAGACGCGAACGCGGCTGAGTCGGGCCCTGCGCCCGGCCGATCCGCACCGCACGCGGATGGGCAGCGAGCAGGACCTCGACCCGCTCACCGTGAACGAGGACGACACGTTCACCATCCGGCTCGCCGTCGAAGCGGACAGCGGCCCGGACGCGGAGGAGGACGCCCGCAGGCTCGCGGACTCCGCCCTGCACGCCGCGGGGCTCGACGACGCCGGCGCGAAGTGGGACGGCCCCGGGCATTTGCCGTCTGCCGTCTGCCGTCTGCCGTCTGCCGTCCGCCGGTCAGCGGCCGCCCCGCCCGTGCGACAGGCGCTGCCACACCGCCCCCGCCATGGCTTCCTCGCCCTTGGCGTTGGGGTGCGCGGGAGCCGCGGGGGACGTGGGCTGCAACGGCTCGATCCACCGCTCCGCCGGGGGCTTGCACATGTCGTGGCCGATGGTCGGGCCGTAGGTGTCGACGTACTCGGCGTGGTTCCAGCGGGCCACCAGACGGAGCATCAGGTTGAGCCGCTTGCCGGTGTCCCGGAGGTAGGGGAAGTCCTGGGTCGCGAACGGCACCGAGGGCGCGCAGCCGCTGCCGTCGTCGGGCAGCAGGTCCGGGTAACCGACGACGAGGATCCGGGCGTGCGGGGCGCGGTCGTGCACGGCTCGGAGCACCCGGGCGACCTTGGGGCCGGCTTCGGCTATCGCGACCGTGAGCTGGTCGACGCCCGAGGCGCCGTAGTGGCGCTGGCACGGGTTGCCGGTCGGGTCCTGCGCGGACAGTTGGGCGCAGGTGCCGATGATGGAGCCGAAGCCGATGTCGTTGCCGCCGATCTGGACGGTCACGATGTCGCTGTTCCGTCCCACCGCGTCGAGTTGGGGGCCGTTGGTTCCCTGCGCCTTCCACATGTGCTCGGTCGTCGCTCCGCTGCAGCTGACGTCCTTGAACGTGGTCGCCCGGAGCTTTCCGGCCACGATCGAGGGGTAATTGTGGTCGGAGCGGGCGCAGTTGGCGTCCACCTGCCGGGGGATGAGGGGACCGGAGGTGTAGGAGTCGCCGAGCGCCACGTACCGGCGGCCACCGCCACCGCCACCGCCGCCACCACCGCCGTGCGCCGCGGCCGGTGCCGCGGAAGCGGCGACCAGGGCGCAACTCCCCAGTGCGGCCAGGAAGGTGACGCCCCTTCGGCGGTGACCGGCCGGTCTTCCCGTGCGTACGTCGCGCTGCATCGAGTTCCTCCCCCTTGAAGCCCAGGCCCCGTCGGCGACACCGTCCCCTACGGTCGGCGTACCGTTCGACTGGGCTTGTATACCGCCCAGTAGGTCACCGGGGCCAGAGCCGGGAGCGAACGCGTTGCCGGAAGAGGCGGGGCGCCGGCGTCCGGAGCGGGGGAGCCGCGTCGGTGGTCCCCCGTCAGGGGGCGGTCGAGGCCATGACGCTGGTGCCGGCCCGCGAGATGCGCGGCCGGGACGTCACCGTCAACGCCGTCGCACCCGGCCCCACCGCCACGCCGCTCTTCCTCGAGGGCAAGGACCAGGAGGCGATCGACCGCCGCGCCGCGCAGCCCCCGCTGGAACGGCTCGGCACCCCCGAGGTCATCGCCGAGACCATGGCCTTCCTGGCCGGCCCGGGACGCTGGGTCAACGGCAAATCCTCTTCGTGAACGGCGGCACCGCCTGAGTCCGCGACTCGCCCTGCCCAACTGGGACTTCGAGCCCCGGTGGCGATCGGGAGGACATCATCCTGTATAAAAATACCAAACGTGCGGTTTACTTGTAGATCATCGGTGGGATGCTCTCCACGTTTCGGACGGGCGGCCCGGCCCGCGTCGTCGTCCTTTACAGGTTGAGGGAGGGAGGCCTGATGGTCATGCAGGCGCGAGCGGTGCGCACACGTCAGTCTCTTGTCCAAGCGGCTGCCGAGCTGTTCGCCGCCGAGGGGTACGCGCGGGCTTCCCTTCCCGTCATCAGCGAGCGGGCCGGTGTGAGTACCGGGGCCCTTCACTTCCATTTCGCCAGCAAGAGCGATCTGGCCGGGGAGGTGGAGAGGGCGGCGGCGGATTCTGTGGAGGAGCTGGCGGAACGATGTCGCAGCGCGGCGGACACGCTGTTGCAGTCCCTCGTGCACACGGCTTGCGGCCTGCTCCTGGCCGTGGTCACCGATCCGGTGATCAGGGCGGGATTCCGGCTGAGCGGTGATCCGTCCCGGAAGAACGGGGCGCAGATGCTGCAGTGGTGGCGGGCGTGGGTGCACGATCTCATCGTCCAGGCACAGCGCGAGGGGGAGCTCGCTCAGGACGTCTCGGTCGACGCCGCGACGACCGTGATCGTGGCGGCGACGGCGGGGTTCGAGGTGCTGGGCGCGGCCGACCGCGACTGGCTCTCGGTGGACCGCGTGACGCAGTTGTGGACCTTCCTCCTGCCATGGCTGGCAGGCTCACCGGATCACGCCCCGCTGCTGTCGGGGATCGGGGAGGCCCTGGACGAACTGTCCGAATAGCCGGCGCTCCGCGCCACGCGGGGCGTCCGCGGCGGGGACATCGTCGAGATCGGCACCGTGTCCTGCGGCCTCGCCGTCGCCGGCGGCCGGCCCTGAACGATCCACTCGCCGATGCCACCGCTCAGGACGAGGTCATCGCACCGGCCCCTGCTCGTCGACGAACACGGTGGGCGTGGACAGGAACACATCGGGGTTCACGGGGCCGTAGGCGATGTTGAAGGTGTCCAGCCAGTACGACCACCCCCGTATCCCCGCCGCGCTGCTGAACCGGTAGTTGAGCTGCCAGCGCACCCACTGGCCGGGGGCGAGTCGCACCGCCGGTGGCCGCCGCCGCCTGGGCGGCTGGCCGAACAGGGGTTGCACGCGGGGGAGGACCCGCAGCCGTCCGTCGGCTTCACGAAGCAGGACGTCGACTGTGCGGATGTCTGCCTGGGTGCCGAACGGTGCGAAGCCGTCACGCTCATCCATGCGAACCACATGTGCGGAGGCCGCCTCGGGCTGCGGGAGAACGAACCCCGCCGGAGCCGCGTTCCTGCGCGCGGCTGCCTCCCCTCCCCGCGACTCCTTCGTCCAGGACGTCCGTACCCACTGGACCGCGATCTCCATACCCTGCTCCCGCTGATGCGCCGAGGGCTCACTGTAAGCAGTTCGGGCGGCCGGCCGGTCTCGCCTGCGGTCCCATGCGGACGCTCATGTTCGGGACGTCGTGCCGCCACCGTAAGTGGGACCGCCCTCGTGACCCTCGGCGAGCTGGGTCCGCAAGAGTTCCTTGTCCTGCGGGCCGAGGCCGGCGACGAAGCGGACGAGGGCGGTGCCGCGGTCGGGGTCCTTGTCCAGTTCGGCGTGCATACGGCGGGCCGTTAGGCCGGGCGGGTCCTGGGCGGGGGCGTAGGCATAGCCCCGGCCGGCGTGGGTGCGGATGACCGCCCCCTTGGCGTGCAGGCGCGTCAGGATCGTCGTCACCGTGGTGCGTGCCAGGTCCGTTCCGAGTGCCTGCTGGACGGCCATCGGGGTGAGCGGGCCGCCGGCGGCCCAGAGCGCGGCCAGGACACTCGCCTCCAGCTCGCCCGCGGGACGACGGTCCGCCCGCCCGCCGGCCGACCGGTCTTCATGTCCCTCTGGCATCACAACGCCCTCGCCTCTCGTTTCGCGTTCGTCCACAGTGCGGTAGACCGTCTACGCGGTTGTAGTCAGTCGGTCGGTCGGACTGTAGTCGCCCGCGCGGGCCGGAGTCGGACCTGGTTCTGGACGTGGCTTCCGGACGGGCCTTCCGCAAGGCCCGTCCGGTCGGCGGCCTGCCGTCCGTGTGGGCCGGCCGGCCGCCTCCGGCGTGCGGGGCCGAAGTCAGCCCTGGTGGACGGCGGGCGCGCCCTCGACGTGCTGTTGCCTCTTCGCGTTGACGGCGGCCGCGGTGACGGCCGGCGCGGCGAGGAACATGACGGCGGTGAGGGCGAAGGCCGCCGTGTAGCCGTGGGTCAGCGAGCGCCGCGCCCACGCCCTGGGGTACGCGGGCCAGGATGAGCAGAGCCTCGTCGGGGGCGAGTCCGCCGAGCAGGGAGGCCAGGGTGAACACGGCGATGCCGGTGCGGAGGAGACGCCGCCGCCCGTAGAGGTCGCCGGCCCGGCCGCCGAGCAGCAGCCCGCCGCAGGCCGGGGCGTAGGAGTGACGGTCCAGGCGAGGTTCGCGTCGGGCACGTCGAGTTCGGTCTGGATGCGCGGCAGGGCGACGTCGGTGATGGTGGCGTCGAGGATCGGCATCAACCGGGCGGCGGCGATCACGATCAGGGCGAGGCCCGGACGGTGTCCGCCCGGGGAGCCGGAACGCGCGTCCGCGTCGGCCGAAGCGGTGACAGTCGCGCTGTCGGAAGGCATGGAAGAACTCCAGGGACTGGTGGGTGAATACATTCCCGAGAGCGTCGGACGGGGAGAACGCCCCGCTGATCCTTTCAGTGAACCAGGGCCGGTCCCCGAGCCTGAATCCCTGCTCCCCGCCCGAGCGCTGTCGGGCTGTAGGGGCCTTGACCTCCGTCTGGCGCTCGACGATGCTTTGTTGCGGCACATGAGATGCGTGTCGTAATGAGCAACATCAGCCGAGGTCTCGTACCAGCCGAGGAGTGGGCATGACGCACCAGGTCCGTGCTGTCGTCGCGCGGGGCAAGGGGGCCCCCGTCAGCCTGGAAACGATCATCGTGCCGGATCCCGGTCCGGGCGAGGCGCTGGTGAGGATCGAGGCCTGCGGGGTCTGTCATACCGATCTGCACTACCGCGAGGGCGGCATCAGCGACGACTTCCCCTTCCTGCTGGGGCACGAGGCCGCAGGTGTGGTGGAGTCGGTGGGGGAGGGCGTCACCGAGGTGGCGCCGGGCGACTTCGTCATCCTCAACTGGCGTGCGGTGTGCGGCCGGTGTCGCGCCTGCCGACGCGGGCGGCCCTGGTACTGCTTCGACACCCACAACGCCGAGCAGAAGATGACCCTCGCCTCGACCGGACAGGAGTTGTCCCCGGCGCTCGGTATCGGCGCGTTCGCCGAGAAGACGCTGGTGGCGGCCGGACAGTGCACGAAGGTCGACCGGTCCGCGTCGGCGGCCGCCGCGGGACTGCTCGGCTGCGGGGTGATGGCGGGCATCGGCGCCGCCATCAACACCGGGAACGTGGGACGCGGTGACAGCGTGGCCGTCATCGGCTGTGGCGGTGTCGGGGACGCGGCGGTCGTCGGGTCGCGGCTGGCGGGCGCGGCGAAGATCATCGCGGTGGACATCGACGACCGGAAGCTGGCCACCGCCAGGAAGCTGGGCGCGACCCACACCGTCAACTCCAGGGAGTCCGACCCGGTCGAGGCGATCCGCGAGCTGACCGGCGGCTTCGGCGCCGACGTCGTCATCGAGGCGGTGGGCCGCCCGGAGACGTACCGGCAGGCCTTCTACGCCCGCGACCTCGCCGGTACGGTCGTCCTGGTCGGCGTGCCGACCCCGGAGATGAAGCTCGAGCTGCCCCTGCTGGACGTCTTCGGACGCGGCGGCACGCTGAAGTCGTCCTGGTACGGAGACTGTCTGCCCTCCCGCGACTTCCCCTTGCTCATCGACCTCCATCTACAGGGACGGCTGGATCTGGACGCCTTCGTCACGGAGACCATCGGCCTGGACGAGGTCGAGAAGGCGTTCGACCGGATGCACGGTGGCGAGGTCCTGCGTTCGGTGGTGCTCCTCTGATGGCCGGCGCCCGCATCGAACGCCTGGTCACCGCGGGGACGTTCTCGCTGGACGGCGGCGCCTGGGACGTCGAGAACAATGTGTGGATCATCGGGGACGACGAGGAGGCGATGGTCGTCGACGCCGCCCACGACGCCGAGGCCATCGCCGGACGACGCTGAACGAGATCGCCTGGGACGACTGCATCCTCAAAGATCAGCATCGCCGGACCGTCAATGGCGGGCCTGGATCTTCAGGTCGCCGCGGGTCTGCACGCGGATGTGGTCACTGGCGAGCATGGCGTGGGGGAAGCCGAGGTCGATCGCGCTGACCTCGTCCAGGCATGCCATCTGGGACCGGGTCAGGTCGACCTCGAGGGCTCCCAGGTTCTCCTGCAGCTGTTCGACAGTTCGCGCCCCGATGATGGGCGCGGTCACTCCTGGGTTGTGCAAGGTCCAGGCCAGTCCGACCTGTGCAGGGGTCCGGCCCAGTTCCGCCGCGACCTCCTTGACGACGTCCACGATGGCGAGGTTGCGCTCGGTCACTGCGCCCAGGGCCAGGTTGAAGCTCTTGCGGGCGCTCTCACTCTGGTCGGACGCCGGTGCGGTCAAGTCCTGGCGGCTGTACTTGCCGGTGAGGACCCCACCCGCCAAGGGGGACCACAGCACGGTTCCCAGTCCCAGCTCCTGGGCCATCGGCAGAAGGTCACGCTCCCCGGTGCGTTCCACCAGGTTGTACTCCAGCTGTAGTGCCGTCAGTGGCGACCAGCCGCGCAGGTCGGCGATCGTCTGCATGCGTGCGATCTGCCAGGCCGGGGTGTTGGAGATGGCGACGTAGAGGATCTTGCCCTGGCGCACCAGGTCGTCCAGGCCGCGCAGGACCTCCTCCACGGGAGTGGTGGAGTCCCATACGTGCAGGTAGAGCAGGTCGATGTAGTCGGTGTTCAGCTGCCGCAGGCTGGTTTCGACCGCGCCGAACAGACTCTTTCGGCTGGCGCCACCGGAGTTGGGGTCATCGGGCCGGCGCAGCGTCGTGTACTTGGTCGCCAGGACCAGACTGTCGCGCCGGTTACGGGCGAACTCGCCGAGCATGCGCTCGGAGGTGCCGTTGGTATAGGTGACCGCGGTGTCGATGAAGTTCCCACCCCGCTCGACGTAGAGGTCGAACAGTTTCCGCGCCTCGTCCTGCTCCGCGCCCCAGCCCCAGTCGTTGCCGAAGGTGGCCGCGCCGAGCGCGAGTGGTGAGACCCGCAGGCCGGAACGTCCCAGCTGCCGGTAGGTGTCGAGCGTGAGCGCCATCGTATTCTCCTGTGAAGTGTGGTTCCTGGCGTGTGTTGCGTGCGGGCCGGTCGTGGGCCCGTGGGATGCTCATCCGGCTCCGAGCCCGTGCCGCCGGCCACGGTGACGGCCTGGCCGGTGATATAGCCGGCGGCGTCCGAGGCGAGGAAGGCGACTGCTTCCGCGACCTCCTGGCTGGATCCGAAGCGCTCGAAGGGGATCTTCGCGCGCGTGGCGTCCCGGCCGCTCTGGGGCACTCCCAGCTTGTCGAACAGTGGGCTGGTGAAGTACTGGCCCGTGAAACTGAGGTCGGCGTGCTCGTCGACGATTCCTCCGTCACATCGGCTACCGGTGACATCAGAGCGTCGGTGTCGGCGAGCACGCGCGCATCGGATCGGACGACGAGTACGTCGTCGGGGAGCTCGGACCGTGCCCGTGCGAGGTGATCAGGATTCTGCCCGGTGACCGCGACCTGGTAGCCACGGGCGTGCAGCAGCCCGGCCGTCGCTACCGATCCCGGTCGTCCCCCCGGTGATGAGCGCTGTAGGCATGTCAAACCTTTCGTCGCTGAAGCAGTGGGCAAGAGACATCCCTTAAAGGGGGACCTCCCCGCTTGTCTCCACCGTACACTGAACCGGGGACGTCCCCGATTCGCTCCCGAGCCGCAACCGACACTCACGATCGCGAAGGTCATGACACCTCCACGCAGCACCCTGCGCGCCGACGCGCAGCGCAACCGCGAGCAGCTGATCGCCACGGCCGCCGAAGCCTTCGCATCCGGACGCGCGATCTCGCTGGATGCGATCGCCAAGCGCGCGGGAGTAGGGAACGCCACCCTGTACCGGCACTTCCCCACCCGAGAGGATCTGGTCGAAGAGGTCTACCGGGACCAGATCCGCCCCTTGCGCGAAGACGCGCGGACCCTGCTGGCTACCGAGCCGCCCGCACAGGCCCTCCACGCGTGGATGCTCCGATTCGCCGACTGGGCCGGCGAGCGACGCGGCATCTGCGAGGCGCTGGTCGCCATGAGTGCTTCCGGCCGCTTCGGCACCGGACCGGTCTGTGACGAGGTCCAGCAAATCCTGGCGATGGTGCTCAAGGCCGGCGCCACAGCGGGAGAACTGCGCAGCGACATCGACCCGACCGACGTAGGCGGCATCCTCGCCGGTTTGCTTTCCGTAGCCGGTGCACCCGAGCAGCGCCCCCAACTGAACCGCATGCTCGACGTCGTCGTCGACGGACTCAGGCCCCGCTGAGCGATACGCCAGCGGTTCGGTGAGGCGTCGGCCTATGCCGGAGGACATGGCTGCCGCCGCGGCGGTCGTGGTACCCCAGACCTTGGTGAGGACCCACGGGATGGTCGCCTGCGTTCGGCTCGTTCGCCGTCAGGTGGCAGACACTGGCGGTCACCACCCGGCTGGACCCCGCAGAGCGATACCTGAACCTGCGGTCGGCCGAATGAACCTGCTACTCCGCAGGAAGAGGACTCAACGGGATCCGGGACAACGCCCAGCGGGTGAACGTGAGCAGAGCTTCGCCGGCGATGTCCTCAAGCCGGTCGAAATCCTCCAGCAGCACGTCGAGCAGGAAGTGCTCGACTTCCTGGTCGGCCCGCTTGATCAGGACGAGGCAGCGATAACAGGGCTTGGGAGGATGCTCAAGAAGGATCGCTCGCAGAGACCCCGTCGCATCGTCGGCCAGTTGCTGATCAAGCCATCCAGGCTCGCGTCCTCTGCCGAGGTTGAGGCGCTCGCTCTTCGAACTCAGCCCTACGAGGTCTTGCTTGTTCACACGCTTGATCGCTTTGGGCACCTTCTCCGGCATGAGAGCAGGTTAGCCACCAACGGCCAGAACGCGAGGTGCCGCCAGCACAGACCATGACCCTGTGGCGCCCCCAGCACACACAGTGACTGCACCGACGCTTCGGCAGCAATACTCGCGACAGTCAGATACGCGAGCTCACCGGTACCAAGGCCGAACTACGTGCCCGAACCGAAGGGCCGTCGCCTCGCACTCGCTGAGGCGACGAGCGCGCCGGACCCCCCCAACCCACCAGGTCCGAGCACTGATCGCCGCCGTTCGCGGCTGGTGACAGCGTTCTTACCGGCACGACGGCCGTGAGTTCAGCGTGACTGAGGGACTTTCACCGGGAACTCACGACGTCTTCTGCCGGCGGGCTCGAAAGTCCGGTGGGTTCGTCGTTATCGCACGCGTGGAACACCTCCAGCTCAATTCAACACCGCAAGCCCGGGTACGGCACGTACCGGCACTTCGGCAACCGTGCCAGCTCCGGCGGCATGTCGATCACCTGGTGCGACCTGGGTGCCACCGTCGTCTTTGCCGGGGGCACACTCTCCGGCCGCCGTACCCCTGGGGCGCCCCCTAGCTTGGCCAGGAGTCGAGGGAGGCGGCGCTGCGTCGGGTTTCCGCGAGGTGGACGTCGATGTCCCTGGCGAGGTTCAGCGCGTCCTGGGGGCGTCGGCCCCCCACAGCGTGCCCGGCTGCCAGTCCTGCCGGATACCGCCCGCATGGGCGCGAGGGGCCGTGTCTCAGGCCGGGGTGTCGAAGCCGAGCGAGCTGAGCGCGGCTTCCGCTGCCTGCTGGTCCTGCTCGTAGCTGCCGCCGGAGATACCGATACCGCCGATGACCATGCCGTCCTCGATCACTGGGTAGCCGCCGCCGACGGCCATCAGCCGGGGGTGGTGGGTGAGTGGGGCGACCTGGGGGTTGGCCACGTAGGAGTTCCAGACATGGGTGGCGATGCGGTAGGACACCGCCGTCCACGCCTTGTCCACGGCGACCTCGGCGGCCAGGAACGGTGCGTCGTCGGCACGTTCGAACGCTTTCAGGTGGCCGCCGGCGTCGGTGACAGCGACAGCCGCCGCGAATCCGATTTCCTCGGCCGCCGCGCGCACCGCTTCGATGAGCGCTGAGGCGGCGGAGCGGCTGATCGAGAGTGCGGGCACGGACTTCGCTTGTACTGCGGTGTTCATCAAAACCTTCTCTTGCTGATGAGTGACGCGTCTCGGCTCGAGTGCCGTCAGCGGAGCGCGGACCGCGGTGTGGGGACGGCGCGGGTGATCACGGAGTTCTCCGGGATCAGCAGGTCGTGGACGACCGGACCGATCTCGTCCCGCCAGCGGTCGCTCCCGTAGACGGCGGCGTACAACTCCTCGCGCTGCGTCTCGTCCTGGAACCGGCGGATCCATATGTAACCGTCCGGGTCTTCCTCATCGACGAAGGACGCGGTGACCGACATCCCCTTCGATGCCTGGAACGGCATGACAACTTCCTCCATGTAGCGGACCCACTGATCCCGGCGCCCGGGCCGGGTCTGGTAGCGCCGAAGCTCGTAGAACATGGCGAACTTCCTTTCGTGTACGTGGCTGGGCGGGGGTCAGGACGTGACGCGAAGGACGAGCTTGCCGCGGGTGCGGTCGCTCTCGCCGCGGATGTGGGCCTGGGTGGCCTGCTCCAGCGGGAAGACCTCCTCGACCTCCACGCTCACCTCGCCGGCGTCGATGAGTCCGGCGATGCGGGTCAGGGCCGGGCCGTCGGGCTCGACCAGGAAGGCGCTGGTGCGCAGCCCCCGGGACTCGGCCGCCTGGAGGAGTTCGGGCGAGACGCCGGCGGGGATCGCGACGATCAGTCCGCCGGGGCGCAGCACGTCGAGGGAGCGGATGCTGGTGTTGTCGTGCGCGTCGCCGACGAGGTCGATGACGACGTCGATGTCCTTGGCGGCCTCCTCGAAGCGGCTGGTGGTGTAGTCGATGAGTTCGTCGGCGCCGAGTGCGGTGAGCCAGTCGTGGCGGGGGCTGCTGGCGGTGCCGGTGACGTGGGCGCCCAGGTGCTTGGCGAACTGGACGGCGAAGTGGCCGACGCCTCCGGCGGCGGCGTGGATCAGCACGCGCTGGCCGGGGCGGATGTCGGCGGTGTCCACCAGTGCCTGCCAGGCGGTGAGAGCTGCCAGCGGTACGGCGGCGGCCTGCTCGTGGCTGATGCTCGCAGGCTTGCGGGCGAATTGGCGCGCGGGGGCGGTGACGTACTCGGCGTAGCCACCGGCCGCGCGGGGGAACCACGGCATCCCGTAAACCTCGTCGCCGGCCTTGAGGGTGGTCACACCGAAGCCGGTCTCCTCCACGACGCCGGAGACGTCCCAGCCCAAGGTGAACGGCGGCTCGCCGAGCACCCCGGCCATGCCGCCGCTGCCCCGGGTCTTCCAGTCGACCGGGTTGATCCCGGCGGCGTGCACCCGCACCAGGACCTCGGTCGGCAGCGGCACGGGCCGGGGGACCTCCTCCACCCGCAGGACGTCGGGGCCGCCGAAGGTGTGCTGCACCACCGCGCGCATCGAGGACATGTGTCGTCTCCCTTGAACCAAACATGCCGAAAGGCCGCTTATCGGCCCCCGGTCCAGTGGGCTTGACCGTAACCTCAGGGAGGTAGTTACCATCAAGGGAACCTACTTCCCAATGGGAAGCATGCTGCTGAGGAGTGTTCCCGTGACCACCGACTGCCAGACCGGGCAGCACGCCCACCACGACGTCTACGCGGCCCAGTGCCCCTGCCGCGCCATGCTGGACCTGCTCGCGAACAAGTGGTCAGCCCTAGCCATCGGAGCCCTGGAAGACGGCCCACAGCGTTTCGGCGCCCTGCAGCGACTCCTGCAGGGTGTCAGCCCCAAGGTGCTCACCCAGACGCTGCGACGCCTGGAGGACACAGGGCTCGTCGACCGCACCATCTATCCTGCGGTGCCCCTGCACGTCGAGTACGCCCTAACCGGCCTCGGCCAGAGCGCAGCCGTTCCGCTGCATCTGCTGCGGTCCTGGGTCGAGGAGAACATCGACAACGTCAGGAGCGCGGCGCCCTCGAAGTGACCGCGACGGACAGAGCCGACGTACACGCCGACGGCCTTCACGCCGCACCCGCGACAGCACTGATCGCCTTCAAGCCCGACGGGCGCTTCGAGGAGACCATCCGCACCGAAGCGACCATCGCCACCCGCTCCTGAGCCGGCCCGTGCCGACGCAGGCCATGACGAACGTCGAGGCATCGCCCTGCCAAGCGGCCTCTCCTGGGCTGAACCAGCAACCAACGTGCCTCATGTGACTCACAGCAGTCCACCCACTCAACCTGCAGAAAGACTTGATAACCCTGGATAACGATCGCTGCTGTATCGGCAGGATACTCATTCGCTCTCGGCGGCCTGCTCGATCTGATCGTCGAGCAAGTCCTGGGCGATGGCCGCGTAGCGGCTCGCGGTGGTGTGGGACAGGTTGAAGAACAGGGCGAGGTGCAGCGGGTCGGCGCCGGCGGTCAGTGCTTCGTGCAGGACCCGGTCGCCGCGGATGCGTTCGAGGTAGATGCCCTGGTGCAGGAGGTGCCGCAGGGGTCTGACGCACCCGAAGTAGACGTATAGGCAGGTGTGTGACCGGGGCCTGGCGCGGCTGTCACCGTCGAGCAGGACCAGTAGCCAGGCACGGACGTCGCTGGCGAAGCCGGCGGGCAGTTCGCTGGTGCGGTGGTCGACCCAGGAGC
Organism: Streptomyces sp. NPDC060002; assembly: GCF_042737245.1. Classification (NCBI taxonomy): domain Bacteria; kingdom Bacillati; phylum Actinomycetota; class Actinomycetes; order Kitasatosporales; family Streptomycetaceae; genus Streptomyces; species Streptomyces sp. NPDC060002. The sequence goes on from NZ_JBHWUW010000041.1 coordinate 17,347, forward strand.
GGATCGCCAAGGCGCTGTCGTCGTCCAGAAGGTCCAGATCAGCGAGTACCTCGGCGACCCGGTAGCTGGAAGCGTGCCGCGGTATTCGCGTACGGACGTCGGTCACCCTCACGGGCTCGCCGGGCGGGCGGTCCTCCAGCACGGTCGTCAGGCCGTCCATCGCGCACAGGACGAGGGACGGTGACCAGCCGTTGGTCTCGCCGAGTTGCTGGGCGTGGGCCGCGGCCGACCGGAGCGCGGGATTGTCCGAGGTCAGGGCAGGATGCTGACAGCGCGGCGGGGGCGGGACACCGGCCTTGCGCCGATAGTAGGAGGCCAGGCCCCGACACTTGTTGTCGCAGTAGGCCCGGTCTCGCCGCGATCCCTCGGGCAGCGGCTTGCCGCAGTGCACGCAGCTCATCGGGGCGGCAGGGACCTGCCCGTGCGAGGACGCGGGGTGACGGCGCGGGGCTGGCCCACGGCGACGGTCTGCTCATCGGTCGCTGGCGTCGAATCCGGCACCCTCTCCGACTCGGGCAGCAGGAGACGCCGCAGCCGAGCACCACGCAGATGACGTCCAACTCGTCGAGCTTGACGGTGTTCGGCTGGCCGGACCACAGGCCCGACATCTTCCCCGCGCTGATCACCACGCCGCGTTCGGCGAGCATCCGTTGGAGTTCGCTGGCCTTCCAAATGCCGCGGTTGGCAGCCGCCAGACGAAGGTTCCACTTCATCGGGCCAGTCCTTTCCATCGGTCGGTGGCGCGCTGTTGTCCGGCGACCCAGGCGTCTTCGACATGGGTGCCGTGGACGTGGATGTACCGGGCCGTGGTGCCGGTCCAGGTATGTCCGAGTAGCTCCCGGATGGCGAACAGGGTCATGCCGGCGAGGTAGAGCTGGGACGCGCAGAAGTGCCGCAGCACGTGCGGGGTGAGTTTCCCGGCCCAGATCGGGAGGTGCTGGGTGGCGGCGCCGGCCAGCGCCCTGCGGTAGACGTCGGCGGTCGCTCGGGAGCAGGAGCCGTCCCGGTCCTTGCGCTCGGAGGGGAACAGCGGGGCACCGGGCCGGGTGTGGTCGGCGTCGAAGTGGCTCCAGACGTCCTCGATGAACCACCGCAGGTTGCGGTCGGCGCCATTGATCAGTGGCACCAGCCGCGGCTTCGGTCCCCGTCGTCGGGAGCCCTTGCCATGGCGGACGTTGAGCTTGCCGAACCGGCCCAGCTCCCACCGGACGTCGTCCAGGTCGAGCATGCGGGCCTCGTTGATTCGCAGCCTCACATCGGATGCCAGCCGGGCGACCGCGTAGTTGCGGGCGGCCGGGCCGAACCTGCGGCAGGAGATGAGTTCCTCGCGCCATCCGGCGAACAGCTCCTCGATCTCCGCCTCGCTGGGCGGGATGCGCAGTTGCGGTTCCACCGAGGCCCGCGGCCGGTTCATCTCGTCCAGCGGGCACTCGACCACACGGCCGGTGAGGTTGTGCAGTTCGACCTTGTGCCGCAGCTCAAGGAACTGGAAGAACACCGCCAGCGCCCCCGCCCGGCCGGTCCGGGTCGAGGGCTTGGCGTCGCGGAGCACCTTGCCGAAGTACACGTCCGCGTCGGCCGGCTCCATGTCCCACAGCGGGCGGCCGAACCAGTCCCGAATCAGGTCCAGGTGGTTGGTGTCGTTGCGGATCGTGCTGTCGGCCAGCCCGGCCGACGCCCGTGCGCGTACGAACCCCGCCAGTACATCGGTCTCGAACCGGGCGAGTTCCTCCTCGCCCGCCGGGGCCCGGTACTCGCGCAGGTCGCGTACGACGGCCAGAGCCAACCCACGCCTCCTCGACTTCACCCAGACTGAAGGAATCCCGTCAGCAATGAGGCTTGCGTACTCGGGGCGAGGTTGGGTCAGCACCGGCTCCCGTCACCCGGACGAGGTAACAGGTCCTGGTACAGGCACTCTCAAGAACGCCGGTCGGTCGTGGACGGGGCCGGGAACTCACCGACTATTGCTCACCCGAAACGAGGGATATGGCGGTTACTCGGCGCTACACGCCACCTGGTGGTGGCTCTACGAGAACAGGGCCGAGAGTCCCGTGGGTTCACGCAAACTGAAGGTCTTTCCACGGGAACCCGAGGATGGGCTGTCGTGTTTTCGTTGGTGCGGCCTTCGGGTTCAGGCGAACACGCGGGGTGAGTACCGAGCGGACCGCCCCTTCGGCAACCCTCCTTGGGACGGTGCTGGCATCGTATGAGTCATGAGAACAGCAGGAACGACACCGGAACCGGAGTCCTCAACGCGGAGCGGCCTCACGTCTCTGGGTGAGGTGGCGTGCCGTTATCAGGCTGATGAGATCCGCCCGGAGGACCTGCCGATGATTGCTGCCGAGGCGCTCGCGGTCGGGCTGGACACCCCGACGTTGCGCGAGCTCGCCGGATTGCCCCGCAACGCGGATGCTCGCGATATCCGCGACGCGTTTGAGCAAGCACTCTCCGAGGCCGGACTCGAGTTGCCTGATCCGGGCCTGGCAAGGCGCCACGCGCTGCGTCGGCTGGCGGCGAGGCTGATCAACGGGGAGATCACTCCCGCCGACCTGGCGACGGACGACTGGTGGGAGACGGAGGTCGAAACCGTTGAGGAACGATCATTCGTTTCGCTGATCCCGCAATGCGGGTGCTGCATCGAGTACACGATGGGGCTTGATCAGCGGACGTGGGCGGCCGAGCTGCGGATCGCCGCGCTCGCCCTGACATCGTCTCCGCCGATCGGCCCCGGTTGCTGACTCTGCCCTGACGGCATGTCCCCCCATCAAGGCGTGTACCGGTCGAACAGACTTCACCGAAATGGCTGTTCAGCGGCCTGATCCAGCAAGGCCCGTGCGGAGTCCGCGTAGCGGATGGCGGTCTTCTCGTCGATGCCGAAAACGAGGGCGAGGTGAAGGGGGTCGGCGCCGTGGGTCAGGGCTTCTTCGAGCTGGCGGTCGACGCGGAGTCGCTCCAGGGTCGCGGTGAGGTTGCGGGTGGCCCGGGTGGTCCAGAGCTTGCCCGCCGGCCCGAGTTCGACGGCCGTCTTCTGGGTGATCAGCAGGTGTGGGTTGGCGGTGTTCGGCCAGCGGGTTCGGCGGTGGTCGAGCCAGTCCAGGACGGCCTGGCGGGTGAGGTCGTCGAGCGGGCGGACGTGACCGGCGACGGTGATTCGCCCGTTGCCGAGATCCACGTCGTCCAACTGCATCGTTCGGATCATCTTCGGCCGTGCCGCGTGGACGGCGGCCAGGGCAGTGATCAGCTTGATGTCCGGGGTGGTCGCGCTGGCGACCGCCTGGTCGATGTCCGCTTGCCCCAGGGGCTGGGCGACGCCGCCAGCCTGCCGGTGGACACGGATCCGTTGGGTGGGGTTGCGGAAGATTTGGCCGTTCCTCTTCGCGTGACGGAACAACGACCGCAGTGCGACGACGCGGCTTTCCCGCTGCTTGCCGCTGGCGGCGTCCCGGGCGGCGACGATGTCCTCCCGGGTGACCTCCCTCAGATGGTCGTAGTGGCTGGACCACTCCAACAGAACCGATTGGATCTCATTGAGGTAGGTCCAGGCGGTCTGCCGTGCGCGGGGCTCGGACCGCGGGCCGCCGTCGAGTAGGGTCCGGGCCCAGGAATCGACCTCGCCGCGGATGCCCGGGGCGACGGCGTCGAGCTTGCGGTCCAACCATCGGTCGATCGCTGGCGTGCGGTCGTCGGTGAACAGGCCCAGTTGATCGAGGACTTCGGCGGTCCGACCGACCGGGAGTCCCCGGCGTCGCAGGGCCGGGAAGATCTCGGTGTAGCGGATCGACTCGCCCTCGGCATGGCCGGACAGCACGATGACCAGGGCCCGGTCGACGTCGCTGGCGACCCAGCGGGTCCACCCGCGCGCCTCACCCAGAGCGCGCGCTGCCCGCCGGGCCCGGACCAGCCACGGGTTGGCCAGGTCGGCGTGCCGTTCCCGTTCGAAGGCGCGGTAGTCCCGGGTGGTGGTGAACAGAGGCGGCTGGATCCAGCCCGTCATCACGAGATGGGCTGGCCCTGGTGCCCGTTTAAGGACGCGACGCCCCTGCTTGCCGACGGGTGGTCCGCCATTGCGAGGCCGCTGCAGGCCCGCGAGGAAGAGCTGTTGGTGCTTCACCCGCCGTAGGAAGATCGCCAGTGCGGCGGCCTCGCCGTTGACGCCCGCAGCCTTGACGGCCCAGCTGGCTTGGGCCCGGCAGAGCCGGCAGTGGCCGTCGTGGACGGGAACCTCGCGACGGCAGACAGTACATGTGCCAGGCGGGTTGAGCTGGCCGTAGGTGTAGCAGGCCCGGCAGAACCGGCCGGGCAGCTGCCCCCAGGCGAAGCAGCCCACGCAGGAGGCCGCAGGCTTGTTGTCGCGGATCTTGCTCACCGTGGCGGCGTCAGGCCGGCGGGAGGGATCGGCCATCCCGGCGCTTGGGGATCACTGCCGGTGGGGCAGTCCCCGCGCCGACTGCCGCTCGTTCCGTCTCCGCCTGCTCCGGGCGGCCGACCTTTTCCGGCTCGGGGATCAGAAGGTCGCTGATCTCGCAGCCGAGGACGACGCAGATGACGTCCAGGTCCTCCAGCTTGAGCGAGACGGGCTGCCCGGACCACAGGCCCGACATCTTCCCTGCCGAGATCACCAAGCCGTGCTCGGCCAGGTTCCGCTGGAGCTCGGAAGCCTTCCAAACCCCTTTGTTCGCGGCGGTCAGCCGCAGGTTCCACCTCATCAGACCAGTCCTTCCAGCCGCTTCGCGGCCCGTTCCATCCCGGCGACCCAGGCGTCCTCGACCCGGGTCTGCTGGACGTGGATGTATCGCATCGTGGTGGCGATCCACGAGTGTCCCAAAACCTCCTGGATTGCGAGCAAGTCCAGTCCGCTTCCGTAGAGTTGGGATGCGCAGAAATGTCGCAGGACGTGCGGTGTCAGCTTCTCGCCCCACCCGGGCAGGTGCACTTTGGCCGCGTCCTTGAGCCCATTGCGCAGGGCATCGTCGCCCACCCGACGTGAGGAACCGTCGGCGTTTTTGCGCTCGGAGGGAAACAGCGGGGTGCCGGGGCGGGTGTGGTCGTCGTCGAACTGACCCCAGACATCCTCGATGAACCACCGAAGGGTTCGGTCGGCGCCGTTGATCAGCGGGACCATCCGTTCGCGTGGGCCCGATCCGCGGGCGCCTTTGCCGTGGCGGACGTGGAGCTTGCCGAAGCGGCCCAGGTCCCACTTGATGTCATCCAGGTCGAGCCCGCATGCCTCGCTCACTCGCAGGCCGACCTGGGACAACAGCTTCGAGGCGGTGTAGTTCCTGGCGGTAGGGGCGAACTTGCGGCAGGTGGCCAGCTCACCGCCCCAGCCGGTGAAGAGCGCCCCGACCTCCGGCTCGCTCGGTGGAATCCGCAGTTGGGCGTCCTTCGCGCCGCGCGGCTTGTTCATCTCGTCGATCGGGCACTCGATGACCCGGCCGGTCATCCGGTGCAGTTCGACCTTGTGCCGCAGCTCCAGGAACATGAAGTACGTGCTCAGCGCCTGGGACCGGGCCAGCCGGGTGCCGCTCGGCGAGCCACGCAGCACCCTCCCGAAGTACGCGTCAGCGTCGGCCGGCTCCATATCCCACAGCGGTCGGCCGAACCAGGTTCTGATCTGGTCCAGGTGTCCGACATCCCCGCGGATCGTGTCGTCCGCCAGTCCCGCCGAGGCGCGTGCGAGGACAAACCCGGACAGCGCGTCGGTCTCGAATCGCTCTAGTTCCTCCGCCGACGCAGGCGCCCAGTGCTCGCGCAGGTCCCGTACAACTGCCAGCGCCCCCAACCCCAGCCCCCTCACCTTCGGCCCGACTGCGGATCGGTCGGACACGGTGAGAACGCTTCAAGAATCCCGAAGTTACGTCACGCGACCACAGAGCACTCGAAGGAGGAAAGACCCCCTGGCCACAGGGTCAGAGACTCAGCGAGGCTCAGAAGAACTCACGGGATGTCGCACAAGCAGCAGACGGGAGCAACCCGCCCGACGTGACCTGCTGCTCGCACGTCACCGTGCTCGTCCTCTGCTCGGCGTGCTCCGGCGCCAGCGCCAACCACGCCATCAAGAGCGAGATCGCCGAGGCAGAGGGCTGCGCGCCCGTTTTCCCGCCCGTCACGGGGCGAGGAGGCGGGCCGCCTTCCTGTCCCCGGAAGGGGTGGGGGCAACCATATGTCACGTTGCCTATGGCGCATTCAATTGCGTCAGATGCAACCCCACGTGCCGAGTTGCGCGGCCCGTGAATGCCTTGACAAGGATTCGGGTCGACTTCAGACTGATGTTGCGCTTACCGCAATCCGTTTCGCTATACGCACCGAGGTGTCATGAAGATTCCCGCGTGCCGTCTCGCGGATCTCCCGCGAGGTGAGGCCTTCCGGCTCGACATCGATCCGCCGGTCTCGGTGTTCCATACCGACGACGGCGAGCTCTTCGCCATCGACGACACCTGCACCCACCAGGACGCCTCGCTCGCCGACGGCTGGCTGGAGGGCTGTGAGGTGGAATGCCCGCTGCATGCCTCGAAGTTCGACCTGCGCACCGGCGCCGTCGACGCCCCGCCGGCCAAGCTCCCGGTGCGCACGCACGAGGTCGTCGTCGAGGACGGCATGGTCCATGTCCGGGTGTCGACGGCCGCCCCCAACCTGCCGCCCTGTGTCGCGTCCCGGCTCGCCGGGGGTTCCGCGTGAGGACCGTGGCCGTGGTGGGCGCCTCGCTCGCCGGACTGTCGGCGGCGCGCTCGCTGCGGAAGCAGGGCTACGACGGACGCCTCGTCGTCATCGGCGACGAGCTCCACCGTCCGTACGACCGGCCGCCGCTGTCCAAGGAGTTCCTGGCCGGCACCCTCGGCGAGGCGGATCTCGCGCTGGAGACGCACGACGAGGACCTGGGCGCGGAGTGGCTGCTCGGCGCCCGGGCCGCCGGCCTCGACCGCGCCGACCGTGCCGTGCGGCTCGCCGACGGGCGGGAGGTCCGCGTCGACGGCCTCGTGATCGCGACCGGCGCGGCCGCGCGCAGGCTCCCCGGCGCCGACGGCCTGGCCGGCGTGCATGTCCTGCGCACCCTGGACGACGCCCGCGCCCTGCGCGACGAACTGGCCCGGGGCGGACGGCTGGTCGTGATCGGCGGCGGGTTCATCGGCGCCGAGGTGGCCTCCACCGCCTACGCCCTGGGGCTCGACGTGACGGTCGTCGAGGTGGCCCCGACGCCACTGGCCGGGCCGCTCGGCGCGACCATGGGCGGCATCGTCTCCGGCCTGCACGCGGACCACGGTGTACGGCTGCTGTGCGGAGTGGGTGTCAAGGGGCTGAGCGGAGAGCGGCATGTGGACGCCGTTCTGCTCGGGGACGGCCGTAGCGTCCCGGCCGACATCGTCGTCGTCGGTGTGGGCGCCCGCCCGTGCGTGGAGTGGCTGGAGGGATCCGGCGTCGAGCTCGACAACGGCGTCAAGTGCGGCGCCGACGGCCGCACCGGCCTGGCCGGGGTGGTCGCGGTCGGCGACTGCGCCAGCTGGTACGACCCCCGTGCCGGCGCCCACCGCCGCGTCGAGCACTGGACAGGTGCGCGGGAGCGCCCGGACGCCGCCGTCGCCACGCTGCTGGCGGGGGGCGCGGTGCAACCGGGTGTGCCCCGGCCGCCGTACTTCTGGTCCGACCAGTACGGCGTCAGGATCCAGTTCGCCGGTCACGCGGCCGGCGCCGACAGTGTGACCGTCGAGGAAGGCGCCGTGGACGACCGCAACGTCCTGGCCGTCTACCGGCGCGGCGGAGATCCGGTCGCGGTGCTCGGCATGAACCAGCCGCGGCCGTTCATGCGCTGGCGCAAGCAGCTCGCCGCCGCGACGTCTTGACACCGTCCCTGTGGCATTCCATGCTGCGGTTGCATATGGCACGCAGCGTTGCTTCATACACAACGCCGTCCGGAGTCGCTCTTCCCGGCGCGTGAATGTCCCCTCCACGACGTTTCCCGAGGAGTGCCCTGTGACCCCGACCGGTCTGCCGGACAGCCTGATCGCCACCCTCCCCGGCTCCTCCTACACGGATCCGGTGATCTTCGCCCAGGAGCAAAAACGCATATTCGAGACCATGTGGTTCTGCGTCGCGCGCGCCTCGGAGCTGGCCAAGCCCGGCGCGTTCCGGACCGTCGACGTGGGCCGCGAGAGCATCCTCGTCACCCGCGCGCGGGACAACGCCGTTCGCGCCTACTTCAATGTGTGCCGGCATCGCGGAGCCAAGCTCTGCACCGAGGAGACCGGTGAGGTCAAGCGGGCCTTCCAGTGCCCGTACCACGCCTGGACCTACGACCTGAACGGGAGGCTCGTCGCGGCGCCCAACCTCACCAAGATGCCCGACGTCGGGCGCACCGAGTACGGCCTGGTCCCCGTGGCCGTCCGTGAATGGCTCGGCTATGTCTGGGTGTGCCTCGCGGAGGACCCGCCGTCCTTCGAGGAGGCCGTGATCGGCGACGTCGTCGCCCGCCTCGGCGACGTGGAGTCGATCGAGCGTTACGACATCGACAACCTCTCGGTCGGCAGGCGCATCGTCTACGACGTGAAGGCGAACTGGAAGCTCATCATCGAGAACTTCATGGAGTGCTACCACTGCGCCACCATCCACCCCGAACTCACCGAGGTGCTCCCCGAGTTCGCCGACGGATACGCCGCGCAGTACTACGTCGGCCACGGCGCCGAGTTCGGCGAGGAGGTCCAGGGGTTCACGGTCGACGGCTCCGAGGGGCTGGACCGCATCCCAGGGGTGGCGGAGGACCAGGACCGCCGCTACTACGCGATCACCGTCAGGCCGCAGGTCTTCGTCAACCTGGTCCCCGACCATGTGATCTTCCACCGGATGTACCCGGTGGCCGTCGACCGCACGATCGTCGAGTGCGACTGGCTCTACCTCCCGCACGTCGTCGAGAGCGGCAAGGACGTCAGCCGGTCCGTGGAACTCTTCGACCGGGTCAACCGGCAGGACTTCGACGCGTGCGAGCGCACACAGCCAGGGATGAGCTCCCGCATGTACGCCGAGGGCGGGGTGCTGGTGCCGAGCGAGCACCACATCGGCGCCTTCCACGACTGGGTGAACGAGCGCCTCGGCGGCGGCCCGCGGTAGCCGGGCGGGTCAGCCCAGGTAGCCCATCCGGTGACTGATCTCCTGGGCGCCCTTGAGCAGCACCGGGGAGAGCTCGTGCAGGCGCTCCTCGGTGAAGCGGTACGCGGGCCCCGAGGCGCTCAGCGCGGCGATGACCTCTCCGTCACGGTTGCGGACCGGTGCGGCCATGGCGTGCAGGCCGACCTCCAGTTCCTCCAGGGTCCAGGCGTAGCCACGCTCCCGGGCCTCGGCGAGGTTCTTCTCGATCTTGGTCTTGGCGGTGATGGTGTGCGGGGTGACCTTCTTCAGCCCGGCCTCGGCCAGCAGCGTGGCGCGCTCCTTGGCGGGGAGGTGGGCCAGCAGGATCTTGCCGCTGGAGGTGGCGTGCAACGGGGTCAGCTCGCCGACCCAGTTGTGCGCGGTGACAGCGCCGGGGCCGCGCACCTCGTAGAGGTTGATCGCGTAGTGCTCCTGCATGACCGCGATGTTGACCGTCTCGCCGATCTCCTCGGCGAGACGCTCGCAGACGGGACGGCCCTGCTGGGTGATGTCGATACGCCCGGTGACCGCACCGGCCAGGCGCACGATGCCGAAGCCGAGACGGTATTTGCCGCGCTCGCCCGCCTGCTCCACCAGGCCGCGCGTCTCCAGGGCGCCGAGCAGACGAAACGCGGTGGACTTGTGAACATCGATCTCGGCGGCCACCTCACTGACGCCCGCCTCGCCGCGTTGCGCGAGAATCTCGAGGACGCTGATGGCGCGGTCGACCGACTGCACTCCGCCGGCCTGCGAACCTGTCGTTTCGGTGTCTTGGCTGTGGTTGCTCACGACACAACTATACGCGCAGTAAACAACACGACCGCAAGCAACGAAGCCGAAACAAAGACCTTGCAAGTTGCGCCGTTCGCAACCTGGTGCGCATGACGCTACCTCCATTAGCATGCCTCGCGTATCTACGGCGCGAGCGAGACGAGGCACCATGGCTCCCCTGCAATACGACTTCGTCATCGTCGGCGGCGGATCGGCCGGCAGCGCACTGGCGAACAGACTCTCCGCGGACCCGGCGAACCGGGTGCTGGTGCTGGAGGCCGGTCGTTCCGACTACCCGTGGGATGTCTTCATCCACATGCCCGCGGCGTTGACCTACCCGATCGGCAGCCGGTTCTACGACTGGAAGTACGAGTCCGAGCCCGAGCCCCACATGGGGGGCCGGCGCGTCTACCACGCGCGGGGCAAGGTGCTGGGCGGTTCCAGCAGCATCAACGGCATGATCTTCCAGCGCGGCAACCCGATGGACTACGAACGCTGGGCGGCCGACCCGGGGATGGAGAGCTGGGACTACGCGCACTGTCTGCCGTACTTCCGGCGCATGGAGAACTGCCTCGCCGCCGGCCCGGACGACGAGTTCCGCGGTCACGACGGCCCCCTCGTCCTCGAACGCGGTCCCGCGACCAACCCGCTCTTCGGCGCCTTCCTCGAAGCCACCCGGGAAGCGGGCTACGCACCCACCGACGACGTCAACGGCTTCCGCCAGGAGGGCTTCGCCGAGTTCGACCGCAACGTCCACCGCGGACGTCGGCTGTCGGCCTCGAAGGCGTACCTCAAGCCGGTCAGGAAGCGGCCCAACCTCACGGTCAGGACCCGCGCCCTCGTCACGCGGGTGCTCTTCGAGGGCAAGCGGGCCGTCGGCGTCGAGTACCGGCGCGGCAAGGGCGCGCCCCAGCAGGTCCGTGCCGCGGAGGTCATCCTGTGCGGCGGCGCCATCAACTCCCCGCAGCTGCTCCAGCTCTCCGGCGTCGGCAACGCGCAGGAGCTGAGCGCCCTCGGCGTCGACGTCGTCCACGACCTTCCGGGCGTCGGCGAGAACATGCAGGACCACCTGGAGGTCTACGTCCAGTACGCCTGCAAGCAACCGGTCTCCATGCAGCCGTACATGGCGAAGTGGCGCGCGCCCTTCATCGGGCTCCAGTGGCTCTTCCGCAAGGGGCCCGCCGCGACCAACCACTTCGAGGCCGGCGGCTTCGCCCGCAGCAACGAGGACGTGGACTACCCCAACCTGATGTTCCACTTCCTGCCGATCGCGGTCCGCTACGACGGCTCCTCGCCGGCCGGCGGCCATGGCTACCAGGTGCACGTGGGCCCCATGTACTCCGACGCCATCGGCTCGGTGAAGATCAAGAGCAGGGACCCGCGCGAGCACCCGGCGCTGCGCTTCAACTACCTCTCCACCGAGCAGGACCGCCGCGAGTGGGTCGAGGCGATCCGGGTGGCCCGCGAGCTCCTCAACCAGCCCGCGATGGCCCCCTACAACGACGGGGAGGTCTCGCCCGGCCCGAAGGTGGCGTCGGACGAGGAGATCCTCGCCTGGGTCGCCAAGGAGGGCGAGACCGCCCTGCACCCGTCCTGCACCTGCAAGATGGGCACCGACGAGATGTCCGTCGTCGACCCCGCCAGCATGCGGGTGCACGGCTTGGAGGGGCTGCGCGTGGTGGACGCCTCGGTGATGCCGTACGTCACCAACGGCAACATCTACGCGCCGGTGATGATGATCGCCGAGAAGGCCGCCGACCTGATCCTCGGCAAGGAGCCGCAGGCGCCGTCGAAGGCCGTGTACTACCGTCACCGTGACGACCGGCAGCAGGCCGGGTAGACGTTGGCCGGCTCAGGGCTGAGGGCGCTGCTGGACAGCGTCCGCTACGAGGTGCTGCCCGCGAAGGCGACCGAGGACAAGGTCCTCGCCCATGTCCCGCGCGAGGTCGTCGTCACCGTGACGGCGTCGCCGGTCAAGGGCCTGGAACCGACGCTCGACCTCGCCACCCGGCTCGCGGCGCACGGCTACCGCGCCGTCCCGCATGTGCCCGCGCGGCTGCTGCGGGACGAGGTGCACCTGAAGGAGGTCGCCGCGCGGCTGCGCGAGGCGGGTGTGGACGACGTCTTCGTGCCGGCGGGCGACGCCGACCCGCCGGCCGGGGCCTACGACGGGGCGCTGCCGGTGCTGCGCAGGCTCAGCGAGCTGGGCAGGCCCTTCGCGCATGTCGGCATCGCCGGCTATCCCGAGAGCCATCCGCTCATCCACGACGACATCACCGTTCAGGCCATGTGGGACAAGCGCGAGCACGCCACGTACATCGTGAGCAACCTCTGCTTCGACCCGCGGGTGCTGGGGGACTGGGTCGTCCGGATCCGGCGCCGGGACATCACCCTGCCCGTCCACCTGGGCGTCGCGGGGCCGGTGCAACGGGCGAAGCTGCTGTCCATGGCCACGAAGATCGGCGTGGGAGAGTCGACCCGCTTCCTGACCAGGCACGCCTCGTGGTTCCTGCGGTTCGCGACGCCCGGTGGGTACTCACCCGACAGGCTGCTGGCGCGCACCGAGAGGACGCTCACCGGGCCGTCGGCGGGGGTGGCCGGGCTGCACCTGTTCACGTTCAACCAGATCGCGGAGACGGAACGCTGGCGCTGCGCCGCGCGGGAGCGGCTCGACGGCTGAACTCCCTTCGTGCAGGGGGTTCGTATACGGAGTTCGTATACGGAGTGCGTGTACGCAACGCGGCTACGGAATGCGTGTAGGGAGAGAAGGGGGGGCGGGGGGGGGGTTACGGCCCCCCCCCCCCCGGGGGGGGACCCGGGAGGGGAGGACCCCCGGGGGGTGGCGGGGGCC